>JALWKQ010000232.1 GCA_027081395.1 Sulfurovum sp. | reverse complement strand
GGGGTCTCAAAGAGCCTTGAGGATCTTGCAGATATCGGCGGCAAGGTACAGGATGCCGCAGTAAAAGCAGGCTATGGTCCTACCATCCGTGCTGATGCAGTCAAAAAGCTGGTCGACTCAGTTGTCCATTTCCAAGAGCGCACTACAGAGATGATCGACGAGATGCGCAAGCTCTCTACCAAAAACAGCGAAGAGATACGAGAAGCAGTCGAAGAGGGTAAACAGCGCCTGACCAAGATCATCAACCGTGGTGAATCGCTTGCATTGCCGCACAAGGTCTAAAGATCTATGAAAGAGGAGAGAATACCGCTCGATGAGTTGATGGTGGCGATGGATGCCGTCGATGCATTGCGTCACAAAGAGGGCATCGTCCAAAAGGAGCTTGGCAGCGAAGCGCGACGCAAGCGTTTTATCGAAAAACTCAAAGCGATCTATGCCGAGCAGGGGATAGAGGTGACTGACGAGATACTCGAGGAGGGTGTCAAGGCACTTGAGGAGGAGCGCTTCACATTTCATCCGGCAAAGCCAGGATTGAAGCGGTGGCTCGCGGAGCTCTATGTGGGTAGGGGTAGATGGCTCAAACCTCTGCTGCTTTCGCTGGGACTTCTGGGTGCAGGCGGTATCGGCTACTATGCAGTCGCAGTCTATCCGGAGCACAGTGCTGCACAGCAACTGCCCAAAACCCTGCATCAGCTCTACAGCCAGATAACGACCATCAGCCGGGATGAGGGTGCCCAAAAGCAGGCTAACCTGCTCATAGCCGATGCGAAGGATGCGTTGGCTCAGGGCGATATAGAAAAAGCCAAAGCCAAGAAGCGTGCCCTTGAATCTCTGCTGCATCAACTACGCTCCCTCTACACGATACGTATCGTCCAGGGAGCCAAAAAACGATCAGGTATCTGGCGTATCCCGCCGCACAACCCTACAGGCAAAAACTACTATATCATCGTTGAAGCGGTCGATGAGAACGGCAATGTGATCCCCGTCTCTATACACAATGAAGAGAATGATGCCGTAGAACAGGTACGCCAGTGGGGGCTGCGTGTCGACAAAGAGACCTACGAGAAGGTCAAGAGAGACAAGCTTGATGACGGTATCATCCAGCATCGCATCGTTGGTTCCAAAGAGCGCGGAAAGCGTCAACCAAACTACCGTGTGCCAAGTAACGGCAGTACGATCACCCAGTGGTAAGGAGTCATGAGAATGATACGAGGTATAGAAACACTGGGAGAACTCGAAAAGAGACTTCGCCAAATACGTAGCGAGATCACTGCACTTGATACCCAAAAGGAGCAGCTCTTCGCGCAAACGCAGAGGAACAAACGTGCACAGTCGGAGATCCTCAAAGAGATCGCCAAGATCCATTTCGATGCAATAGAGGAGCAAGGAGAGAGTCTCTATCCGGAGTATTCCGAGATCGAAATGCTGCTCGATCAGCGGCAGGGTGCATTTGACCGGCTTCAAGAGAAGATCGCCGACCTGAACAGAAGGCTCGAAGAGAGAGAAGAGGAGCGAAGCAGGGCACACTACAAACTCGAAGAGGCACTTATGCGGGTAGCACATCTCCAAGAGGAGGTGCAACAAAAACTCAAAGAGGATCCTGCCTACACTACGCAACTCTCTCAAACAAAAGAGGCGGAGAAGATCGCCAAACATACTGCCCAAAAAGCCCAAAAGGCTATCGCAGACTACAAGGAGAAGATGCGTCCTTTTGAGGAGGATGTACTCTTCTCCTACCTCTACAGCAGACACTACGGTACGAGTGCATACAAAGCAGGGGGGCTTACACGGCTGCTTGACGGATGGGTTGCGAGCCTGAGTGACTATGAAGCCTACCGTCCTACCTACTGGACACTCTCCCAGATACCCAAGCGGCTCGAGA
>JALWKQ010000231.1 GCA_027081395.1 Sulfurovum sp. | reverse complement strand
TTTCTGCCTTCGATCTGCTTTTGTTCAAACTGCTCGATGAATTTATTTCTCATGTGTTATACCTTTTTTGTATAAGTCTGGTCTAAAAAACTTTGTTTTACACAAAGCCAACCCTCTTTTTAAGTCCGTGATTTTACTATGATTACCCTTTAAAAACTCTGAAATAACTTCATTATCCTGATAATTTAACGGTTTGGTAAATGAGGGAGCTTCAAGCAGTGCCTCTTCAAAACTCTCGACACTCAATGAGTCACTGTTGCCAAGTACCCCGTCGACATTACGGCTGATGGCATCACACACCACCATGCTTGCCAGCTCTCCACCGGTAAGGATGAAGTCTCCGATAGAGAAGAGTTCGTCCGCATAGGTTTCGATGACACGCTCATCGATCCCTTCGTAGCGTCCGCTGACAAGTATGATATGCTCTTTTTTGGCGAGACGTTTGGCATCGTTTTGTCTAAAGGGTTTGCCAACCGGTGAGAGGAAGATCACATGGGCGTTTTGGGAATGCTTTTTGATCTCATCGAGGGTATCAAAAAGCGGCTGCGGGGTCATCAGCATACCTGCACCGCCGCCGATCATAGGAGCATCTACTCTGTTAAATTTGTCTTTGGTGTAGTCTCTTGGATTGTAAAAGTCGATCGAGATCTTCTGCTCATCAATCGCACGTGCAAGGATACTTTCGCTGAAGTACCCCTTGACGATGTTGGGGAAGAGTGTCACAAAAGAGAAGCGCATCAGGAAGCCTCTAATATCTCTTTGGCATCCTGGGTATAGACGATCTTCTCATCGACATCTGTTTTGATGATGTAGCGGTCTATGTAGGGCAGCAGAAACTGCTTGGGAAGTCCTGCCTCGACCAACGCCTCTGCCGTCTCTATCATAAGATAGTCTGTATCTGCCATACGCTGGATATCCTTGACACTGCCGAGCAGTTCGTCGGCATCTCTGACCTCACAGCCGATGACATCAAACCAAAAGTGCTGCCCCTCTTCAAGATTGCAGTTGGCTTTGGTCTGTTCGTGCGTTGCAAAGAGTTTGGTGTTGGTCAGCTTTTTGGCAGCATCGATCCCCTCATAGCCGACAAAACGCACAATACCGCGCTTCATATCGACATCAGCGATAGTGAGTTCACCACGGTTGCTCTGGAAGGTAGCACCCTTTTTGAACTGCTCTGGGAAATCGGTATGGAGGTGGAATTTGAGATCGCCCCAGAGTCCGACGGTACGTCCCACCTGTGCGATATAGAATTTTTCGGGTATTTTGTCGTTTGCCATCAAAGCCCTCAGTTGGCGGCTTTGACATTGACGCGGTAGTTTTTGCCGCCTTTTGCTTTACAGCCGGAGATGACTGTCTTGATCGCGTTGATCATTCTGCCTTCTTTGCCGATGAGTTTGCCGATATCTTCGCTGTTTGCAAAGATCGTAATCTCATCAAATCCCTCATCCATCTCGGTGATCTCAACCGAAATGTCTTCAGGATTGTTTACCAAAAGCTTGGTATATGCGAGAAGGAAGTCTGTGACCATCAGGACTATTTCTTGCCTGCAAGTCTTTTGACTGTCGGACTCATCTGTGCACCGACACTCAGCCAGTAGTTGAGTCTCTCTTCATCGATCGTCAGATCTTTGGTAGGAGATACAGGGTTGTAGTGACCGATAGATTCGATCCATCCACCGTCTCTTCTTTTTCTGCTGTCTGTTACTACGATTCTGTAAAACGGTTTTTTCTTTCTACCCATTCTTGTCATTCTGATCATTGTCATGGTCTGTCCTTTGATTATGCTGTATATTGTTCAAGTACTGACAACTGTCTTTAATGACTAAAACACTCATCAATACTTTTGGAACGCGATTATACCCAAATAACTTTTAACTTTTTATTAA
>JALWKQ010000230.1 GCA_027081395.1 Sulfurovum sp. | reverse complement strand
ATGAAGATCTCACAAGAGGTACGTGACTACGCCGATGCACTCGGTACAGATGTCGAAGCAGCCAAACAACAGGGCATGAATGAGATGTCGATGAAGTTTCAGGAGCTGGGCTCGGAAGTCTACGTCGAAGCAGACAAAATAGAGAATGCGTAGGGTGTTGTACCCCTACAACACCAATAGGTCTTAAAGGATAGATGATGAATATCGCTATTGCCGGGGCAGGGTTGGTCGGGCGTCTGCTTGCGCTCAATCTTTTGCAGGAGGGACACTGTATCACACTCTATGATGCGGACAGTGCCTATGGTGAAGAGGCAGCGGGTATGACGGCTGCGGGTATGCTGGCACTCTTTGCAGAACTTGAGAGTGCGGAGTCTGTCATCTTCGATATCGGCAAGCGATCCATTGCCCTATGGCCATCTCTCTTGGAACAGCTGGGGATCCCCGATGCTTATCAGCAGGAGGGGAGCATCATCACGGCACACCCTCAGGACTATAGTGAACTCGATCACTTTATAGCCACACTTCGCGCAAAGGTATCTGAGGCATCCGAGATAGGTATGCTCGATGCAGCAGGGATCGGGGCACTTGAGCCTGATCTCTCGCAGCATCGAAAAGCCTTTTTTATTCCACATGAGGGACAGGTGGATGCGCAGCGTTTTATGCAGCGTGCTGCGGAGTATCTGCTGGAGCATCCGCTTGTGACATGGCATCAGTGCTATGGTGTCGAGCGCGTAGAAGAGGGTAGCATCATCAGCGGCGGCAAGCGTAGGTCCTACGATTGGGTCTTTGATAGCAGAGGATTGGGTGCGAACGTACAGCTTGACGACCTTCGAGGTGTGAGGGGTGAGGTGCTTTGGGTCGATGCTCCTGAAGTCAGGATCGGCAGACCTACACGGATGCTGCACCCGCGCTACAAGCTCTATATCGTACCGCGTCCCAACCATCGCTATATCATCGGCGCTACAGAGATAGAGAGTGAAGATAGGAGTCCTATTTCGGTACGCTCATCGCTGGAACTTCTCTCGGCACTCTACAGCATGCATACAGGCTTTGCCGAGGCTCGGATCGTCAAGAGTGTGACTAACTGCCGTCCGGCACTCAGAGACAATCTGCCGCGTATCGAACAGCATGAGAAGATGACCCGCATCAACGGGCTCTACCGCCACGGCTATCTGATGGCACCCGCCGTGGTCGAACAGGCATTGAATGAGGGGATATACAAGATGGAAGGAGCTACAGCATGATAGAGGTCAGTATCAATGGTGAGATCAGAGCACTTGATGGCGAGATGACACTCTCACAGATGCTCGATATTCTTGGCTATCGACGTGACCAAGGCTTTGCAGTGGCGGTCAACATGGTTTTTGTCGCGATAGACAAATATGACACAACAACAATCAAAGAGGGTGACGCTATCGATATACTCGCCCCCGTACAAGGTGGATAAAATGACTAAGATATTGGAAAACGGTAATGAGATGTGGGAGATAGGAGGCAAAACACTCTCTTCACGTCTGCTGATAGGTTCGGCTCTCTATCCCAGTCCTGCGAGCATGGAACAGGCGATCCGTGTATCGGGTGCACAGATCGTGACTGTGGCACTGCGTCGCCAGGCAGCAGGTGAGGGTGGGGGCAACCACTACTGGAACATCATCAAGGAGATGGGACTGAGTGTCCTGCCCAATACAGCCGGATGTCACAGTGCCAAAGAGGCGATCACGACTGCACAGATGGCGAGAGAGGTTTTCGGTACCAACTGGATTAAGCTCGAGGTGATCGGTGATCAGTACAATCTCCAGCCCGACCCCTATGAGACACTCAAAGCCGCAGAGGTGCTTGTCAAAGAGGGCTTTGAGGTCTTTCCGTATACCACGGATGATCTTGTCGTCGCCAAGCGTCTTGTGGATGCGGGGTGCCGCATCTTGATGCCGTGGGGTTCACCGATCGGATCGGGCAAAGGACTGATGAATCCTTACAACCTGCGTGCCATCCGTGAAGCCTTCCCTGATCTGACACTGATTGTCGATGCGGGGATAGGCAAACCCTCTCATGCCGTGCTTGCCATGGAGATGGGGTATGATGCAATCCTGCTCAACTCTGCTATCGCACTCTCGCACGATCCTGTCAGGATGGCTGAGGCATTCAGGTATGCAGTCGAAGCGGGACGCGCAGGGTATGAGGCAGGCATGATGCCTGAGCGTGAATTCGCCTCTCCTTCGACACCGACAGTAGGTACGCCATTTTGGCATCAGAACAAATAGGACTAAATTTATCTGATTTAAACACAGCTTAACGCAATTTGGTGTATAAGTATGCCGATTTAGGATTTTGAATTTAAGATTTTGATGGATAGGAAGGAAACACCATGAAACATAAACATTTGACACTCTCACTTTTCGCTGCTGCAGTCGTTACGACAGCTGTTGCCGAGGAGTTTACGCTTGACCCGATCGTTGTCGGGGCAGATTTCAGGGAACACAAGCTGTCACAAACGACAGGGAGTGTTTCGGTTATTACAGAAGATAAAATTGCAGACAGAGTGACACAGCCTTTTGCTGAAATGATTGCTTCTGTACCAAATGTAAACTTCTCTTCAGGAGCTTCACGTGCAAAATATATCCAAATCAGAGGAATGGGAGAACGTGGTCAGTTTGAGACGCCTATAAACCCCACCGTTGGATTGATTGTTGATGGTATTGACTTCTCAAATATTCCTTTGGGAATATCTCTGTATGATGTTAAACAGATTGAAGTGTTGCGTGGACCACAGGGAACGACATTCGGCGCCAATGCACTGGCTGGAGTAGTGTTTGTAGAGAGCAATGATCCCACGGAAGAGACGGAAGCCCATATGGAAGCCAGCGTTGGGAATTATAATACCAAGGCTTTCGGTGCTACTGTAAGCGGTGCATTGATAAAGGATAAACTTCTTGGTCGCCTGTCGGTCTATAAAAATAGTAGTGATGGCTATTTTACAAATACATATCTTAATCGTGATGATACCAATAATATTGATGAGTTAACTGCTAAAGCAAAACTGAAATGGTATGTTTCGGACAAACATATGATTGATTTGACGCTTTTACATATTGATGTCGATAATGGATATGATGCTTTTAATGAGAAAAGCACATATTATACTGAATCAGATAATCCAGGGAAAGACAAACAGAAAACCAATGCTTTTGCTGTGCGTTCTAACTATCAACTCAGCAAAGCATTACATCTGGAGAGCTTATTAAGTTATAGTAATTCCGATACAGAATACAGTTATGACGAAGATTGGACTGCAGGCAGAAACTACAGCTCTACAGATGAATATTTAAGAGACAAAGAGCAACTGGATATTGATATTCGGTTTGTATCAGATGAAACCGGAAAAATTTTCAAAGATACAACAGATTGGGTAGCGGGTGTTTATTATAAACACTATAAGAGCGATTTAACTAGAAACTATACGGGATGGGATGCAAGCTGGAATACTGTTCCCAAAACTTATACAAGCCAATATAAGACGACAAGCTATGCAGCCTATGGTCAATTCGATATACATATTAACCAAGCATTAAAAGGGATTGTTGGCTTACGTGCAGAGAATTGGAAGACAGATTTCAGTGATTCGGATAGCTATTTGTATGACGATACCGAAATGCTTACAGGTGGTAAGGTGGGACTCTCCTACGATCAGAGTAGTAATAGTAATTTTTATGTAACACTTTCAAGAGGTTACAAGCCAGGTGGGTTTAACCCGGTACCTGATTTTGATCAACTTCCCAAACATTATAAGTCTGAAGTCTTATGGAATGTCGACTTTGGTATGAACAGTACATATATTAATAACACATTGCAGAGTAAAATCAACTTTTTTTACGGCAAACGAAAAGACCATCAGGTAGGTACATCCTATAACAAAACGATTAATGGTATTACCAAATACAATGACTATATTACCAATGCAGAAGAGAGTATCTACTATGGATTGGAAGCTGAGTTGGACTACCAGCCGGCTGAGTCTTTGAATCTATATGCGAACCTTGGTCTGCTCCGTGCGAAGTTTGACAAATTTTACAATGAGGTAGACGGTGTTTCAAAAGATGGCCGTACACCGGCACAGTCACCAAAGTATCAGTACAATGTTGGATTTGATTATACGTTCCTTGAAAACTGGATCTTAAGAGCCAATGTTGAAGGGATGGGTAGTTATTATTTCTCCAATACCCATGATATGAAGTCAAAACCTTATGCGCTGACCAATGCAAGTATAACTTATGCTGGAGAGCAGTGGACAGCGACACTATGGGGAAGAAACCTAACAGATAAAGAGTATGATACAAGAGGATACTTCTTTGACAACTTTGGTAACGGGGACGAACTCTACACCCAAAAAGGGGCACCAAGAACATTTGGTTTCACACTCTCCTATGATTTTTAGGTCAGGTGCTTTTGCGCCTGGCTTTGCTTGAGCTGTGGTATAATCTCTTATGCGAAAAACACTACTTATTTTCCTCTTTTCGATCATAGCGCTCTATAGCGCCTCCAAGCCGACCTTGACAGTCTATACCTATGGTTCCTTCACAGCACCGTGGGGTGCAGCTGCCAAAGTCAAAGAAGCATTCGAAAAAGAGCACAATGCCACACTCAAGTTCGTCTCTGCATCGAGTGCGATCGGTGCACTGCGCAAGATACAGCTTGAGGGTATACAGACCAAGGCAGACATCCTTATGGGACTGGATACTGCTACGATGGAGATGGCAAAAAAGACCGGACTCTTTGCCCCGCATGATCTCAATCTCTCCCGGATCTCATTACCTGTTTCCTATAGTGACGACACCTTTGTACCCTATGATTACAGCTATTTTGCTTTTGTCTATGACAGCGATATCGTGAAAAAACCTCCCAGCTCCTTTGAAGCACTTGCCCATATGCCCAAAGATTTCAAGATCATCATCGAAGACCCCCGCTCAGCCACACCCGGTATGGGATTGCTGCTTTGGATCAAAACGGTGTACGGTGATCGTGCCAGTGCTTACTGGCAGTGTCTCTCACCGCATATCTTGACCATCACCAAAGGGTGGTCGGAAGCCTATACACTCTTTCTCAAAGGGGAAGCGGATATGGTGCTAAGCTACACTACCTCGCCGGCGTACCATCAGTATATGGAGCACCGAGACGATATCAAAGCGGCACTTTTCAAAGAGGGGCATTACGGGCAGATCGAAGTGGCTGCGATGCTGAAGCGCACCAAGCATCCGGATCTTGCCAAAGCCTTTTTGGATTTCCTGCTCTCGGAGAAATTTGCCGAGATCATCCCTACAACCAACTGGAGCTATCCTGTCCGTACGCCTGCCTCAGGACTTCCAAAGGTTTTTGAGACCCTTCCGCGTCCCAAGCAGATGCTGCTGATGGATCCCAAGCATGTAGAGCAGTACCGCAAGGAGTATTTGCGTGAGTGGCTGCGTGCCATAGGGCAGTGATGCGACAGCTTCGCTCTCTTTGGGTAGGATGGCTGCCGGGAGTGCTGGCAGCTTTGGGGCTGCTCGGTTTTGCAGTGATGCTGTTTGTTGTATTGTTACGCTCTGCAGGCACACTTTCACTCTCTTCTCTTGATCCCCAGACGCTACATGTGGTGAAGTTCACTCTCTATCAGGCACTCCTCTCTACGATCCTCTCGGTGGGACTTGGCTTACTTCTGGCATGGGCATTGGCACATCAGCCGCGCTTTCGGGGCAGATCACTGCTGATCGCACTCTTCTCCTCTTCTCTGGTATTGCCGACGCTGGTCGTAGTCTTTGGTCTCATAGGCATCTATGGACGGAACGGATGGATCAACCAACTGCTCTTCTGGGTGAGCGGTGATGATCTTGGCAGCTACCTCTATGGGCTTTTTGGTATCCTTTTGGCACATGTCTATCTCAATGCCTCTTTCGCCTCAAGAGCCTTTTTGCATGCCTTTGAGTCTATCCCACAAGAGAAGCACAAACTTGCAAAGAGTCTGGGTTTTGGGGTTTGGCAGCGCTTTTGGATCGTAGAGTGGCCCTCCCTCAAGCAGACAGTGTGGAGCAGTGCAGCAACGATATTTCTACTCTGTTTCACCTCCTTTGCCATTGTGCTGATCCTTGGCGGCTCACCCAAATACAACACGATAGAGGTAGCGATATATGAAGCGGTCAAACTGGACTTCGATCTTCCCATGGCACTCAAGCTCGCACTCATACAGCTCGCACTCACCTCTGTGCTTGTACTCCTCTCAAGCAGCTTCAGAAGCCCCATCACCAATCTCAAAAAGAGCACTGCCCACATCATCTGGCAGGAGTCCCGTGGCATCATTTGGCTGCAAAGGGGGCTGATCCTGCTTTTTACGCTCTTTTTCGTGACACCTTTGCTGAGTATCGTAGCAGAGGGCGTGGATGCAGGACTTTGGCAGATCGTGCAGCGTCCGATCTTCCGTCAAGCACTGATGACGAGTCTGGCTGTGGCGATACTCTCGGCACTGTTGACACTGCTGCTTGTCCTTGTGCTCTCAGCCGCCAAACGCAACTTCGATATGCCGACTCGGCTAGGACGTAGCCCATGGGCGCGTCTGTGGTCACTGCTTATTACCCTCTCTGGCAATCTCTATCTGGCGATCCCGACCTTGGTGATGGGGCTTGGCTTTTTTCTTCTCGCACTTCATTCTGCCTTGCCCCGTACGCTCTGGGCATGGATCGCGATCCTTACTGCCAATGTCTTGATGTCATTGCCGTTTGCAATGGCGGTGATCTATCCTCAGATGATGAAGATCTCCCAGCGCTACGACAAACTCAGCTTTAGTTTGGGGCTTGGCAGACGCGAGCGGTTTTTTGCTGTTGAGCTGCCCTATCTGCGAGGCGTTATGGCGTATGTTTTTGCTCTGGCATTTTGTCTTTCGCTGGGGGATCTGGGGATTATCGCACTTTTTGGCAATGAGTCCTTTATGACACTGCCGTGGTATCTCTATGGACTGATGGGGTCATATCAGAGCCGGGATGCTGCAGGTGTGGCACTCGTGATGCTGCTGCTGAGTGTGGCGGTCTTTGTCTGGGTACCGAAACTTTTTGGAGGTAGAGATGTTACACATCGATGATTTGAGCTATGTTTACAAACGAGAGGAGCCTCCCTACCGCTACAGTATGCAGGTAGATGCAGGCGAGATCGCAGCGGTGATGGGAAGCAGCGGCAGCGGCAAATCGACACTGCTCGATCTGATCGCAGGGTTTTTGCAGCCCCAAGAGGGATGCATCTGTCTGGATGGGAAACATCTGGAGCATCTCCCCATAGAGAAGCGGGGTGTAAGTATCCTTTTTCAAAACCACAATCTCTTCGAGCATCTGAGTGTCGCAAAAAATATACGTCTGGGACGCAAAGAGGCAACTGATAAGGAGATCGCTGATATCCTCGAAGAGGTGGGGCTTGGCGGCTATGAGAAACGGCTTGCCTCAGAGCTCTCCGGCGGTCAGCAGCAGCGTGTAGCACTCTCACGCGTACTGCTGCGCCGTGAGCCGATACTGTTACTCGATGAGCCTTTTGCCGGACTGGATGAGCAGACCAAGAGTCAGATACTGGATCTTGTCAGAGAGATCACCGATCGCCACAGCCTCCACACAGTCATGGTCACCCATGACCCTGAAGATGCCAAACATATCGCAGACCGCCGTTACCTCATGCACGATCATAGGCTCACACCACAATGACAGACTTGCTTCAAAATCACCCTTTTTTTCGTGATAAGAAGATAGAGTTATGCACCCTGCTAAAAGATCAGGGGTATTGCAATGAGAATTATCTGGTTGTAGCTGATGGGGTGAAGTATATCGTCCGTAAGTTACTTAGCGATGATATAGACAGGGCATTTGAATGGCAAGTACAACATTTGGCATTTGAAAAAGGCATCACAGCAGAACCGTTGGTTTATGATAGCGAAAACGGCTTGATGATATTTGCGTTTTTGGAGGGTGAGCATAAGCGCCAATTGGATAAAAGTGAATTAAAGCTTTTAGCAAGGACGTTGCAGAAACTTCATAGTATTAAAATCGATGCAAAGCCCATCATTTTAGATGTAGACACCGGCACTATTGACCGTTACCAAAAAGAGTATGTCCTTTGTCATAATGACCTCAATCCACAAAATATTTTTTTTGCTGAAGATGCAAAACTGATTGACTTTGAGTATGCCGGTATCAATGATAGATATTTTGATCTTGCCTCTGTTTGTGTGGAGTTGACATTAAGCGTAGAGCATGAAGAAGAGTTTTTAAATTATTATTTCGGCACAATTTGGCAGAGAGAAAAGCTTGCATCTTATAAAGTGATCTATAGGGCATTATGTGTAGAATGGTTTAGAACAAATCTTTGTGGCCAATAAGGGAACCATAACGTGGAAAAACAAACATATGAAATAGATATAAATGCGCTCAAAAAAGTATATCAGGAGAGACATGAGGATGCCCATGGAGATACTTTTGTTGTCTTGGAGTGGCAAAATCTC
>JALWKQ010000229.1 GCA_027081395.1 Sulfurovum sp. | reverse complement strand
CTCTGTGATCCATGCCCAGATCGAAGCGGACTTCGATCCTGCCCTGCTCTATGCCCTCACTGAGAGTTCAAACCACCCCGTCTCTCAAGGTATCAAGCGCTATCTCGAAACCCACTATGAAAAGCTTACAGTTCCTGTGTTGACAGCGATCAAAAATGTTGAAGCCAAGGGGGTTGAAGCCTATTGCGAAACGAAACATCTAATAGGGGGCAATGCCGCACTGATGCGTTCACACGGCATCGAGATCGACTATGAAGGTGAACAAACACTCTACTATTTTGCCGTGGACGGAGAGGTCAAAGCCTACTTTGAACTGAGTGACAGGCTCCGTGAAGGTGCCAAAGAGGCGATCGAAGCGATCCAAAAGATGGGTATCCGCGTGGTGATGCTCACCGGCGATCATGAGGCAAGTGCGAAAAGGATCGCGCAAGAGGTCGGCATCGGGGAGGTATATGCCAGACTACTGCCACAGGAGAAAGCAGCACTCATAGACCGTTTTCATCAGGAGGGGCACATCGTCGTCATGGCGGGAGACGGCATCAACGACGCGATCGCTCTGGCACGCAGCGACATCGCTATTGCCATGGGCAACGGTGCCGATGTAGCCATCAGTGTCAGCGATGTTGTACTGCTTGACGAACGCCCCAAGAGCCTGCAGGAGGCATACCAGATCTCACGCCGTACCTTCCGTGCTGTCAAAGAGAATCTTGCCTTCTCTCTGCTCTACAACCTCATCGCTGTACCGCTCGCTGTCGCAGGCTATGTCACCCCGCTCATCGCCGCACTTTCGATGAGTCTAAGCTCTCTTATCGTCGTTGCCAACTCCATGCGCATCAAGAGACTGAAATTTCAAGTAGTAGGTAGTAGGTAGTAACGATACATGTTTATATTTGTGTCAAGGAAATGTGGTAAAATATGCAAAATTCCAAAAAAGAGAGAATGATGCAATCACATCTACCTGCTACCTCCTACCTCCTACCTCCTAACTGCACCTGTGAGGTTTACCATGTCTGACAATATCATCATTCTTATGATCGGTGTCTCTACCTTTCTTGGTGCACTGGGGCTGATCGCTCTGCTTTGGGGGGTCAAAAGCGGACAGTTTGACGACCAGTCCAAGTTTATCGATGCCACCCGTTTTGACAACGAAGAGGATCTTCGCGATGCCGCCATGATGGAAGAGAAACGCCAAAAAAGAGCCAAAAAGAAAAAAGAGGATAAGTCCTATATGCCGCCGGATTGATCGCCTGTTATAGACAATACCAAAGAATTATGCTAAAATTATATGAATAAATATCAAAAGGATCTTTTCATGAATATCAAACGAGGCTTCAAACATATTTTTCTAAGCACACTTTTTGCCGGCTCTTTAGCTTTGGCAGACAACAGTATCGGGCTGGATATCAACAATGATGATCTCGAACTGTTAGGCAGTGTGGATCTCAACCGCTTTACAGGATACTCAGACGGTACGAGCTATCTTCTTGAAGCAAGCTACCTGCATGCGGATGACAATCTTCTGGGTGTCGGACTTATCGGTCAGAATACCCTGCAGGGTATCCCGAATCTCACACTCGGTTTGGGAGCGAAAACTGTCTTTACCGACAACTATATGGCACTGCCGTTCATTGCAAAAGGAATCTATCTGCTTCTCCTCAATGACACGATACCTCCAACCTCAGTGACAGGCAGTTTCGCCTATGCACCATCTGTATTGAGCTTCAGAGATGCCAAGAGCTATAAAGAGTTCAGAGTCGAAGCTGATATGGAAGTGATCAACAATATCCATATCTTTACCGGATACAGAAATATTGATACCGACTACGATACCTATAACAGAAATTTCAACGACAGCTTCTACGGTGGTCTGAAACTGAGCTTCTAAGCCCTGCTCTATGCCCACTTTGCCAAGTGGGCAAGCGACATTGATCAACGATTAACAAAATTTGCGTATACTTCCGCCAATGAATATCCAAGGATCAGTTATCAAATCTTTCAAAGCCCTTACCCAGACACAGCTTATTATCTTTGTCAGCCTCTTTTTGGTGCTTTTTGACAATGTGGCTTTTTTTCAGAACCTTGTGAAAGTCTATCCCCTTAACTGGGATAATGCAGGCTTTCTTCTCTCTATTGTGCTGCTGCTTCTCTTTTTGACCATACTGCTGCTTACACTGCTCAGTTCCAAATGGTCAACGAAACCGATATTGATCCTGATCCTTCTTGTCTCTTCGATGACCAATTACTTTATGAATACCTACCATGTCATCATAGATGATGAGATGATACGCAATACCCTGCAGACCAATCTCGCAGAATCTGCTGATCTTTTATCTCTCAAACAGCTGCTCTATCTGCTCTTTTTGGGCATACTGCCTGCCTATCTTGTCTACAGAGCACCTGTCGTCTACCGTCCGATCAGGAGCGAACTTCTGAGCAAACTGAAAATGATCCTGCTCTCGCTTGCCGTGATCGCGGCATCACTCTTTATTTACAGCAAACACTATACCTCTTTCTTTCGTGAGCATAAACCGCTGCGATATACAGTAAATCCTCTCTACTGGATCTACTCTGCCGGCAAATATATTGTCCTGACCTACAATAACGGTCCCATCATACTCAAACCGATGGGTGAAGATGCGACTATTCCGTCCACTTCACAGCCACATAAACTTGTCATCATGGTGGTAGGCGAAGCCGCCCGTGCCGATCACTTCTCCCTCAACGGCTATAGGCGGGAGACCAATCCGAAACTTAAAGAAGAAGATATTATCAATTTCAGCCATTTTTACTCCTGCGGCACCAGTACGGCTGTTTCGGTACCATGTATGTTCTCTTTGCTTGACAGAGCTGACTACAGCTACAAAAAGGGGCTTTCTCAGGAGAATGTCATCGATGTGCTCAAACATACCGGCAAAGTAGCGCTGCTCTGGAGAGACAACAACTCTGACTCCAAAGGTGTCGCTCTGCGCATACCTTATGAAGATTTCAGAAGCCCCCAACAGAATAAAATATGTATCGAGGGTGAGTGTAGAGATATCGGTATGCTGCAGGGGCTTGAGCAGTTCATTGCTGAACACAAAGACAAAGATATCCTGATCGTTCTGCATCAGATGGGCAACCATGGACCGGCATACTACAAACGCTACCCCAAATCATTTGAAAAGTTCACACCTGTATGCACAACCAATCAGCTTGAAGCATGCAGCCGCGAAGAGATCGCCAACGCCTATGACAATGCCCTGCTCTATACCGATGATTTTCTCTCCAGAGTGATCGCTTTTCTCAAGCAATATGACAGAGACTACCAGACGGCGATGCTCTATATCGCCGACCACGGTGAGAGCCTCGGAGAAAAAGAACTCTACCTTCACGGTCTGCCCTACTTCATGGCACCCGATGCCCAAAAACACGTCGGAGCACTCATGTGGTTCGGCAGCCAGAGCAAACACTACCTTCCTATAGAAAAACTCAGACAAAATGCCGACAAAGATTTCTCCCAGGACAATCTCTCCCACACCCTGCTCGGGATCTTTGGTGTGCAGAGTAAGGTATATGAAAAGGGGAAGGATATGCTTATCTCGCCATGATGATCCTAAGCTACATTTATATTAAATCAAAAACTGATTCACCTTTGTCTTTACACTTTCGACATAGAAACATCTGTTGGAAAAATAGAAAAATCTTCAATGTCAATTTTATTAAATAGTATTCCCTTCTCAATTTCTTCAAGTGAACTTTTAAATTCTGATTCATTACTATCCCATCTAAGTGGCTTGATAGGATAGTTCTGCAAAGCAACCACACCATCATTTTTAAATGTATTTCCTTTAAATGGAATAAACGGTATTTTGTACATATATGCAAAAATATTAGGGTGCTGACGACCTCCTACCAATATTTTTGATCGGGCAATGATTGCCATAGCATCCATAAATTTGACAGGTGGTTCTACAATCATAAAGCCAAACTCTTTTTGCAAGCGGTGTGCAAGCCAGATATCTGTCTTGGCATTTGCCATAAAAACAATCGGAGCATCCATATATTTTTGGATCATGACAATAAGCTTTCTCATATACGCCAATGAAGTACTGTCTCTTTTTAAGATAGATGAACCGGTTACAGCAACATACTCTTTTGGAAGTGAAAATTTTGATATTCTCTCATCTATCATTTCATCTGTCAATTCAGGCAATCCATACACAGCATCAGGAATCAAATGAACATCTGAAATACCAATATTTTTGGCATATGTCAGTGAAATCGGTTCTCTTACAGCTACAAAGTCAAGTGTATTGTAGACCTTTTGAATCAGCAGTTCCAAACGCTTGTTGTGCTTCAAGTCAATTGTCTGATTGATCGCTGCCACCACTTTTCCCTGTTTTTTTGCAATATAGAGCAATCCCATAAACACAACGATATGTCCGGATTTTGCATGAATCGCTCCTTCTCCATTAAAGCAGATATGGGTAAAATTTTCGAAAATAGTTGAAGGGATATTCATCTTGTTAAGATAATAAAAAACATCTTTTACCTGATCTTGCATAATTGCCAGAATCAACTTTTTTTCATAATATGTTCGAAATATTTTTATTTTTTTGAATGGAAGCCGAGGCATATCCAATGGCATAAATTCTGCTTCTGGATATTGTTTAGAAAGCATATACTCAATGGCAGTTGATGTTGCTTGTCCGCCCCAGTTGATAGACTTAAATGTATTTATAAAATAAGCAATTTTCATTTTTGTTCATCCTCAAAGAGATAGATAAGTGCCTGAGACACCACATCAGATGGTGATTGTTTGTTTTTGGAAAAATATTCTTTAAATGTAATTTTAGGGATAGATTCAATCTCAACAGAAACAATCATATGTTTTCTAAGCAAATTTTGAATAAAGTGCTGATAAATTCCAGAAATGTTAGTAGTAAAAGATTTTATAGT
The DNA here is from genome assembly GCA_027081395.1 of Sulfurovum sp. Classification (GTDB taxonomy): domain Bacteria; phylum Campylobacterota; class Campylobacteria; order Campylobacterales; family Sulfurovaceae; genus Sulfurovum. Next base: position 24,917 of record JALWKQ010000229.1, on the reverse strand, counting down.
ATACACATTCTTTTTGCTTAAAACCGCTTCTGTGATCATTGATCCACTATCTTCTGTTACAAAAACCTTTGTAGAGACGGCAAGAAAATTACCTACTACTTTTTCTATTTTATGGTTATATAAAACTATTTTTTTAATTATATCTTTTTCCACTTCATAAAGGTCATTAAGTTTTTCTTCCACCTCTAATGAAGTTCTTCTTGATGTTGTAATACAAAGTGTTGCTCCCTCTCGTTTTGCCAAATCAATTATATTTTTTACCATACTTATAAGATCAGATGTTTCAAAAGGGTACTCTTTTGTTCTACCTCCTATCAATACACTCCATACTTGATCCTGTTTAGAAATATTATATGTAGACCTAAAAATATCAATATCACTTGTATTGTATTTAAAAACAAGAGGTGCCAGATCAACAATAATCTCATTTTCATAATTATGTTTTTCAATTGATACAAGATGGGTAAAATGCTTATAGTGTAACCCTCGTAATGAACTACAATATACATTGGGCACATGAAGATACTTACTTAGCATAATATTTAAAAAAGAAGTTGTACCGCCCGTAGAAATGATCATATCATATTTTATATCTTCGGGAAATTGAAACTTTTTATAAAAAAAATCAATTATCCATTTCTTTCCCTCCCAAAAAGAAAAGCGATTCAATAATAATTTTAATATACGTTTAAAAATTATACTTCTAAGCCTAGCTTTTATTTCTATAACATTTACGTTCGTATGTTCCCTAATCGACTCTATAACGCCTCGTGATATACTTGTGTGCCCTGCTTTACCATCAACAATTAACAAAATATTTTTCATACTTTTTCTTTCTTTATTCTCTCATAAAGAGATACAAGCTTATCTGTCACATGCTTGTAGCCAAGATCATTCATATGCGTTTCATCCAAGTAGTAACTCCCCATATTCTTCAAAAAGTCTTGATACAAATCCAACTTATAACAATTATCATAGCGTTCAGACAATAATGAAAGAATACTATTATATTGTACAATTTCATTATTGCGAAATTGTTGCTGGTTTGGAATAGTATCAATTAAAATAATTATGCTGTTTGTCGCGGATAAAATCAATTTTTCAATGTTTGCTTGATACTCTGTTTTCCCCACAACATTCTGTGTACCCAAGAGCGTATTCAATCCTACTTGCTTGGCAACTTTTTTATATTTTTTTACAACTTTTCTTCCAATCTTACGTAATAGATTGTCTGGATAATACATTACATAAGGTGCATATTTAAATGTTTTCCAAGAATCGACCAAACCATATTGCAAAAGAACAATTTCACATTCCCTAGTATAATAATTTTGAAAAAAGTGGTGCATTTCTCTTGTTGTAGCCATTGTATAGCCAACATTCTTAACACTCTTTTCAATACGTCTAGCAAAACGTTCGGCGTATGCATTATCTTTAAAGTTGATATCACCAGACATATTACAATCACCTAAAGCTAGAATTTCAGCCATTCTATCTATCCTTCTTTATTTGTAATTTTTACTATAAACTTTTTAGCTTATTCTATCTATAAAATGCAGTATGTTATATTCTAAGATTGTATAGACTTTTTCGTTCAATCTCTAACTACCTTCTCATACACTGCTTTAATCTTATTAATCATTATATTCTTACTAAAATGCTTCTTAGCAAATAAAAAGGTATCATGATACCTTTTTATTTTCACCTCGTATTCCTGTTGCATATCTTTTATAGCATCTCTAAGCGCAGAAACATTCCCTCTCTTCACAACTGCTTCTGAAGGCAAAATATACTGCATATCCGACACATCTGTACTTATAACCGGTCTTTCTAATAATAAAGATTCTACCAACACATATGGAAAACCTTCTCTATCAGAACTGATGACACATAAATCCGCGCAGCGAAGCAATGATACAACATCTTTACGAAAACCTGTAAAATGTACCTTGTGTGAAATCCCCAGTTCTTCACTCTTCTCCTTAAGTGTATCCATCATACTCCCTTCTCCTACAAGTAATAACACTACATCCAGTGATACGATCGCTTCAAGTAGTATCGAAAAGTTTTTGACAGCCTCCATACGCCCTATAGCACACAATACAAAAGTGTCTTCTTCAATGGAAAACTCTTCCCGACAACTATTCTGTTCATGAGTAATCGTAGGCAAATCAATACCATTATAAACTACCGTATGGGATATAAACTGAAGCGGCTCAAGCACACGGTGAGAGACCCCTATGAGATGATCAAATCGTTTAAAAGCTTTAACATTACGTTTTTCACTATGTACAGAAGCCACTGTCCGCATATCTTGTGATAACAAAGGATTAATCATACCTACCATAGCAGCAGCTTTATTCGCGTGAGCATGAACGATCGTTGGATCAATCTTTTTAATCAGTCGGTAAAGCTTCCAAAGTATATGTAAGTTACGTCTTCCTTTGGTGAGATCGAGTGCATGGAAATGTACTCCTGTATCCAAACGTTCACGATACTTTTCATGCGCAATAAGATGAATTTCATACGTTTCAGCCAGTGCATTACACAATGTGACAACATGGTTTTCCAATCCTCCCTCTTCATTGCCGGCAAGTATATGACAAATCTTCACTTCTTTACCCCTCTTTTGCCGCTTCGGAGCTTCAGCCAAAATGCTAAAAAGTTGTCCTTACCGCTTACCGTAATCCGTTTTAGCCGATAAAGATCAGCTTGACGTATATCTTCGATGCCGCTTTGTGTTGTTGTAGCGTTAGTATATCCCGCTTCTTTCACAAGTCCTCTGTCTTTTTCATCGTACAAACCAAACGGGTAACAAAATGAGACACATTCCACACCAAACCTCTCTTCTATACTTGCCTTAGAATCGACAATTTCCATACGTTTTGCCGCATCATCCAAGCATGTCAGATTGTCATGTGTTATAGTGTGTGAGCCTATCTCCACCAGTCCGCTTGCGATCATCTCTTCAACCTGTGCATCGGTCAGCTTTGGCTCTCTCATTAGTTCTCCGCCGCTGTTTTTTGCTTTGCGCTTGGAGGACCACTCTCTATCATGACGATCTACCACAAGATAAATCGTTGCTTTGGCATTATACTTTTTCAAAATGGGAAATGCATAGATATAATTATCCTCATAGCCGTCATCAAAAGTGATAGCCACTGATTTTTCAGGTAACATCTCTTTGGTATCAATGAGCTCACGCATTGTTAAGAAATGCCAGCCATTCTCAACCAAATATTTGATCTGTTTTTCAAACATTTCAGGAGCGACCCTCAAGCCTTTGAATTTTCCTCCTGTATGCTCTTTGATCATATGATACATCAAAATACGAGGGTAACGATACGACATAACGGGTTTCCACCATGCATAGCGATACGAAAAATAGAGAAAAACCAGTACGAACACAATACTAATGTAAAGCATAATATACCTCCAACGTCTTCTCCACCATCTGTTCCAAAGAAAAATGCTTTGAGATATAGCCGTATCCGTCAAACTGCAGCTGCTTTGCCTCTGTGATCTTTTGGCTCAGGGTCTTGGCATCTTCCGGTTCGTAGAAATAGCCGTTGACCCCTTCTTGGATGATGTCAAGCACGCCGCCGTGTCCTGTGGCAACCACAGGGGTATTCATAGCGATTGCTTCAGCGACACTCCTGCCGAAACTCTCCGGTTTTTTGGAACTGCTGACCACCACATCGCTTAGAGCATAGATCTCTGCTACTTTGCTTTGTGAACCGGCAAAATGCACTACATCATCCAAGCCAAGCTCTCTGACAAGTGCCTGCAGTGAAGCAAAATAATCCTGCTTATCCTCACGCACGCCACCCACAATCAAAGCAGTAAGATTGGGGATGGTATCTTTGGCTATAGAAACAGCGCCGATAAATGTCTCCAGATCTTTGAGCTGGGTGATCCTGCCCACCGAAGTGACAATTGTTTTATCCTTCAGATCATATTTTTCTATGAAAGTCTCCATGAAATCATGATCCGCATGTTCAGGATTGAACTTTTCCAGATCGATACCTCGGGGAATCACACTGATCTTCTCCTCGGGTGTATGGTAGTGCTTTTGAATATAGCGCTTGATCGCACCGCTGACACAGATAACACGATCTCCTTTGGTCATCACTTTGCTGTATGGGCTGACACTGTTGAATCCGTGCACCGTTGTTACAAAGGGGATGCCGAGTTGACGATTGGCAATATAGGCAAGCCAGGCAGGGACACGGCTGCGTGCATGGATGAGGTCAGGCTCGATCTCTTTTATCAACGCTCTAAGCTGCCTCATACGGCTGTAGGCACTCAAAGGATTCTTTGAGCAAAGGTCGAGTGTCAGATGTCTGCCGCCATCCTTCTCTATCTGTTCTACCAGTGTGCCGCCTGCACTGATGACAATGCTCTCATGCCCTCTTTTGACCAACTCCCGGCTCAGCTCAACCGTACCGCGTTCTACTCCGCCTTCATTCAGCTCCGGAAGCATCTGTACGATCTTCATGAAAAGACCTTTTTGAGTATATGTGAGAGATCTACCTTGCGTGTACGGTACTTGACCGATCCATCATAGATATGCAGATACTCTCCACGTTCAAGCATCTCAATAAAGTTCTGGTGCTTGCTCTCTTTTTGTGCTTCCAGCGGTAGTACAATGATCGCACTCTTTCCAAAACTGACCGCCTCTGAGATCATCGAGGTACTGTCAGCGGTCACAAACACCACTTCGGCAACCGCCAAAAAATCGGGAATGGGATTCTCCTGACGTTCCGAATAGATCAGTGTATAGTCAAAACCGTAGGAGACAACCAGTGCCTCGATCTCCTTTGGTGTTCGGGGAGAGGTCGTCACTGCAATGGTATGGCTCTCTTTATAGCGTACGGCGATCTCATCGAGGTAGGCTTCTATGCGTCCCTTGCTCATGGTATAGGTATCATTCTCCCCGCCTATGACAATGCCCACAACAGGTTTTTGGGCTTTTTGAAAGATCCCTTGCGGCTGGACATAGGAGAAGTTGACCGGAAGGGTCTTGATATTTGGCTGTTTGGGCGGATCATCATGTCCCTGTGCCAGGATCAGGTCAAAATCATAACGGAAACCTTTTGGAAGCATCATCGCCACCGATTTGGCATTCAGTTTTTTTGCCAATACTTTGACCGGATAGTAGGTTGTCGAGCCGGCACCGACAACATAACTGTAAACAGACTGGGGCGGATTCTCAATATGGAAAAGCCCTGCCAGCTTCACACCCACTCTGTCAAGCAGCAGTGCAGCCGCTTTGCTCCAGCCAAAACGCGGCTTTACCCTGCAGATATCATACGCCATGCCAAGATGTTTCGCCAGTGCCACAGACTGGTTCTCATGCCCTGCTCTGCCGTCACTGAGTATCAGCATACGTTCACTCATCGCCGCCACCTGTTGTGCATCCAGAACCACTGCTCAGGATATGCTCTCACGATCTTTTCGATCGCATCAGAATAGCACTGTGTCATCGCCACAAGTTTTTGCTCATTCTCTACTATCTCTTCTGCAGTATAGTCGATCGGCTCTTCTATGATCATCTTGTATCTGCCATCCTCTTCTCTGGCTATAAAGATAGGAACAACCAGGGGATCGAACTTCTCTTTCAGCATAGCCACTGATAGAGTTGTTTCAGCAGGATGCCCGAAAAAATCGACTTTAGCACTGTTGAGATGCCCCGATTTTTGATCGATAAGCAGACCGACATTGCGCCCTTTTTTGAGTGCTTTTGCCATGGCAAGCATCGCTTTGTCCTTAGAGACGGCTTCGTTGCCATACTTTTCTCTGAAAGGAATGGTAATGTTCCTATCGATCAGTTTGTTATTGCCCTCTCTGCCGATCGCAAGCATCGGCAACCCGTGTTTCGCGAGAAAATGTGCGGCAAGCTCCCAATTGGAAAAATGTGCCGTCACCACAATGATCCCGTGTTCACTGCGTTTCCGGATCGCTTGAAGTTGCTCTATGGCTTCCTCTTTGTTACTTATCATTGCATCTATGTCCAGACGCCCTGCAAACATCAGCAGTATCTCTGCTACTGTCCTGGAGAGTGCATCATAGACCTCTTTGGAGAGTGCTGCGATCTGCAGATCTGTTTTTTCGGGGAACGCCATAGAGAGGTTTTGCACTGTAAGCTCACGCCGCTTTCTGTCTATGTAGTAAAAGCTGCGGGATATACCCTTCATCAGCCCATAGATCAGCGGACGCGGCATTACTTTTGCCAATGCCAGTAAAGATTTGATCGATAGATACTCTATTTTTTCTCTCACACGTCCGCCTGTGCCTGATTATTGATTGTTTTATTTTACCCAAATAGACTAAATCATATACCCTCCAAACAACCCTTTTCAATTTAATTTGCTATAATCACGATGATTAAACAGCAAAGGACATCTCTCACGTGATAGGAATCGTCGACTACAATATGGGCAATCTTGCATCCGTCATCAACGCCTTTGAAAAATCGGGTGCCGATGTCAGACTCGAGTCCGACCCAGATAGACTGCAGCAGTATGAGAAGCTCATCCTTCCAGGCGTTGGTGCCTTCGGGGATGCGATGGATCACCTCAAAAGCAACGGGATGGATGAAGCGGTCATCGCCTTTGCCAAAAGCGGTAGACCGTTGCTTGGGATCTGTCTGGGAATGCAGCTGCTTTTTGAGAGCAGTGAAGAGTTTGGCAATCATCAAGGACTGGGGCTCATCCCCGGCAAAGTGGTAGCCTTTGATGAGAGCCGTTTTGATCACCCTCTAAAAGTACCGCATATGGGATGGAATGAACTCTTTGTCCAAACCTCAACGCTCAACACTCAACGCTCAGCACTTTTTGAAGGACTGCCAAACGATTTCTATCTCTATTTTGTCCACTCCTACCATGCAGTGTGTGACGATACCTATGCGATCGGCAAAACACACTACGGCTATGAGTTTGTCAGCGCCGTACAAAACGGCAACATCTACGGCATCCAGCCCCACCCGGAAAAGAGCCATGAAAATGGTCTAAAAATTATAGAAAATTTTACAAAAATATAAATGGTGCGTGATTACGCACCCTACAAAGGATAAACATGCAAATATTCATAGCAAAAGTATCGCCACGCGATACATACCACAACTCCTACCTCCTACCTCCTACCTCCTCATTTTGTCATAGGAGCATCCTATGACAATCCTCCCCGCAATCGATCTCAAAGACGGCAAAGCCGTCAGACTCTCCAAAGGTTTGATGGACTCAGCCAAGATCTACAGTGACGAGCCGTGGCAGGTTGCCAAGCGTTTCGAGGAACTCGGCAGCGAATGGGTGCATCTGGTTGACCTCAACGGTGCTTTTGCAGGCAAGCCTGAAAACCTTGAGCAGATCAAAAAGATCCGCCAAAACTGCAATCTCAAACTCGAACTTGGCGGCGGTATCCGTGATGAAGAGACTATCAAAATGTATCTTGATCTCGGTATCGACCGGCTGATTTTGGGCTCCGTGGCGGTAAGAGACCCGGAGTTTGTCAAGGCAATGGCTGCGAAGTACCCCATCGTCGTCGGTATCGATGCGATCGACGGTATGGTGGCAGTCGAAGGGTGGGCAGAGACTTCAGATATGAAAGCGACGGATCTTGCCAAAAAGTTCGCAGCCTGCGGTGTGGAAGCGATCATCTGTACCGATGTCGGGCGTGACGGCATGATGACCGGCGTCAACATCGACTTTACCCTCTCTATCAAAGAGGCTTCCGGGCTTGAGACGATCGCCAGCGGCGGTCTGAAGGATATGAACGATATCAGGGCATTGATCGATGCGGGTATCGACGGTACCATCGTTGGCAAAGCCTTCTATGAGGGCACCCTCGACCTTGAAGAAGCATTCAAAGCTGCTGGGGAAGCATCTATCAGCAGAGATCCTGCGCAAAAAGGTTCCAAATGAAAGCGACCTATCATGAACTCACCGTCACGCTCAATGACGATCTCGTAGAGTTTGTTGCCGACTTTATCGCCAATATCGCCGGAGACGGTGTAGAGCTTGGCGAAGGCAAAATCATCGTGCGCAGTGAAAACGATTTAACCTTCGTTAAAGATGCCTTGGTATCTTTGGAGGGTACCTTGGGTGATGCTTTGCAGATGCATTACCAACTCGAAGAGAAAGAGAATCAGGACTGGATCAAAAAGTACCAAGAGTCTGTCCAGCCAATCGTTGCCGGAAAATTCCATATCTTCCCAAGCTGGTATCCTCCCAAAGAGGATCTGATCAATATCAAGATCGATCCGGCACTGGCGTTTGGTTCGGGGCACCACGCTACGACCTACTCCTGTCTTGAAGCTCTCAGCAAGTATGTTGATGAGCAAGACTGTGTGATCGATGTGGGATGCGGCTCGGGGATACTCGGACTTGCCGCTGCCAAACTCGGAGCCGAGGTCGATCTCTGCGATACCGACCCGCTCTCTGTGCAGAGCACAGAAGAGAACTTTCGTCTCAACAATGAGAGTTATGCTAAACTATGGGAAGGTTCAGTCGATAAAGCAGAGCAAAGCTATGATGTCGTCATTGCCAATATCATAGCAGATGTTCTGCGTTTTATCGCACCTGATCTCAAAAAATCTCTCAACACTGACGGAGTCTTGATTCTTTCAGGAATTTTGGATAAAAAAGAGGAGCGTGTCAAAGAGACTTTCGAGGATTTGACACTGCTTGAGAGAACGTTAAAGGATGAGTGGGTCACCCTCGTCTATACAAAGGATAAAGCATAATGGCAAATCAGAACAACAACCAAAACAATGATAATAACAACAATAACTTTTTCAACAACAACCCGCTCTTGGCATTTGCGATCTTTTCGATCGTGATCATCCTGCTTTTCAAGACCTTTATCGGTGAAGGCAACCAGGGTCTTGGAGAGATGATCAACAACAAACAGCACATCAGCATCACCAAAAGTGTCAAATACTCCGATATCAAAGACAAGATCGAAGAGGGCAATGTCAAAGATGTCAAACTGACTCCAACGACGATCGAGGCGATCGCCGAAGAGGATGGACGCAAAGTACGTTACATTGCACAAAATGTCCCTACATACGACAAAGAGCTTATCCCGCTGCTTGAGAAGAAGAAGATTCCTTACGAAGGGATCATGGGCGGTGGATTTGTCTCCGAACTACTCAGCTCACTGCTGCCGATCCTGATCTTTTTTGCGATCTGGATCTTCCTTGCCAAGCGTATGTCCAAAGGCATGGGCGGCGGCATCCTCGGTGCCGGCAAAGCAGACAAACTGATCAACTCCGAGAAACCCGATACGAAGTTCGATGATGTTCAGGGGGTCGAAGAGGCAAAAGATGAGGTCAAAGAGATCGTTGACTTCCTCAAGTTCCCCGAACGCTACATCGAGCTGGGTGCCAAGATCCCCAAAGGGGTACTCCTTGTAGGACCTCCCGGTACAGGGAAGACCCTCCTTGCCAAGGCGGTTGCAGGAGAGGCATCGGTACCTTTCTTCTCTGTCAGCGGATCAAGCTTTATCGAGATGTTTGTCGGTGTAGGGGCAAGTCGTGTACGCGACCTCTTCGCACAGGCGAAAAAAGAAGCCCCCTCGATCATCTTTATCGATGAGATCGATGCGATCGGTAAGAGCAGAGCGAGCGGTGGTCAAATGGGTGGCAATGACGAAAGAGAGCAGACACTTAACCAGCTGCTCGCTGAGATGGATGGTTTCGGTACCGACACCCCTGTCATTGTCCTTGCTGCTACCAACCGTCCCGAAACACTCGATGCCGCGCTGCTGCGTGCAGGACGTTTCGACAGACAGGTACTTGTAGACAAACCGGACTTCGAAGGGCGTCTTGCTATTCTCAAAGTCCACTCCAAAGGCGTCAAGCTCGCCCCAAATGTCGATCTTGAGATCGTCGCCAAACAGACGGCCGGGCTTGCAGGTGCAGACCTTGCCAACATCATCAACGAAGCTGCCCTTCTTGCGGGACGCCAAAACAAAAAGCAGATCGAGCAGGAAGATCTGCTCGAAGCGATCGAACGCTCTTTTGTCGGACTGGAAAAGAAAAACCGCAAGATCAATGAAATGGAGAAAAACATCGTTGCACACCACGAGAGCGGTCATGCACTGATGGCAGAGCTGACCAAAGGTGCCACCCGTGTCACCAAAGTCTCTATCATCCCAAGAGGTCTGGGTGCACTGGGCTATACACTGCATCTTCCTGACGAGGAAGAACGCTTCCTCAAGCAGAAGCATGAGCTGATGGCAGAGGTCGATGTATTGCTGGGTGGACGTGCTGCCGAAGAGATATTTATCGGTGAGATCAGTACCGGAGCGGGTAATGACCTCGACCGTGCCACAGCGATCCTCAAAGATATGATCACGGTATATGGTATGAGTGATGTTGCCGGACTAATGGTACTCAAACGCCACGAAAACTCCTTCCTCGGAGGCGGCGGTGTCACCACCGAGTATAGTGAAAAAATGGCAGAGGCGATGGATGACTTCATCAAACGTACCCTTAACGAACGCTACAACTATGTCAAAGAGACCCTCAAAGAGTATGAAGAGGCGATCAGAGAGATGGCAAGAGTACTGCTCGATGTAGAGGTGATCGAAGGGGAGACCGTACGCAAGATCATCGAGGAGTTTGAAAAGAGACACAACAAAAAGTCGCGTCTCGCTCACCCTTCCAAAAAAGCAGATACAGCTCAAGATACACAAGAAAAGCCAGAGAGTACAAATGAGTCTGAAACTGACGGATCGGACAACGATGATAGCGGAGATGAGAACAAAGCATAGCCATGAAAAAAGCCAGCCTTATCTACATCCTTCCCAATCTATTTACTGCAAGCAGTATCTTTGTGGGGGTGATAAGCATGGTGGAGGCAAGCAAAGGCAATTTCGTCACTGCCTCATGGCTGATCCTGCTGGCACTTCTCTTTGACGGTCTTGACGGACGTATCGCACGTATGACCAATACCACAAGCAAATTTGGCGTAGAGTTTGACTCTTTGGCAGATATCGTCTCTTTTGGGGTCGCACCTGCGATGCTGCTCTACTTTTTCGCCGGAGATGCATTTGGACGTTTCGGTATTCTCATCTCTGCGCTCTATGTGATCTTCGGAGCCATACGCCTTGCACGGTTCAATATCTCTACCGCAAAAACAGATCCCAATGTCTTCATCGGTCTGCCTATCCCTACCGCCGCTATCTTTATCTCCATGTGGATTTTACTCTTCGACAAATATGACCTTGAAAATTATGGTATTGTCTTGCTGCTGCTCGCTCTGGGGGTTGCTGTTCTGATGGTAAGCAACTTCCGCTACCCCTCATTTAAAAAAATACAGCTTGACAAACCGATGGTCTTCAAGACGATGATCATCCTCGTACTTGCCGCTTCTTTGCTCTATCTTTTCGCCGCTGAGGGATTTGCGCTGATTGTCCTTGCCTATGTGCTCTATGGTCCTCTCAGGGGCGTACGCACCCTCACCCTCCGCCAAACAAGGTTCAAACGCTAACAGCGCGTGCATGTTACCTAAGGGTATCTATCGAGTTTGTGTTTGTAAAAATAGCTGGCACTCTGATAATACCCGACAGTGTCATCCAGCTCATCTTGATCGGGTTTGATCTCTGTGTACTTATTGCCTGTCAACTCCAGCGAATCTACATGAAATGCTTTGGCTGTTTTGTTTGGCAGCAGTATGGTAAGGGTCTCATCCTGATAGAGCCCAAGCTTCTGATAGTTTCCGATCAGAGCTCTTTGAGTGAAGTCATCACTTAAGATATCTTTGCCATAAAATTTACTCTTATAATCCCAGTGCATCAAGGCAAAAAGTGTCGGTGCCAGATCGATCTGCGAAGAGAGTTTGCTCACGACCCTTGGCGTGATCAACTTCGGTGCATAGATGATCAAAGGGATCTTATAACGATAGAGCGGCAGCTCCGTTTTACCCGCACTTCCGCCGTTGTGATCCGCGACAAACACAAAAAGGGTCTTCTCAAACCATGGTTTCTTCGCCGCTTCATTTAAAAATTTGCTGATCGCGTAGTCAGTATACTTCACCCCGCCGCTTCTTCCCGTATGACTTGGGATATCGATCCTCCCTTCTGGGTAGGTATAGGGTCTGTGGTTGGAAGTAGTCATGATAAAGTTGAAGAAGGGCTTACCCTCCTTAAAGGAACGATCCGCTTCTTTGATACTCTTGGCAAAGAGATCTTCATCACAGACTCCCCAGACATTGGCAAAGGTCACTTCATCATCCGCAAAGTCGTTCCGGTCAACGATCTTGAAGCCGTTATGGCTGAAGAAGTCATTCATATTGTCAAAATAGCCGTGTCCAGCATAGATGAACTTATTTTCATAGCCTTTCTCTTTAAATATCCATCCGATATTGAACATATTGTGGTTATCGGGTCGCTTTACGATACTTCTGCCCGGTGTGGGCGGTACACTCATCGTCACAGCCTCCATCCCCCGTACCGTACGGGTACCGGTCGCAAAAAAGTTGTCAAAAAAGAGCGACCGCTTGGTAAGCGCATCCATATGCGGCGTAAGATGCTGTGTGTTTCCGTAGATGCCCATATAGGAGGCACTCATACTCTCTATCATCACCAACATCACATTGTAGTGTTTCTCTTCTCCGTCATTATCTATGATGCGCAGTGTATTGTTCAAATCATCCGAGATAAAACGGCTGTTTTTGCTGCCGACAAGTTTTCTGTAACGCTTGAGCACCTTTACAATCGGCTGCGTGATATAGAACTCATCATAATCCAGCGTATTGTTTCTGAATGCGCTAAAGAGGGAGTAGAGCCCATCTTTGGCAAGCTCCTGGTTATAACGGTTCTTGGAAACCTTCAGAGCAATATCCTGCTTCTGCATCAGATTGAAAGCAAGTAGAGGTACCGCAAGGAGTCCGAGTGTCACGCCAAATCGCTCTCTATAACTGCTGTGATCCTGAAATGCCTTCTCGAAACCGTTCGTCTTTTTATACAACAGCCAAAAAATACCCGCTGTCAGCAGAAAAATAATACTCAACAGTAACGGCATCGGATAGGACTCCTGGATATTACGGATCACCTCATGGGTGTAGACCAGATAATCCACTGCGATAAAGTTGAAACGCTTGCCAAACTCATTCCAGAAGAACCACTCACTAAAGCCGTTGAATACAACTCCGTATAGTACAGCAAAGAAGATACCCAAAGCAATGATCTTATGTAGCTTCGTGTTAAAAATCCTGTTTGGTACCAAAAAGAGATAGATCACAAATGGAATAATATAGTAGAAAAAAGCGACCACATCATAGAGTAAACCTACAGCAAAAACCTTGATCAATGCCCACAGAGAGAGGTCAACAGCATCATACGAATAGAACAGCAGTGCCACCCTTGTCAAAAAACTGACGGCTATAAATACCACCGCAAAATAGTAGAGAAATCTATATCGGTTCATCATTGCTTCTTTATGATTTATTTTTGTAATCATACAACAATCGTACTGACAAACCCTATGTCAATATTTTGATGGATACTTTAAAAAATAATTTTTATCCCTTGCAATTTTTTAGACTTTATTGTATACTGTCAAAAAATTAAGGAGAGTACACGATGAAAACAGTAACCCATCAACATACCATTTTTAAGAACGACAGCACTCTCCTACTCCTCTCACTCTAAAATTCCCGTTATTCCAGACTACGCAACTTTTTTACCCCTTTTTGGGTAGAATTAGACAATTTTTCTACCGTTTACATACCGCATATGCGGCAGAACGGTTTGCATACACTCTAAGGCAGATATTATGAAAAAAGAGATTATCAAGATTTTTGACACAACATTGAGAGACGGTGAGCAGAGCCCCGGTGCTTCCATGAACACCGAAGAGAAGATCCAGATCGCAGCACAGTTGGAGCGTTTGGGCGTGGACATTATCGAGGCGGGGTTTGCCGCAGCCAGTCCCGGCGACTTTGACGCGATCGAAAAGATCGCACAAAAAGTAGAGCGCTCGACAGTATGCTCACTCGCCCGTGCCATCGATGCCGATGTCAAGGCTGCCGGTGAAGCGATCGCCAAAGCGAAGATGAAGCGTATCCATACCTTTATCGCGACCAGCCCTATCCATATGGAGTACAAACTCAAGATGAAACCCGACGAAGTGATCAAGCGGGCTGTCAGAGCAGTGGAGTATGCCCGTACTTTCGTAGAGGATGTCGAGTTTAGCTGTGAAGATGCGGGGCGTTCGGACATTGGATTTCTCAAAGAGATCAGCGATGCGGTGATCGAAGCGGGAGCAAGTACCATCAATCTTCCCGATACCGTCGGATTCAGACTCCCCTTTGAGATCGGTGCCATGGTCAAAGAGATGAGCGAATATACCAAAGGCAGAGCGATCATATCCGTGCACAACCATAACGACCTTGGTCTTGGGGTTGCCAACTCGCTTGAGGCGATCATGAACGGTGCACGACAGGTAGAGTGTACCATCAACGGTCTGGGTGAGCGTGCGGGTAATGCTGCACTCGAGGAGATCGTCATGGCGCTCAAGGTACGCTCGGATGTCTTCAAGGATTTTGATACCCATATCAACACCAAAGAGATCTACCCAACCAGTCGCCTGATCGCGACGATCACCGGCATAGAGCCGCAGCCCAACAAAGCGATCGTAGGCAAAAACGCCTTTGCTCACGAGAGTGGCATACACCAGGATGGGATGCTCAAGAACAAAGAGACCTATGAGATCATACGACCTGAAGATATCGGTTTGGATATGACCGATACGCTTGTGCTTGGCAAACACTCTGGACGTGCTGCTTTCAAAGACAAGCTCGGCAAACTCGGTTTCGATCTGGATAATGAGGCAATCAACAGAGCCTTTGAACGCTTCAAGATCCTTGCCGACCGCAAAAAAGAGATCTACGATGACGATATCCGCGCTTTGGTCACCAATGAAATGACCAAGGCTACACAGATCTACGAAATAGTCTCTTTGCAGTTGATGGACTGTAGCGAAGGGGTACCAAGTGCCGCTGTAAAGATCAGAAGAGAGGGCAAGGAAATCATAGATGCCAGTATCGGCGGCGGTACCATCGACGCGGTCTTCAAAGCGATCGACCGTATCACCGGCTATCAGGGTGAGCTTGAAGACTACAAGGTCAAATCTGTCTCCGAGGGCAAAGATGCCTTGGCAAACGTCACCGTCAAAGTCTCTTTCAACGGCGAACCAGCCATTATCGGACACGGTCTAAACATTGATACCATGCTTGCCAGTGCACGCGCCTATATCGGTGCGCTCAACAGCTATTTGAGTATGGCAGGAAAACTAAAAGAGAGACCGCATAAGGTTATATTGTAAAAAACGTTCGGCGTGTAGCATGTAGCGTTCAGGTTTGAGGGGCTATGCTTGTATCCCCCCCCCGTCTATATATGCTATGTGCTGAACGCTGAAGACTCATCTCACATATATCTCTTCAACACTTCCGGAATCTCAATACTTCCATCCGCGTTCTGATAATTTTCCATGATCGCAATCAATGTACGTCCTACTGCCAATGCCGAACCGTTCAAGGTGTGTACAAGTCTGTTCTTCTTGCCGTCTTTGAAACGGATCTTGGCACGGCGTGCCTGAAAATCACGCGTATTGGAGATAGAGCTTATCTCACGGTATTTGTTCTGACCCGGCAGCCATACTTCAAGATCGATCGTACGTGCCGCGGAGAATCCGAGATCACCGGTACAGAGTTCGACCACGCGGTGTGGAAGTCCCAGTGCCGTGAGGATATCTGAGGCATTTTCTACCATCATCTCAAAGACCTCATCACTTTTATCTGGATGGGCGATAGCCACCATCTCAACCTTGTCAAACTGATGCTGGCGTATCATCCCGCGTGTATCTCTCCCGGCACTCCCTGCTTCTTTACGAAAGCACGGAGTGTAGCCTGTCATCAATACGGGCAGTTCTTTTTCCGGAAGGATCTCATCATGGTACATATTGGTCAGAGGCACTTCTGCGGTGGGGATCAGATAGAGATCTTCATCTTCAATCTTGAAGAGGTCATCCTCGAACTTGGGCAGCTGTCCGGTACCCTGCAGCATCTGCGCATTGTTCATAAAGGGCACACAGAGCTCCTCAAAGCCTTTTTGTCTGTTGGTATCGAGGAAGAAGTTGATCAACGCACGCTCGAGTCTAGCCGCATCACCTCGAAGCACAGCAAAGCGGCTCTTTGCCAGCTTGACACCACGCTCAAAATCGATCCATCCGTTTTTCTCTGCCAGTGCCCAGTGCTCCAGCGGTTCAAAATCAAAGGATCTCGGCTCCAGCACACGGCGCAGCTCGACATTATCCTCCTCGTCAGCACCTACAGGCACATCCTCATCCGGGAAATTGGGGATAGCCAGTGCCAGCTCATAGAGAGCTGCTTCAGCCTCTCTGGCTCTCTCCTGCAGCGGTACCATCGCCTCTTTGTTGGCATCGACCTTTGATTTGAGTTCGGTGACATCCTTCCCTTCACGTTTATACTGACCAAAAAGCTTGGACATACTGTTCTGTTCCGCTTTAGCAGCCTCAAGCTGTGCATTGGCATCCTTGAGCTCTGCAAAAAGCGTTTTGAGTCTCTCAAGTGTTTCGCTCTCCACACCCTTCTTCTGCAGTCTGGCGCTCGCTTCTTCAAAATTGTTCTGTAGATATTTGAGGTCGATCATCGATATTGCCTAAATGTGATTTTGTTTATGGAATTATAGTGAAAAAATAGGTAGATAGCGATTAAGTCATAGAGGGGACTATGCCCCTCTTGTAATATTTGTCAAGTTAAAATGAATTTACACCGGTAAACTCAGAGGCTACGTTGATGTTCGTAATATCAAATGTACATGCCTTATCTAAAGGTGCCTGGATAAAGTAAACTACATAAGCATCGCCCGCCTCTGAACCATAAGTCACTGGTGGGGTTGTAGCGTTATTATCCGTATCTATAGCAACCGTTGTATCGCAGGCTCTTGCATCAAAGTCATTACTGCTTACGATATAAATTGATGCACATGTACTACCTGACTTAATAGCATGCCCAAAATGCCCATTATGATAGCGCTCCGGTGCATTCTCATGCCATATATCGAACTGCACATACGCAGAAGCACCTTTGGGCAATGAGTATCCGTCTGAAGGTGCATGTGTAAATCCTGCTCCTCTCAATGTATGCTTGATAGCATCACCGATCCTGCCTGTCGCATTGCTGTCTGCCTGATATCCCTCGAGGTTGACCCATACCATGATATCTTTCCCCGTAAGGTGGTAGTCATACTCAAACTCCAGAAGCGCATGTCCCGTAGTGTCGAGCTGAATGTTGGTCGCTTTCATATTCCCGACATATTGACGCGCATCTGGAGCACAAAGATCTTCTCTGTTATTATGCCCTACTGCAAAATAGATAGGATCACGGGTCGTACCAAAATAGTCATCTTTAAGCTGGAGAGATTGATTTAGAGCACTCTCAATATCCCATTTACCCAATGCTTCATAGACATAACCACTAGCAAATGTTACTAGCTTATCGTTAGCAAGATCTATATAGTTAAACGTATCTGTAGTAGTCGTCAATTGTGCTTTATTCCCACCTATTTGCTCCAACGTCCCCGGCGTATCAAGTCTGCCATGCCATAGTCTTGGCGAGGTTTCAGTTCTGTCTCCTGTTGGGCTGCTTCCATCGACTGCATACTCGACTATTGACCCTGTAGCAATATATGGTCTTGTATTGACAGGATTGTTATACTGATCTGTCACCGTCACTGCAAACTTCTCGATATATTTTGCATTTGTCGTATCCTGTTCTACACCTGCATAGGAGATACTCAATGCAGTAGGCGGCCCTGACATCACTACCACGTTCATGATTTTCTCAAGTGTCTGGGTATCACCATTGGCATCAATAAATGACACTGTCATCTTAACTTGAAGCAGACCGGAAAGCTGGTATGTCTGGATCGTAAATGATTTACTATTGATCGCATCGTTACCATTATATGTCAATGTATCTACTTCAGCCCCTGTATCAGTATCTATCAGTTTTCCCAGTCTGATATTTTGGCTTGTAAGCGTAATCGCTGTTATTTGACTATCGGCTATCAAGTTACCCTGATCATCTTTTAAGTAAAGGGTAAAGGTCTTTGTTGTTTCCAATCCCATTGCCTGACTGTTGTCGGTACTCGATGTAGACAATAGATAGTTTGCAGGCACATAATTGCTTTGTGGGCTGAACACTACCTGCGCTGTCTCCTGCTGAGTCGGATTTGTCTCATGGAAAAATTTAAATGCCAGCGTTGTAATATTTTGATCTACCAATGTACGAATATCCTGTGGAGCCGTATAGTTGAATATTGCCACACCATTTGAACCGACAGTTGCTGTATAGCTACTAAAATGCCCCACATCTGTACCTGTGAGAACAATCTCAGGTAATGCAACTCTTACACTACCTTCGGTATATGGTGTATTCGTACCCTCTGCAAAAACCTGCACCTGGATTTCTGCATTTTGTCCATTATCAGTGATATTGATATCTTTATAAGTATCAGAGATAATCACTATAGGGCGCGTAATATTTTGATCCACTTTCTGAAACTCTATCGTAACCACTTTCTGATCTACTATTGTCCCGTTAATATTCATCATAATATTAACAGATGTTGTTTCTCCATCAACAGCTGCAATGTCCTCTGGACTTTTATAGCTAAATGTTGCACGACCGCTACTATCAGTAAGTACAGATGCTGCACTTATAATCGCACCATATTTAGGATCAGTAATGGCAGTGATATCTACCTTGACCCCCTCTGTACCAACACCATTTTTATCTACCACAACCGCACTGATGGTTTTAACTTCTTGACTATTTTGTGCAATAATCGGTGTAGTGACATTGGTCAAATTATAGTCCAGTGGTACATTCTGGAAGGTCAGCGTTACATCTTTTGTGATGGTCACACCATTCTCAGTAAGGCTTACTGTAGCTACTGTGCTTTGTCCGTCTATAGGCGCAATATCCTCAGGTGCCTGATAGGTGAACTCCGCCTTTCCTGTCGCATCTGTCTGTACTGTAGAGGCATTGGTAATACGTCCGTACCCATCCGCAATTGTCGATATACTCACATCCTTCCCGCTTACACCTACACCTGTGAGACTGTCTACCACATATACCGATATCGTCTCTACCTGACTCCCGTGTGTTACGCTAATCGGTGTCGTGACATTGGTCAGGTTATAGTCAAACGGTTGAGCCAGTGGGTCAACAGTGATGGTAGATACTGCAGTCACCGCTACTCCGTTGCTGTCTGTATAGACCATCTCAAGCGGTTGCGTCCCTGCTGTGAGTGGATCTGCGGCAATATAGGTAAATCTTGCATACCCGTCTGCACCTGTTTCCACGCTCGTATTTGCAATCCTTCCAAATGCGGCAGGAATACTTTTAGCAACCACTCTCTCTCCTGCTTGCGGTACACCATTTTTTACCAGCTGAACAGCTATCTCTTTACTCTCTCCTGGATAATTAACCGTAATGTGATTGACATTGGTCAGGTTATAGTCTGTTACATCTGGTACATTCTGGAAGGTCAGCGTTACATCTTTTGTGATGGTCACACCATTCTCAGTAAGGCTTACTGTAGCTACTGTGCTTTGTCCGTCTATAGGCGCAATATCCTCAGGTGCCTGATAGGTGAACTCCGCCTTTCCTGTCGCATCTGTCTGTACTGTAGAGGCATTGGTAATACGTCCGTACCCATCCGCAATTGTCGATATACTCACATCCTTCCCGCTTACACCTACACCTGTGAGACTGTCTACCACATATACCGATATCGTCTCTACCTGACTCCCGTGTGTTACGCTAATCGGTGTCGTGACATTGGTCAGGTTATATTGTGTTCCACTACCTGTGGGTGGTACAGTAGTGATAGTAATATCCTTTGTAATTGTCTTACCATTACTATCAGTAAAATAAAATGTAGCAACGTCTGATCCACTGATTAAACTTGATGGAGAAGTATAGGTAAATTTCGCTCTTCCTGACGTATCTGTTTGCGTTGTAGCAGGGGTGATACTCCCATATCGACTCGATATTTTACTAATACTGACATCTTGACCAGGTACACCGATACCTGTAGAGGTTTTAATGAGGTCTACATCAATATCATAACTTCTATTAGCTGCAGTTACTGTCAAGTTTGTTTCATTTATAAATGCATATTCAACAGCACTCCCCCCACCACTTGGAGGCACTATAGTAATCTTGGCATCTCTAGTAATAACATTTCCATCTTCATCTTCATAACGGAATGTAACTGTTGTACTCCCTGATATTAAATTCTTAGGCGATATATAAGAAAAAATCGCTTTCCCCGCATCATTGGTAGTTGTAATCGCCGGTGTGATCTCACCATATTCTCTATCAATTGTTGTTATAGCTACTTTTTTACCACTTTCCCCTATTCCTGTTGTATTGTTGACTAGATAAACTGATAGGGTATAAGATTTTTCTGCTTCAGTAACTGTAATATTAGTTTCATTCAAAAACTTTGATGCCATTGTATTGTTATTTGCAGAACCTGAAGCAGAAAAAATAAGAAGAATATCTTGAGAGATAACAGTACCATTTTCTTCATTAGTTAATGTAATTGCAACTCTTTCTCCTTCGGGAATAATTTGAGGAGAAGTGTACTTAAATACTGCATAACCACTTTCTTCCGTTTGCGTAGTAGGGTTAGTGATGGTACCATATTTTTTGTCAAATGCTTTTGCTTTAACAACTTTCCCGCTCACTGGGTATCCATCTTCTAATACTTGGGCTTTTATTTCATATTCTTTATTTGGTGAAGAAATTGTCATCGGCGTAGTCGCATTAAAAAAGCCGTTTACAGGTGTCTGTGTTGACTGCCCACTATTTGTGACTGTACTATCATAAGTTACCCTATCTGTTCTACTCCTGCTACCATCGGAAATGATTTGTGTAAATCCTATCTCGTAACCGGCAGGATCACATCTATCGACAAATGATCCTGAAAATTGAATATTATTATAAGAGCCGTTACCTCCAGCCATAATAAGCTCTGGAGGTGTATTGACACTCGCTACAGAACAGCCATCAACACGTAGTAGTTCAAAATCTTTAAGTGTTATTGTATATTGACTGGGTAATTTTTTTGTCACTTTCATACTAATATTAAAATCTTTCCCATCGGCACCTCCTGTATCAATAGAAAGTGTTTGTATCTCTAAACTATTTTGGTTTGTACTACTCGTCTCGTCATCAGATATTGCATTACTTCCACATCCAGCCAAAAAGAAAGTTGCAGCCAGTGTTATAAAACTATAGAGGATATATTTTTTCATTGTTCGCCTTTATCAATAAAAATAGTTCAATCCCAAAATCACACTTCCTGAGTGATCAAAAGAATCTACCGTTGAGAGCGAATATCGATAACTTAAATCGATATCCACTGAATCATCCAAATTGACAACTAAACCTGCCTGCCCGCCATACAAAAGTCCACTTTCATCAATACCTGTGCTTTCATAGTTTATGTATCCGACATTCAGCCCAAAATAAGGCTCTATCATCTGCGAAACATTGTCATGCTTATTTAAAAAGAAATAATCAAACGCCCCTACAAACTTTTCTGTATTCTGATCATCTTTATCAAAAAAGTTCAAGATCAAAGTTGTTCTCCAGATATTTTTTTGTGCACCGACCTTCAATCCATATTCAATACCATTGACCTTATTGTCCGGTGTTGCAAAAATTCCGCCGATATCTCCTTGGAGACTAGTAGCTCCAACTTCAACACCAATAAACTTGCTACTCGAAAATGTATCATCAGCACAAGATGCTGTCACCAAACCTAAACCCAATGTGATTGCCACTACCATTTCTTTCATCATAATCAACTCTCCTTGCCTATAAGATGTATGTAAACTCTAAAAATACCAGACGTATTTTAAAAAGAATAACATATTTTTATATTTTTTAATCTTAAATCGTCGAAAAAATAGTAACCAGATGGCAACTACTAAACTAAAAAGATTAAGTTGGCTTACATAACTAGTAGAAAGAAAAAAGTAAATAGTGTGGAATTAAAAATGGGGTTATATAGGGGATTTAAGTGGTGTCAAGAGAGGGACTTGAACCCTCGACCTCCGGCTTATGAGACCAGCGCTCTAACCAGCTGAGCTACCTTGACGTCTTTGGAGGTCGAAAGTTTATTGGAAACTTGCTTAAAGTGAGTTGAAAATAGGCTACTGCAGCGCTTTTTCGATCGATTTTTGGTCAAAGCCGCAAATCCACTTGCTTCCTATCAAAATCACCGGTACCCCACGGCATCCGTGTCTCTGGCAATCTTCCGCTGCTTTGGGGTCTTTGGTGATGTCGATCACTTTGAACTTGAGATTGTTTTTTTTGAAATACTCTTTGGCAACGGTACACCACTTGCAACTGGGTGACGAAAAGAGTACGATTTTCTTCTGTTTTTTGGCTTCCATACGATTTGACTGCTCCTTTTGGAATAAAAAGTTTATATTTTTGATATCCTATAAATTATTTCCTTTAAAATAAATAAATCTGTTCTAAAAATTTTAATTTATTTTAGTCTATTTGACTAAAGTTATTGACATTCGCTCCAAAATTGGGTAAAATCCTTGCACAAAAACCATGTATTACGTAAGGAGTCAAAGATGAATTTTCAACCATTAGGTGACAGACTTTTGGTAGAGAGAGTCGAAGAAGCAACAACAACCGCAAGTGGGATCATCATTCCTGACAATGCAAAAGAGAAGCCTTCTCGCGGTAAAGTACTCGCCATCGGCAGCGATGTAGAGGATATCAATGTAGATGATATTGTCGTTTTTGGCAAATATGCAGGTACTGATCTCATCCTTGATGACAATGAATACCTTGTACTTGAAGTCTCAGATGTACTGGGAATCATCAAATAATCAAACCGATCGCATATATATAAATAGATAAAAAAGGAGTAGACAATGGCAAAAGAGATCCATTTTTCAGACAAAGCAAGAAACGGACTGTATGAGGGTGTAAGCAAACTCGCTGATGCAGTCAAGGTAACAATGGGGCCGAGAGGGCGCAATGTTCTGATCCAAAAGAGCTTCGGTGCACCGCACATCACCAAAGACGGTGTGTCGGTAGCCAGAGAGATCGAACTCTCAGATACACTGGAGAACATGGGTGCACAGCTGGTCAAAGAGGTAGCGAGCAACACAGCTGATGAAGCAGGTGACGGTACTACCACTGCGACTGTACTGGCACACTCTATCTTCAAAGAGGGGCTTAGAAACATCACAGCCGGTGCCAACCCTATCGAAGTAAAAAGAGGGATGGACAAAGCGAGTGCAGCGATCATCGATGAACTCAAGAAGATCGCTAAAGAGGTCAAAGACAAAAAAGAGATCGCCCAGGTGGCGACTATCTCTGCAAACTCTGACGAGACTATCGGAAATC
Organism: Sulfurovum sp.; assembly: GCA_027081395.1. GTDB lineage: Bacteria > Campylobacterota > Campylobacteria > Campylobacterales > Sulfurovaceae > Sulfurovum. Next base: position 1,437 of record JALWKQ010000229.1, on the reverse strand, counting down.
TGATTGCAGAAGCGATGGATAGAGTAGGCAAAGACGGTGTCATCACTGTAGAAGAGGCAAAAGGGATCAATGATGATCTTGAAGTGGTTGAGGGTATGCAGTTTGACAGAGGATACCTCTCACCATACTTTGTCACCAACCCTGAGAAGATGACATGTGAGATGGAAAACCCGCTGATTCTGATCACGGACAGCAAAATCACATCACTCAAAGATCTGATCCCTGTACTTGAGCAGATCCAGCAAAGCGGAAGACCGCTGCTGATCATCGCGGATGATGTCGAGGGTGAAGCGCTTGCGACACTGGTACTCAACAGACTCAAAGGGGTACTCAACATCGCAGCGGTCAAAGCACCCGGCTTTGGTGACAGAAAGAAAGAGATGCTCAAAGACATCGCGATCCTTACCGGCGGTAACGTGATCACTGAAGAGCTTGGTCTCAGCCTTGACAAAGCGACACTGGCTGACCTCGGACAGGCTGGACGTGTCGTCATCGACAAGGACAATACAGTCATCGTCGATGGCAAAGGAGACAAAGAGGCTGTAGAAGCAAGAGTTAAAGAGATCAAGATCCAGATCGAGAACACTACCAGCGAATATGACAAAGAGAAACTCCAGGAGAGACTGGCAAAACTCGCCGGCGGTGTAGCGGTCATCAAAGTAGGTGCGGCAACCGAAACTGAGATGAAAGAGAAGAAAGACAGAGTTGATGATGCGCTCTCTGCAACCAAAGCAGCAGTCGATGAGGGTATCGTCATCGGTGGTGGTGCAGCGCTGATCAAAGCGGCAAAAGCTGTCAAGCTCGAACTCTGCGGTGATGAGCAGGTCGGTGCCGATATCATCCTCAGAGCTGTCTACGCTCCGATGAAACAGATCGCAGCCAACGCTGGATTTGACGCAGGTGTCGTTGCCGACAAAGTAGCGAACTCTGATGAAGAGAACCTCGGATTCAACGCTGCTACAGGTGAGTATGTCGATATGCTTAAAGCAGGTATCATCGATCCGCTCAAGGTAGAGAGAGTCGCACTCCAAAACGCAACCTCTGTAGCAAGTCTGCTTCTGACCACAGAAGCAACCGTCTCTGACATCAAAGAAGAGAAATCCGCCGCTCCGGCAATGCCGGACATGGGCGGAATGGGCGGAATGCCGGGTATGATGTGAGACGCGTAAAGAAAACGTGAACTGCTTCACGTTTTTAGCGTCGAAACCGAAGTCGATGTACGACGAAGGAGCACCGGCGAAGGCTGGAGGATCCGTAAATAAACGACAATAGTTTTGTCGTTTATAGGTTCGATCCGAGCCCAAAAGGGTGACAATCTCGCAGCGAAGCGAGGACAAACCAGAAGCGATGTTTGCAACGCAGTTGCGAACCGCTTCCCTTCTACTTCAACAAATCTTGAAATTCAGCAGCCGGTAACGGCTTGGAAAAGAGATATCC
>JALWKQ010000228.1 GCA_027081395.1 Sulfurovum sp. | reverse complement strand
AGTTTGTAGACCTCACGGTCGATGATCTCTTTATCTACTGACATGGTACACTCCTTTCTTTTTTGAAGCATTGTAGCATGGTCAGCGAGTGATAGGATGCAACTTTAGTTACGTTTTTGTCAGATCAATCCAAGCTCGGCAAGAAAGGCTTCGATCTTGGGAGAGATCTGGGCAAGTTCATTGAGCCATGTACCCCATGCCTTATCCTCGGCATACCATTCTTCGATATGCTTCCATGCATTGCTCTTCTCTTCTTCGCTAAGTCCTGCTTTGTCGATATGCTCTTTGATGCGTTCGAGATGTTTGAGATTGCTTTGGCTCATTGTATCCTCCTAATAGTTGGCATATTCGCCGTTGGCGACTTCGGTTTTGATCTCATCAAGTGCTTTTTGCATCGTCGCGACGATCAGTTCCGCAGCTCTCTGGTCGTTTGCCTCAGGGATATCCCAGTCAAAAATCTTCATATTGGTTTTGAATATCACTCTCAGTTCCGCTTTGATCTCATCTTTGAGTTTCGCTATCTCTTTCTCTTCGGGTGTCATGATTCCTCCTTTTTTTAGTTTCTTCCTGCCTGTTTGGCATAGCTGTATGCGCCGATACTCAGGAGGATATAGAGTATGACGATAAAGAGCATCTGTTCGGGTTTGGTTTTGTACTCATACCAGAGGATCAGTACCGAACCTACTGCCAGTCCGATGATCGCGCTTATGGTAAAGAGTGTCGAAGATCGGGTCTTGTGGCGTATCTTGAAGTTGGCAACCGCCATCAGCAGAGAGACGAGCAAAAAGGTGATACTGCCAAACTCCAAAATCAATCGCAATCCCCCTGCAAGGATCAGCAGTGAGGCGGTTGCCGCCATCGCAAGGATCGCATGGGTAGGGATGGTACCTCGGCGTTTGCTGAGTGTGCGAGGCAGGTAGCCGTCATCGGCGATGCGTGCCATCTGACGGGATGAGCCAAACATCGTACCGCTGATCGCCGAAGAGGTGGCAAGCACTGCGCCGATGATTACGAGGTTGCGCCCAAGATCGCCCATGATATCCTCTGCACCTGCAGCGAGAGCATACTCTTTGTTTTTGATCAACTCTTCGGTAGGTATCGCCATTACAGAGCCAAGAGCAATAATAAAGTAAATGGATGAAACCAAAATAACGGCACTGTAGATCGCACGGGGGATGTTCCTGTCGGGATCATCCATCTCCTTAACCGCATTGATGACAAGCTGAAACCCCTCATAGGCGACAAATGTCACAGAGGCAACCGTAAGGATATGGATCACTCTGGTATTTTCGAAGTCCTGCAGCAGTGTCTGCGAAAATGTCTTGAAATCAGTCTCTCCATAATAGATCAGCATCAGTGAGATCACAAAGAGGATAGCCAGTTTGAGATAGACCATGAGATCCTCGATCCTGCCCATCCCCTTGACACTCCACAGGTTGACCAGTGCAAATGTCCAGATGATCGCCATCGCGACCCCCTTGCGTACCCACTCGTCATGCGCCCACTCAGAACCACTGATCGCATAGGAGGAGAAGGTATAGGCGTAGAGTGCAAGTGTAGAGATATAGCCAAATATCGTATACCATCCGATGAAAGATGCCGCAAGGTCAGAGTCAGGGTAGGTACGCTTGAAGAAAGCGTAGGTCGCTCCCTCATCTTTGTAGTAGACTCCGAGCTTAACATAAGAGTAGGCGGCAAAGAGCGCCACTACACCACCCAGCGCGATGGCAAAAGGGGCAAGGAAACCGACCATAGAGACAGCAATGCCAAGTATCGTAAAAATGCCGCCGCCGACCATGCCGCCGACAGCGATAGCGATAAGCTCTTTGAGCCCAAGACTCTTCCTGTGTAGTTGCATTGATTGCTAATCCTCTTTGAGCTCTTCTTCAAGTTTGCGTTCGCATCGGATCGCTT
>JALWKQ010000227.1 GCA_027081395.1 Sulfurovum sp. | reverse complement strand
TAGCTACGAGCCTCCTGCGGACTCATCGTCTCTACACGGCTGTTGCGATCTTCATCGACCGCCATCAGCTGTAGGTGTGCCGCACGTGCGATCAGCTCCCTGATACGCTGTTCATCCTCCTGCGTTTTGATACCCGGTACCTCTACAAGGATCTTGTCTTCACCTTGTTTGGCAACCGTCGGCTCAGCCAATCCAAAGGCATCGAGTCGTGTCCGGATCGTATCTACCGCCTGAGAAATAGCATTTTTCTTGGTACGTGCAACCTCTTCGGGTGTCATCTCAACCGTGAATTTCAAACCGTTCGGCTCGATCTTGATACCCTCAAGCTCTTTTTTGAGGAGTGCCTTTGCTTTGGGGACATCGTCACTGTCAAGCAGTTCAAACGTGATCCGTTTGCCATCCTCGATACGCAGGTTGTCAAAAATGATATCTTCATCATCAAAGAGGTATTTGATCGAAGCTGCCATTGACTTGATGCGTGACTCGATCGCCACATCGGTCTTGATCCCCAGAAGCATATGCAGTCCGCCCTGAAGGTCGAGCCCGAGGGTGATCTTCTTACCGCTCTGGCTCTGCGTCAATGACGGTATGGAGAATACCACACCGAAAATCAGCGCAAAGATAAAGAGTATGAGTCTGAAATTAAGCGTTTTCACCCAGCTCCACCTTCTTTGCTACATAGGCACGATCGAGCTTGACGATCGTATCATCATTTAATTTGATTTTGATAAAATCTTCTTCAGGTTTAACCACTTCGGCAATCAATCCGCCGGTAGTGACGATCTTGTCACCTTTTTTGAGACTTTCAAGCATCTGTGCATGTGCTTTTTGCGCTTTCTGCTGCGGTCTAATGATCAGGAAATAAAAAATCGCGAACAATATAATGAGCGGTATAAACTGTTCCATGAGGAATCCTTTTGAGTAAAATGAGCCAATATTTTAACACTTTAGAGATAACAAGAGGCTTTTTGACCGCATTGACCGGATCGCTCTTCATCTATCTCTCCTACTGGGGGATCGACCAGCCTTTTATCCACACCCTCTTGGGATTGGCGTTTTTTTATCTTTTGCTGCCGGCTCCACCTCCGGTATGGTTCTGGACAGGTTTTTTTGTCGGTCTGTTTTGGTTTTGGTGGATCGGGCTGAGTTTCCTGCACTATCAAATGCCCTGGGCGATACCCTTTGTGGTACTCTCTATCGGACTTATCTACGGCATACTCTTTTGGAGCATTGCCAAAACCTCAGAAGTTCTCACAAATAAACTTCTTCAAAACAGAAGCGTTGCACAGCAACGCATACCAAAACGCTTCACTCATCACTCTTCACTCTTCACTCTCATATTTAAAAGCCTCGGACTTTTAGGTATGAGCTACATCCACCCGCTCTCCTTTGACTGGTACAAGCCTGAGCTACTCTTTGTTGAAAGCTTTTTGGGAATCGACAAATGGCACTTTGCGATCATCCTCTTTGCGATCATCCTTGCGCTTTGGCGTAGACAGATGCTTTTTCTACTGCTCGTTCTGCTCGCCTACGCTCCTCTGCCGACTAAACATTCCAAAATAGACCCTGCAGTCACTATCGTCTCTACAGATACCACGATCGAAGAGAAGTGGAACCCCTCCCTGCAGCCGCAGCAGTACCAAAGACTCTTTGAAGAGATAGACGAAGCGATCAAAAGAGGCAAAGATCTGGTCATCCTGCCCGAATCGGTCTTCCCTGTGTTTCTCAACCGTGATCCCGCTCTCTTTGATGCACTCCGGCAGCGTGCCTCGAAGATCAATATCGTCACAGGCGCACTCTACTGGGATGGCAAAACACCGAGGAACTCCACCTATATCTTCACCCGTGACGGCAGGGTCACTGTCGCCAACAAGGTGGTGCTCGTTCCTTTCGGTGAGCGCAACCCGCTGCCCGACTTTCT
>JALWKQ010000226.1 GCA_027081395.1 Sulfurovum sp. | reverse complement strand
TGCTCTTTGGAGCCAAGAAGATTCCAGACCTTGCAAAAGGTATCGGAAAAGGGATCAAGGACTTCAAAAAAGCTGTAAAAGAAGATGATGAGGTAGAGACACCTAAAGAGATCGCTTCCAAAGAGGAGCCAAGCCAGGAAGAGGCGAAAGTCGAAGAGAAAAAGAGCGAGAACGCATAAAAGCGTTCAGCGTTCAGCGTTCAGCGCTCAGCGCTGAGACCATACTGCCGGTGCACAGCACTGATTATCTACAACGCTACACAAAATATTACGGAATAATCTATGAAATTAAAACAAGAAGTGAATCAGGTCATTCAGGCGGCTTTTGATGAAGCGGGTATTGATGCGGCACCTATTCCCGTATCGGAAGCGACCAAGCCGGAATTTGGTGATTTTCAGTTCAACGGTGCGATGGCACTTGCCAAAAAGTTGGGGAAAAACCCAAGAGAGATCGCCGCTACGATTGTAGAGCATCTCAAAACCGACGGTCTGATCGCCAAAGCAGAGATCGCAGGGCCGGGCTTTATCAACCTCTGGCTCGATGACAACTGGATCGCCACGCGTTGCAGTGAAGCGGTGGCAGATGCGCGTTTGGGTATCGGGGTGAAAGAGAACCCGATCAAAGCCGTCGTGGACTACTCCGGTCCCAATATGGCAAAACAGATGCATGTCGGACATCTGCGCTCTACCATCATCGGCGATACGCTGGCAAATTTGCTGGAGTTCCTCGGGGATGAGGTGATACGCCAGAACCATATCGGTGACTGGGGGACACAGTTTGGGATGCTGATCGCCTACCTTGAAGAGACAGGCGAAGAGAGCAGCGTCTCACTCAGAGATCTCGAGCAGTTCTACAAAGATGCCAAAAAACGTTTCGATGAGGATCCAGCATTTGCCGACAAAGCGAGAGAGTATGTGGTCAAGATACAAAGCGGTGACAGCTACTGTCTTGGTCTTTGGCAGAAGTTTATCGATATCTCCCTTGGGCACTGCGAAGAGGTCTATGAGAAGCTTGGGGTCAATCTAAGCAGAGAGGATGTCAGAGCTGAGAGCTTCTATAACGATGAGCTTCCCAAGGTGATCGATGCCCTCAAGGAGGCAGGGAAGCTGCAGGAGAGTGACGGTGCGCAGTGTGTTTTCCTCGAGGGGGATGAAGTGCCTGTGATCGTCCAGAAGGGTGACGGCGGCTATCTCTATGCGACGACAGATCTGGCAGCACTGCGCTACAGAGCACAGGTCTTGGGTGCCAAGCGTATCTCCTATGTGGTTGACGCAAGGCAGGCAGGGCATTTCAAGCAGGTATTCAGGGTTGCCAAAGAGGCAGGATTTGTCCCGGAGGATGTGAAGCTGGAGCATGTGGCATTTGGCACGATGATGGACAAGAGCGGCAAGCCTTTCAAGACACGTGACGGTGGTACGGTCAAACTGATCGATCTGCTCGATGAAGCAGTAGAACGTGCCAAAGAGGCGATCAAAGACAAATCTGACTATACACCTGAACAGATCGAAGCACTGGCAAAGACAATCGGGATCGGAGCAGTGAAGTATGCCGACTTGAGTATCAACCGTGAATCCAACTATATCTTCGATTGGGACAAGATGCTCTCTTTTGAGGGCAATACCTCGCTCTATATGCAGTACGCTTATGCAAGGATACAGAGCATCTTCAGAAAGTACGGCAAGCAGCCTGAGGGTGGGATTGTTATCGGTGATGAGCTGGAGCACAGACTGGCGATGATGCTGTTGCGTTTTGAGGATGTTCTCGAGCGTGCAGCCGAAGATGCCGCACCCAGCCAGATTACCGCCTATTTGTACGATCTGGCAACGCTCTTTATGAAATTTTATGAGCGTAACCCCATTCTCAAAGAGGGAGTAGCCGAAGAGATACGCCAAAGCCGCCTGCAGCTGGCGAACCTCACTGC
>JALWKQ010000225.1 GCA_027081395.1 Sulfurovum sp. | reverse complement strand
CAGTGACACGTTTTGCACCCTCTCCGACAGGGTATCTCCATATAGGCGGACTTAGAACCGCACTTTTCTCATGGCTAACAGCCAGACACAATGACGGCAAATTCCTGCTGCGTATCGAAGACACAGACCGTGCGCGCAACTCCGAAGAGGCGCTTGCCGCGATTATCAAAGCATTTGACTGGGTAGGGCTCAACTATGACGGTGATGTTGTCTATCAGTCCAAGCGTTTTGACCTCTACAAACAGTATATCGATCAGCTTCTTGCGGAGGGGAAGGCATACAAGTGTTATATGAGCAAAGAGGAGCTTGATGCACTTCGTGAAGCACAGATGGCACGGGGAGAGCGTCCACGCTATGACGGGCGATACCGTGATTTTGACGGTACACCGCCTGAGGGTGTTGATCCGGTGATCCGCATCAAAGCACCCCAAGAGGGCGTGATTCGTTTTGTCGACGGAGTCAAAGGAGAGATTGCAATCTCAGCCGATGAGGTGGATGACTTTATTATCGCGCGAAGTGACGGTACTCCTACCTACAATTTCGTCGTTGCTATCGATGATGCCCTGATGGGACTGACCGATGTGATTCGCGGAGATGACCACCTTTATAATACACCCAAACAGATCGTTGTCTATAATGCGCTTGGATTTAAAATCCCCAAGTTTTACCATGTCGCGATGATCAACAACGAGCAGGGCAAAAAACTCAGCAAGCGTGACGGAGCCACCGACGTGATGGAGTATAAGCGTATGGGCTATCTGCCTGAAGCACTGCTCAATTTTCTGGTACGTCTGGGATGGAGTCACGGCGATCAGGAGATCTTCTCGCTTGAAGAGATGATCGCACTCTTTGATCCCAAAGATATCAACAAATCCGCTTCAAGCTACTCTCCGGACAAGCTGCTGTGGCTCAATGCACACTATATCAAAAACACCCCCAATGCAAAGCTTGCCGAACTACTCAGGGAGTTTGGTGTGGATATTGCCGATCATGACAGGCTTGAGATACTGCTCGATGCCACCAAAGAGCGGGGCAAAACACTCGTTGAGCTTGCAGAACAGATCAATCTGATACTCGAAGCACCAAGCAGCTACGATCCCAAAGCGGTAAAAAAGGCGTTCAAGGGGGATGCCAAAGCGATATTGACCGATTTTATCGCGATGCTGCAGACTTGGGAGAAGCCTCTGCATCTTCCCAGTGATTACCATGCTGTTTTGGAAAAGCTGATAGAAGAGAAAGAGATAGGTTTCGGGAAGATCGGTATGCCGCTTCGTGTAGCACTGGTCGGAGCACTGAGGGGTCCCGGTGTCGATGAGATGATGGCGATCATCGGTGTCGATGAGACGATTGAACGGATCGAGAAAGCGGTTGCGACGATAGAGATTTGAGTTTCAAAAATTTCTTCAATCCCTGCTTCGCTTTCCAGTCCATCTCATAATGGATATGACCCAGATACCACTTGAGCTGCTTTGGGGTGATCCCTCTTTTTTTTGCTTCCCGCTTTAGGATATATTGGGGTATACGGGTTTTTGATTTTGCAAAGAGGCGGCTTAGTTTTTCGACCTGTTTGCCGTGCCTGTTGTAACAGAGTCTGGCAAAGACAAAAGGAAGTCCCGTTTTTTCTCTCCAGACTTCAGCGAGATCGATGCTCTCTCCTCCCAAGAGATAGTGCTGGAGCGCGGCATCGCCTATGAGGACACGCCCCTCAAGCCCAAGGGTCTTTGCCAGACGGTTGGAGGTGGCGGATGCCGGATCGTTCTGTGCGGCTCCAGGCAGAAGCAGGACACTGTAGACCTTGCCTTTGGCGATAATGCCAAGGTCGCTGCACCTGCACCCTTTAGATGCAACGGAGGAGATAAATGCTGCATCGATCTTGCGTCTTTTGAATGCATCGTTGATATGGGAAGGGACAGCGCGTCTGTAGCCAAATGAGAGTTTTGCGGCAGGGTTTTGGATCGCCCGTTTCATAAAGACCTGGAAAGGCAGAAGATTGAGATAGTTGATCGATCCAAACTGCATAATGCGAAGCCCCCAGTAGTGTTTAAGCGCAATTATACCAAACAAGAACTATAATCGCGGCATGAGCAAAAGGAGATTATCCTAATGGTAAAAGTAGAATTTTTAGGTCCAATAGGCAAAGAGACGATCGAGATCGAAGCTGCGACACTCTCTGATGTAGCGAAGCGACTCAAAGAGGAGAGTGATTTGGCAGAATGGCTGGATAAGTGTGCCGTAGCAGTGAATGATACGATGGTAAGTGACCTTGCAACACGGCTCAATGAGGGCGACAAGGTCTCTATCCTGCCTCCGGTGTGTGGTGGGTGAGAAGTGTTAAATAAATGTGAACAGTTTCACATTTATAGCTTCGAACGGGTAAGCGTATATGCCAAAGGCATAGCGTCACCGGCAGAGTATAAATGGAAAAAGGAATATTTTGGAACTGTATGATGGCCCATTGGATGTCAAGGAGATTTTTGGCAGATGGCTGGATGAACAGGCAGCATCGAATTATGGGGCGTATATCCCGTTTGTGGGAACGATCCGTGCGGAGGATGGTATAGAGGCATTGAGCTTCGATATTTATGAGCCGGTGCTCAAAGCATGGTTTGATAGCTGGCAAGAGAAGGCAAAAGCACGCGGTGCGGTGGTGAAGATGGCGCACTCCATCGGAGATGTGCCTGTGCATACTTCATCATATGTCTCTGCGGTATTTTCTCCAAAGCGGCGTGTAGCACTCGAACTGATCGAGGAGTTTGTCGAGGATTTCAAGGCGAATGCACCCATCTGGAAATATGATGTGAAAGAGGGTAAACGTATCTATGCCGCAGACCGCAGTACCCCCATGGACGGCAGCGGACTGCTTGCCTGAAGCAAGCAAACGAGGAGCCCCGCTTTCGGGTTCCCTATTTTACAAAGGAACTTTTTAGTATGTTGCATTTTGAAGAATCTATGCAAATCATAGAAAATTTACATATCGATCACTACAAAACCAAAAAACTCTATCTGCTTGAGTCTCTTGGTTATGTATTGGCAGAGGATATTGTCGCAGACCACAACTCTCCTGCCTATCCGACCTCTGCTATGGACGGCTATGCCCTCAGACATGAAGATATGGCGATGGGCAGACTCAAGATCGCAAGTATCAATCCAGCCGGCTCTACGCCGCAGGATGAGGTGATCGGCGGTACCTGTATCAAAACCTTTACGGGCTCTCTGATGCCAAAGGGTGCCGATACGCTCATACCTATCGAAAATGTCGAGGTAGACGGTGATGAGATCATCATCAAAGAGCCGGTACCTCAAGGCTTTTCGGTCAGAGAGGTAGGGGAGAACTATGCCAAGGGGCAAAAACTTATTGCCAAGGGAACCAAAATCGATTTTCCTCAGATTGGGGTGATGAGCTCACTGAATGTCGTCTCTGTCCTGGTCTATGAGAAGCCGACAGTTTCAATACTCTCTACCGGATCTGAGCTGCTCGAGCTTGGGGAGCCTCAGACGCATCCGGGACAGATACGCAGCTCCAACAACTATATCCTCGAAGCCATTGTCAAAAAATATGACGGTATTCCGATGCAGCTGGGATGTATCAAGGATGACAAAGCATCTATTATGCAGGCAGTCTCGGATGCAATGGCGCAGAGTGACATCGTGGTGACTACCGGCGGTGTGAGTGTGGGTGACTTTGACTTTGTCAAGGATGTGATCAGGGAGCTTGGCTATGAGGTACTCTTCAAAGGAGTAAGACTCAAGCCCGGACAGCATATCATGGTAGCCCGCAAAGGAGACAAGTTTATCCTGGGTCTCCCTGGATTTGCCTACTCCTCTACTGTCACAGCACTGCTCTATCTCGTGCCCCTCATCGCTAAACTACAACACGGAAAGATGCCACTCAGGCAAGTGAAGGCTAAACTCAAAGAGCCTTTTGTCAAACGTGCGAAAAAAGCGGAGTTTACCGCCTGCAATCTCTCTTTGATGCAGGGAGAGTACTATGTTGACTTCAAGGACAAAAAGGTCGGCAGCTCCGCCATCTTGACCAATATGCTAGGCTCCGTAGCGCTGCTTGTCACCTCAGAGGATGAGAACTCCAAAGAGGTAGGCGACGAGGTCACGGTACTTCTGCTGGACTAAATATAGTTGCTTAGAGTGCCAGAATCGATGCGCGTGCTCTAAGAAACAGGGCGAAATCTGCCGCTGTGGTACATCCCATTTTGATCGCATAGCTCAATAACTCTTTATTCATTTTGTAATCCATAATCGATCCTTTATATGATATTTGGTATCTCAAGTATATGTCATATTGAAATATTTAATTAAAAATATGTCAAATTGTCATACTTTTAAGAAAACAATTGCTAAAATGTGAAAGATATAAAGGGCACCTCCAATAACCCTAGATGCTCATAACATTGCCGGTTTTGTTCTAGGTAAGGCACACTTTACAGACCTAGCCGCAGCTAAGTCGAAAAAGTGTAACGCCGCATAGGGCAAAACCGGCATTGCCCGAAGGGTGGGCTTTGCAGACGCGATCTTTCACAAGAGCTTTCATCATCTTAGCTTTGGCTAGGACTTGAAAGCCTCTTGCAAAATCTCACATCTGCAAAACCCATTATGGGCGTCTAGGGTTATTAGAGGTGCCCTAAAGAAAAGGAGTAGTGATGCTGAGTATGACAGAAGTGATAGAGAAGCTTAAAGATATTATCTCTGAAACCAAAATAGGCGGCAAGGTCTTTGACAAGGATGTGGCAAATGCGCTTGGTATCCCCCAGGCGACTTTTGCGACGATGAAAAAACGAAACTCCATTCCCTACGAAGAGATACTGGAGTTCTGTGCACTCAAAAAGATCTCAGCCAACTGGCTCTTCTTTGATCAGGCAGTCGATATGCTCAAAGAGGAGACGGAGAAGTTTTTCCGTGTGCGCTATTTTGCCGATATCCGTGCCAGTGCCGGGGGCGGGGCAGAGGTCTTTGATGAGAATTATGAAACGATTACAGTAGATGAGAAGATCATGCACAATATGGTAGGTATGGGTAATACCGAGCTTGAAGCGATCCATGTGGATGGTGAATCTATGGAGCCGACCCTGCAGGATGGGAGTATCGTATTTGTAGACCGTACGCAAACCAATATCAATAAGGACGGTATCTTTATCGCCGCTACCACAGCAGGGCTCTTTATCAAGCGAATCCGCCAGCGGGCTGACGGAATGGTGGAGCTGATCTCTGACAACAAGGCCTACTCTCCCGAAGTCCTCTCCCCCGAAGAGGTGACCATCGTCGGTAAGGTAGTTGGGAATATTGAGAGCCTGTAGCTTTAAAGTGAAGAGTTAATAGTGAAGAGTGAAGAGATTTGGTATGCTTTTCCTATGGAAAAGCTTTTATTTATGGAGTAAGAAAATGGAGATGCCGACACGTGAAATGATGATATGTCATTGTCATAATAAAACATTGGGAGAGATAGCCGATTATATCAAGCAGTATAAGATTGAGAAGTGGGAAGAGGTTGTAGCAGATCTGGATTTTGAGTGTGGGGATACCTGTGAGAATTGTCACACGGAGGGGTATCACAACGATGGGATGTCACTGGCGATGGCTGTTGGGATGGTGAAACGAGGATATATCTAATCCGCACACTGCACACAGCGTACGCTTTCTGGTCTGATCTCCATGCGTGCGATACCGATGGGCTCTTCACATTCGATACAGATACCGAACATCGGAGTATCTATGCGCTGCAGTGCATTTTGGAGTCTGGTGAGGCGCAGTTTGGAGCTGTCGAGCACTTTGTTGTTGACATGCTGCTCCCCCATAGCCTCCAGCCGGGTCAATCTGCCAAGCCCGCAGTCTGGGCTGATGGGTTTGGTCTTCTCCTGTAGCTCCTCTATCTGCTTTTGTAAAAGGGCTATCTCATCTTCTATTTCGGCTTTGAGCCGCTTTTTCTCTTCGTTTGTCATGATTATCGCTTTATGCTATAGTGATAGTGATGATTATACATAAATTTCTGAAGATAACAAAACTTTTATCGATTTTCTGGCTGAGCCTATGGCTTATTGGGGCGGAGCATACCAATGCGCTGATCCATGAGCCTTCCCCCTATCTGCAGCAGCATGCGCATAACCCTGTCAACTGGTATCCATGGGGAGATGAGGCATTTGTAAAAGCGAAAAAAGAGCATAAGCTGATCTTTCTCTCTATAGGCTACAGTACCTGTCATTGGTGCCATGTGATGGAGGAGGAGAGCTTTACAGACAGTACTGTAGCACAGCTGCTCAATCGTGATTTTGTCTCAATTAAGGTAGACAGAGAGCAGTATCCACAGATCGACAAAAAGTATCAGAGGATCTACCGGGCGATACACGGTAAGCGCGGCGGCTGGCCACTTTCGGTTTTTTTGACCCCGCAGATGGAGGTGATCGATATCCGTACCTATATTCCAAAAGAGGAGGTGTATGGCTCGGAGGGGCTGATGAAGCTGCTTCCTGCCTTGGTTGCGCTCTCAAAAGATCCTCTTGCCCTGCAAAAGCGGCTCAATCACAACAAGATCAGGATATTGGCACAAGATCGCAGCCGAGGTGAGCGTCAAAGCACTGTTCTTAGAGAGGTTATCGCACGTTTGAGAGCACAGCTTGAAACATCTTTCGATCAAAAGAGTGGCGGTTTTGGAAGCCATCCTAAGTTTCCAGAGGCATCTAAGATCGCACTGCTTTTGGATCTCTATCGTCTTTATGGCGACCAAGAGGCGTATCAGATGGCAACCACCACCCTGACAAAGATGGCAGAAGGAGGACTCTATGATCAGATCGGTGGCGGGTTTTTCCGTTACACTGTCGATGAGGCATGGCAGATCCCGCACTTTGAAAAGATGCTCTATACCAATGCCGAGCTAATAGGGGTTTATGCGCAAGCCTATCTGCTCAGCGGTGATCCTCTCTACAAAAGGGTTGTCAATGAGACGATAGAGGCAATGCAGCAGCACTTTATGCGAGACGGACTCTTTGTCAGTGCCAGTGATGCAGATAGCGTGAGCAGCACAAGCAATGACAAAGAGGCAAATACCAAAGAAGAAGGAAGCTACTATCTCTACGCTTATGACAAGATCAAAGCAGCACTGCTCAAAGAGGGGTGGGATACCAAAGCGCTTGAGGATGCGCTGGCATATTTGGGGATAGAGGAGGATGGTAATATCGACGGGGAGTATGCACTAGCACATATCGCTTCCAAGTATGCGCCGCCACACGTAGAGGCACTCAAAGGCTATCTCAAGGATCTGCGTACCAAAAGGCGCTTTCCTTTTATCGATACCAAGATCAATACTGCATGGAATGCGATGATGATCACAGCACTCTTTGAAGCGTCGAAGATCGATCCTCGCTACGGAGCCGAGGCAAAGCATTTGCTACATAGACTCTGGCAGGCGATGGTTAAAGAGGGCGTGCTCTATCATCAGCGGCTTCCGGGCGAAGTACCTACACAAAGAGCACTGCTGGAGGACTATGCCTATCTGATTGAGGCATTGATAAATGCCTATGAACGAAGTTATAAAGACCTCTATCTGGATAGAGCCAAAGAACTTGCAAAGGAGGCACGCAAGCGATTCTACAAAGAGGGTGTCTGGTATCTGAGTGATGATAAAGTGAAAGTCATAGCCGACTATGATGACCGCTACTATACGGCACCCCTTTCAGTACTCTATGATGACCTGCTTCGTCTGGCTGCGCTGGATGAGGATATCAAGCTCTATGCCTTTGTCTCCCAAGAGATCCGATCCAAAGGGGGACTGCTGCATGACGATCCGGCATCCGCTTCGAGACTGGTGCATGATCTGCTGCGTCTGGAGCATGGTGATGTAGTCATCCATGCTGCCAAAGAAAAGTTACAAAATGCACAGCCCAAGATCGACAGGATACGCTACCCCTTTGTATTAAGTAAAGTCCAAGCGACAAATGCCTATCTTGCCTGCAGGATCAACAGCTGTTTTGCAGAGGCAAAGAAGATCGAGGCGTTGATAGCGAAGATCGAAGCGATCAGTCACACACAAGAGAAGAAAGGAGCCCAGCTATGGAGACACCGATAGATTTGAGTATCGGCAATATCCTCAAGCTGCATACCAAGGCACAGTTGCAGCAGGAGGATCTCTACACTTTTTTGAAAAGAGAGCTTCCCGAAATCACTCCCGAGCAGAGACTGCAGTATCTCTCTGCAGTACTCAATGACCATTTTGAATCATACCGTTTTGATCCGGATGATGAGTATAGTATCGACGGCTATATCATAAAGCGCTTTTATCCCAAAGGAGAAGCAGATGCTGACAATGAATGAAGATCTCGAGGGAGCACTGAGAGAGTACCTCAGACTCCTGGATGCACAAGAGTATTTCGAAGCGCATGAGGTGCTTGAAGAGGCGTGGCATCCGCTGAGACTCTCTAACCATCCGCTGCAGTTTTTGGTCAAAGGATTGATCAATGCTGCGATCAGCTTCGAGCATGTCAAGCGCAACCGTAAAAATATGCCCTCTAAAGCACGACGGACGATTGCCTCCTATGAGCGTTACAAAGCAGAGGCGACACCGCTGATAGCACACAGCGCACTCTTTATCGAGGCATGTGAAAAGGTCGAGAGGCTGAAGATAAGATACCGTGAGGTATTTGCACCCCAAAACACGCTTTTGGAGACAACAGACTGATGTTCTGGTATCATGCGCA
>JALWKQ010000224.1 GCA_027081395.1 Sulfurovum sp. | reverse complement strand
GTGGGTACAGGGATACGTCCCGAGACACCGGATCTGGAGATAAAAAGTGCAACAACATTGCCAACAGGCATAGGCTTCATCGATAGCTCCTTTTGTGATGAGTGCGTGTGAAATCCTATCATAATAATGATAATGAGAGGACATAGGGCATTTTTCTTGCTATTTGGATATATTTATCTTATGACAGTTATAGAGATTATTGATAATACGGAGTAAAATAGTTACATAAAATGATGAATTGATCCAGATCAAACTTTAATTGATAATTTTTCCTCATTCTCTAATTTATTTTTTATATAATGATGCATATGACTTTTTATGGGTTTCCCGGTCATTTCCAAAATTAATCAAGGAGGAATAATGAATAAGATCATGAAAACATCTAAAGATGTTGAAGCTGTATCTTCTGAAGAGATTCAGTCAGACAGAAGAGACTTCTTTAGAAAAACAGCAACTTATTCTGTCAGTGCATTGGCTGCGGCAAGTGTGATCGCGCCTGTAGCTATTGATGCAAGCGAAAAGAAAGAAAAATGTGAAGGTGGAGATCCTGCGATCATCGAAGAGAAGCCTTGGGGTACGACATTCGGTTATCCTGTTACACACAATCTCTATGGTCAGCCTTCTCCATATGAGCACAATGTAACAAGAAGAAATACCAAACTCCTCTCTTCCGGAAACTGGTATGCATCTATCGCGATGTGTCCGATCCAAGATCTTAACGGGATCATCACACCAAATGGTCTGTTCTTCAACAGATGTCATGGCGGTACTGCAGAGATCGATCCAAATGAGCATCGCCTGATGATCCACGGATTGGTTGAAAAGCCGCTTGTATTGACTATGGATGAACTCAAAAAATATCCAAAAGTAAGCAGAATCCACTTTATCGAGTGTCCTGCAAACGGCGGACCGGAGTGGAGAGGACCTCAATTCCCGTCACTGCAGTTTTCAAAAGGTATGATGAGTTGTGCCGAGTGGACAGGTGTCTATATCAAAGATATCCTCAAAGATCTTGGACTTAAGCCAAACGCCAAATGGATGCTGGCCGAGGGTGCGGATAACTCCCATATGGGAAGAACTGTTCCTATCGATAAAGTACTGGATGATGCGATTATTGCCTATGCACAAAATGGTGAAGCGCTCAGACCTGAGCAGGGATATCCTATCAGACTGCTTGTTCCTGGTTGGGAAGGAAACCTTCATGTCAAGTGGCTCTGTCGTCTTGAATTCTCTGACAAGCCATACTATGCCAAAGAAGAGACTGCCAAGTATACAGTACTCAAAAAGACAGGTAAAGCGATCCAGCACTTCTATGCAAATGAAGTAAACTCTGTGATCACATCTCCTTGTCCTGAGTATCCATGGACAGACTTAAAAAAAGGCGATATCGTTGAGATCGAAGGTCTTGCATGGTCAGGTATGGGTACGATCGAGGGTGTTGATATCTCTTTTGACGGCGGTAAGAACTGGGTTGAGGCGAGCCTCAAAGGACTTGTGCTGCCTAAAGCTTGGACCAGATTTAGCTATATCTACAAGTATGAAGGCAAGCCGCTTCTTCTTTCAAGCCGTGCGAGAGACGATGCAGGATATGTTCAGCCAAGTGTCAAGCAAGAGCGTGATGCGCTGGGCGTAGAGTGTGTCTACCACAGAAATGGAGTCCATACATGGGAAATTACAGAGAAAGGAGAAGTGAACAATGTTCAAGTCTTATCATAAAATCTTGCTATCAACAGCGTTGGTAGTAGCAGCTTCTACAGCTGCGTTTGCAGGGAGTGATGCATCACGTACCTATCCGAATGGTAAAAAAGTTATCGATGGCGGTGTCGCATACCCTGTGAAAAACGGAAAGACTTCTGTCTATTTTGTAAATACAAAAGCGCACAAAACAAGCTTCAAACTGGGTAGAAAGCCGTTGAAGTGTGAAGAGGATGCGTGGGATATCGATGTCATGTATGACGGTACAGGACTTCCAGAAGGTCATGGTACGCCGGAAGAGGGATCAGAAGTTTATGAAGCAAAATGTGTTGCTTGTCACTTCGACTTCGGTTCAGGTGGATCAGGATACCCTGCACTCGCCAAAGGTAATGCCTATGAGCTTCATAAAACACTGAAAAACCAAAGACTGCATCCTGATGATGAGGGTCCAGTCAGAGTCTTCGGTACCTATTGGCCGGTAGCGAGTACACTCTGGTGGTACATCAAAACAGGTATGCCGCATCCTGCACCGCTCTCACTGAGTGATGATGAAGTCTATGCACTGGTAGCTTATATCGTACAGCTCAATGAACTGAAAGTAGACGGCGAAGAGCTGGATGATGATACAGAGCTTAACAGAGAAAACTTCTTGAAGATCGATATGCCAAACAAAGACGGATTCGAGCCTAAGATCCGTAAAGGTCCGGATACAGTACGTGCATACTTTGACAATCCGAAAAACTTCGGCGGTAATAAAAAACGCTGTATGAAAAACTGTTTTGAAGGCAAACCGGTACTGGCAAGAATCAATGGTAAAGGAATCAGTGACTATCTGCCTCCTATTTCAACCAAAAAAGATCTGCCAAAGAAAAAAGAGGCTGCTGCAGGTGGAGAGGGTAAAAAACTCTATGAAGCAAAATGTGCAGTATGTCACGGTACTGATGCCATGGGTGCTCCGATGGTCGGAGACAAAAAAGCTTGGGCAGCTGTCCTCAAAAAAGGCCTTGATAAAGTGATCCACAATGCGATCCACGGTATCAACGGTATGCCTCCAAAAGGCGGAACGAACCTGCCAGATGAGAAGATCAAAGAGATCGTTGAGTATATGATCTCTGCGAGTAAGTAATAGCTGGGGTTCGCCCCACTATTATTACACAATAAGCGTGTATGATTCGAAGTATACGAAAGTATCAAGTTAACAAAAGAAAGGAAAAATGATGACAAAAAATATTTTTAAATTGGGTCTTGCTGCGTTGGCAATGACAGCAGCAGTATATGCAAAAGACTATAGAGCTGAGAAGCCTGATGCATGGACTGCAAAAACAGTACCGGCTGCAATCGAGGCACTCTACGGTAAGATCACACCTGCAGAGTCTGCAGATGTAAAACTGAACGCTCCTGACGTAGCGAGCAATGGTGGTGCGGTACCTGTATCTGTCAAAACAAGCATTGATGCAAAATCAATCGCAATTCTTCAGGATGCTAACCCTGAAAGCCTTGTCATTGTATTTGACCAGAATGAGAATACTGTGCCTAACTACGGTATCAAAATCAAGATGAAAAAGAGCGGTACGATCACTGTGATTGTTGAAGGTAAAGATGGAAAATTCTATTCTGCTAAAAAGACACTTGAAGTTGCACTTGGTGGATGTGAAGGTTAATCCTCACTCTTTAACAAATTTATAGAAAATACTAAAGGAAAAATAGATGAAAAAATTAATGCTAGTACTTGCAACATTTGCAATGATGTTCACTGCTGCGAATGCAGAGGCTGCCAAAACAGTAGAACCACAAAAAGTCAAAATGAAGATCAAAGCGAAGATCAAAGGTGACGTAGTAAAAGTAAAAGTAGGTCTCACACATGACATGCTTACCTATGACCAAGCGAAGAAGAAAGGTAAAGAGGCAAACTTTATCACACATATCACAGGTACAGTTGGTGACAAAGTAGTGTATGATGCATCTACAAGCCAGTTCCTTTCTAAAAACCCATTGATCAAATTTGAATTCAAAAGCAGTGCCGCTAAAAAAGGTGACATTCTTAGAATCACTTATACTGAACTCAAAGGTGGGGTCTTCTACGACGAGAAGAAGATCAAGTAATCCTCCCCAATCCTATCGAGCCTTTGGGCTCATGGGATACTTTCTCTCTTCCTAATTCTCTTGACTAATTACCACAATACACACCTTCAAAGATATATAATTTCCATGGTATGCAGTGCAACTTTTGTTCCCTTTTTTCAGGACAGTACTTTTGTGTGGGGAACATGATCGTACAGAATATGGGAAGCGTTTATCTGCTATCCGTAAAAGGGTATTAGAGTTTAGCGTACATCAGTGGTATCGAAGTAGAGGGTGATCTTTCTGGTTAATGTAGCAGCTTTGCGTGCTTCGAAGTGTGCAGAGATATCAAAATCATCTTTGCCGTACCCTTCCTTGTATGCTTCGATAAAACGGGTATAGTCACTCTCTCTCATCGCAGTCACTTCATAGCTGACAATATCATAATATCGGTTCTCAATCACCTTCTCTTCTCTGGAGAGCTCATTGAGATTGATACCGCCATAGCGTTGATCATCCGGGAGGGTCATATGCATCTCTATGTGTGTACGCATAGAAGCGAGCGTGTACTCTGTCTGTGTCAGCGGTGCAGGAAGGGGAGACAGAAGCTTTAACGCTGTATCGATAGTGTAGCCCCATCCCCCTTCTACAGGTATTGAGAGATCAAATACTGAGCGGATAACGTCGCTGATAGGATCTGTGGCAGGAATCTCTTTGAATTGATCGGACATATGGCTTCTCCTTCCTATAAGGGTATTATAGCCCTGCCTCTTTGATCGCTTCAGTCTGTGCATGGGCGATGAGGGGGTCGATGACCAGCTTGAGGTTGCCGTTGTTCATGATATCATCAAGGGCATAGAGTGTCAGTCCGATCCTGTGGTCTGTCAGCCTGTTTTGCGGGTAGTTATAGGTTCGTATCTTCTCTGAGCGGTCTCCGGAGCCAACCTGTAGTTTACGTTGACCCGCTGTTTCATCCAGCTGCTTCTGAAGCTGTGCCTCATAGACACGTGCTTTAAGTACTTTCATCGCTTTGTCTCTGTTTTTGTGCTGAGACTTCTCATCCTGGATAGCTACGACGATACCGGTAGGGATATGGGTCAAACGCACGGCAGAGTCGGTGGTGTTGACCGACTGCCCGCCACATCCGCTGGAACGGTATACATCCATTTTGACCTCATTGGGCTTGATGTCAACTTCGACATCATCAACCTCCGGGATGACCGCCACGGTGATGGCAGAGGTGTGTACACGACCTTGGGTCTCAGTGTCTGGTACACGCTGTACACGGTGGGTACCAGCCTCATATTTGAGCTGGGAGTAGACACCCTGTCCTTTGATCTGTGCGATCAGCTCTTTGTATCCTCCCGCAGTACCGTCACTGGAGCTGACGATCTCTACTTTCCATCCCATCTGCTCGGCATAGCGTGAATACATACGAAACACATCAGCAACAAAAAGTGCGCTCTCATCTCCCCCTGCACCGGCACGCAGCTCAAGATAGATGTTTTTGTCATCGTTTTTGTCCTTGGGGATCATAAGGACTTTGATCTCCTCTTCAAGTTTGGGAAGAAGGGGTTCGAGTTCGGCAAGCTCCTCTTTGGCAAGGTCACCGAGTTCAGGATCTCCAAGCAGCTCTTTGTTCTCGGCGATCGCATCCGCAGTTTCGATATACTCTTTGGCTTTCTCAACAAGTTCGGTAAGCCCAGACTGCTCTTTGCTAAGCTCTGTCATGCGCTCTATGTCACTGGCGATATCGGGTGAGCTGAGAAGTTTCGTGATTTCATTGTGTCTGTCGATAAATGGCTGAAGTTTTTCTTTGAACATGATTGGACTTTCGGTGTGAATGGTAATTATAGAAATATTTAAGTATATCGAGATCACCCAGAAGGTGATCCGGGAATTAGCAAGGTGCTAACAGAGCAGTCCGGGAAACACTACTCAGTGATAACGGACTACGCTTCGAGAGCGTTGACCATTTTGTGAAGGCGGCTTACTTTTCTTGAAGCAGTCTGCTTTTTGATGAAGCCTTTGCTTACGAGTGAATGGATATATTTGTTCGCAGTCTCAAACGCTTTTTGTGCAGCCGCTTTGTCAGATGCCGCAACTGCCTCATGGACAGCTTTTACGATATTTTTGATTCTTGTTCTGTAGTATCTGTTTCTTTCTGTTCTTTTCGCAGTTTGCAAAATACGTTTTTTTGCTGACTTATGGTGTGCCATAATCGATTCCTTTTAATATTTTGGTTGTGATCACTTCTGTCTAGAGTGAAAATAGTTCGCGAATAATATCCAAAATTAGATTAAATATATATTAAAATAGACGATGTGCCCCTTTTCAGGGAGAGAGAGGTGTGCTTAATCTTTTTTCGGTTAAAATTAAAGCCAATAAGCTCTTAAGAATAAAAGGATTTGATTTGACACTTTTCGGAACTGACGGTGTACGCGGCAAGGCGGGCAAGAAGGTTACCGCTGCCAATGCCATGCGCCTTGCCATGGCGACAGGCATACATTTCAAGAAACATGCCAGAACCAATAAGATACTTGTAGGGAAGGATACCCGAAGAAGCGGCTATATGATCGAAAATGCGATCGTCTCCGGATTGACGGCGGTGGGCTTTGATGTGATCCAGATAGGGCCTATGCCTACGCCGGCGATCGCTTTTTTGACAGCGAATATGCGCTGTGATGCAGGGATCATGATCTCTGCAAGCCATAACCCGTACGAAGATAACGGTATCAAGTTTTTCGATTGGTTCGGTAACAAGCTCAACCGTGAAAAAGAGGAGCAGATCGAGGCGATCTACAATGACGATGCCCAGATCGAAGCAGCCCAGGTAACCGGCAAGGCGATCGGCAAGTCCAAACGGATCGATGATGTGGTGGGTAGATATATTGTCCATATCAAAAATTCATTCCCTGAGGATGCTACACTGTGGGGGAAACGTATCGTTATTGACTGTGCAAACGGGGCAGGCTATATCGTGGGACCTACCATCCTGCAGGAGTTGGGTGCTGAGGTGGTAGTGATTGGCGACAAGCCTGACGGATTTAATATCAATGAAGGGTGTGGAGCGATGCATCCGGAAAACCTTGCAAAAGTTGTCCTTGACAAGCGTGCCGATATCGGTATCGCCCTTGACGGGGATGCAGACAGACTGGTGATGGTCGATGAGAAGGGTGAGGTGATCGACGGCGATAAGCTGATGGGTGTCCTGGCGGTGCACCTGCAGGAGCAGGGGCTGCTCAAGGGTGGCGGTATGGTAGCTACAGTGATGAGTAACCAGGGGCTTGATGAGTACCTCGCGGCACATGGCTTGAAGCTTTTGCGCTCGGCCGTAGGAGACAAGAATGTCGTCGAGATGATGCAGGAGCACGGGATGAACTTTGGCGGAGAGCAGAGCGGGCATATCATTTTTGCCGACTATGCAAAAACCGGAGACGGGCTGACAAGTGCGCTGCAGGCACTTGCCTATTTGGTCAAGAGCGGGAAAAAGGCGAGCGAAGCCTTCAACCCCTATGAGTCCTACCCTCAACAACTGGTGAATCTACGTGTGGAGGAGAAGCGTCCGTTTGAGGAGATAGAAGGGATAGATGAGATCAAAGCAAAGGTCGAAGCTGAGGGGATGCGGCATCTTTTCCGTTACTCCGGTACGGAGAACAAGATCCGACTTCTGCTTGAGGGCAAGGATGAAGCGGCACTTGAGGCGATGATGGAGGAGTGTGTGGCGTTTTTCAAAGGTGCACTCGCCTGATGCGTGCCTACGTCATTTTTTTGCTGGCAGCGATAGGGGTCTTTGTTATCGATCAAAATATTAAAACGCTTTTTGTGGAGGGATACTATCGGCAAGGAGCGTGTATCGATCTGGTGCTGCACTACAACAAGGGAGTCGCCTTTTCGATGTTCGCCTTTTTGGGACCCTATCTCAAGTGGATACAGGCACTCCTGATAGGAGGCATTCTGATCTATATCTTCAAAGAGGGGTACCTTCGCCGTTATGCGTTTCCTCTGGGACTCTTGATCGGCGGCGCACTGGGCAACCTCTATGACCGTTTTGAACGGGGAGCAGTGGTCGATTATGTGGCGTGGCATTGTGGTTTTGACTTTGCCGTGTTTAACTTCGCAGATGTGATGATCGATCTGGGGATCGCGTGGATCGTACTGATGGTCTATCTCTCTTCCAAAAAAACCGCATAACAATGATCCGGTATCTATTGGGATGGTTTTTTCTTCTCTCTTGGCTTGGTGCAGATATCCTGCCGGCAGAGATCACCCCTGCAGGTGTAGATCGGCACTACATGTGGATCAGGATACTTGATCAGAAAGTGCTGGATATAGGTGCCATACAGGGTATCAAATTTGCCGAGATCTCCGACCTTGCGTATGACAAAAAGCACGATCTGCTTTATATGGTCAGCGACAAAGGGATACTCTACAGTTTCCGATGTCACTTCTCCAAGGAGAAGATGAGGCTTCATCCATTAAGGGCAGGATATCTCAAAGATCGCAAGGGAAAGAGGCTGAGGAAATGGAAGCGTGACAGTGAAGGGATGACTCTGGACAAGAGGGGGCGTCTGCTGATCTCTTTTGAGGGGGATGTGAAGATCGCATGGTTTCACAAAAACGGTAGCAAATTTGGCTGGATGATACGCAAATTTCCTCTACCCAAGGAGCTACGGAAAATCAAACACTATCGCAGCAAAAATAAATCACTCGAGGCACTTGCCTGGCATCCGAAGCTGGGCATCCTTACAGCACCGGAGTGGCCGCTGAAGAGATATCGTAAAAAGGCGCATACCATCTACTCTCTCAAGGGCAAACGCTGGTTTTTCCGTGCGGAGAAAGAGGCGCGCTCCTCGGTAACCGCTATAGAGACAATGGATAATGGCACTCTTTTGGTACTTGAACGCTCTTTTACCGGTATCTTTGAGCCTTTTGTGGTGACACTCAA
>JALWKQ010000223.1 GCA_027081395.1 Sulfurovum sp. | reverse complement strand
TGGGGCGCATCGCGCATCTGCTGCATAGCGGTGTAGAGCCCTCCAGGATACTCCTGCTGACCTTTACCAACAAGGCAGCAGGTGAGATGATCGCCAGACTGGAGCGCTACTTCCCCAAAGATGTGGTAGGCAGGATCGAGTCCGGGACTTTTCATGCCGTGAGTTACCGATGGCTCAAAACACTGCATCCCAATCTTGCACTCAAGCAGCCCTCCGAACTCAAAACACTCTTTCGCAGCATCTATGAAAAGCGTAATTTCGAGCGGATGAACCTTCCGGTCAATCCATTTTCAGCGATCTTTCTCTATGAGCAATATTCGCTCTATCAGAATGCCTCTTTGGAAGGTTTTGATGTCTGGTTTCTGCAGAAGTATCCAGAACACGAGCTCTTGATGGATGCCTATATGGGGATCATAGAGGATTTTGAGAAGGAGAAGGAGCTCTATGGGTTTGCTTCGTTCAACGATCTGCTTCTGCGTATCAAAGCGCATCTTGAGAAGGAGCGCATCCTCTTTGATGAAGTGCTTGTCGATGAGTATCAGGATACCAATACCCTGCAGAGTGCCCTGATCGATGCACTGAAGCCCAAGTCACTCTTTTGTGTAGGAGACTATGATCAGAGTATCTATGCCTTCAACGGTGCCAATATAGAAAATATCGCGACATTTGCCAAGCGCTATCCGGGAGCAGCAGTCTTTACCCTCAAGACCAACTACCGCTCTACCGCACCGATTCTCTCACTGGCAAATCGGGTCATCGAGAAGAATGAGCGTATCTACCCCAAGAAGCTTGAAGTTGGCAGACACGGCAAGCAGCACCCTCCCAAACTGTTGATCTACAATGATCTCTTTGAACAGTATCAGTCGATCGCACACTCGATCAAGCATACCCATGTGCCCAATGACGATATCGCTGTGATCTTTCGCAACAACGCTTCAGCTGACGGTATCGAAGCGAGTCTGAGAGAGCTTGGTATAAGCTGCAAGCGCAAGGGGGGTACCAGCTTTTTTGATGCCAAGGAGATCAAGTTTTTGCTCGATCTGACTTCATTGCTGGTCAACCCCAAGGATATGATGGCATTTATCCATATCTTCGAATATGCCTCCGGGGTAGGCTCGGCACTTGCCAAGGAGATGTTTCAGTGTTTCATCCACTTTGGCAAAGGTAGCTTCATGCAAGGCGTGCTCTATCCGCTTACTCAGGAACTGCCCAAGCTCAATCCCAACAAGAATGTGCAGCTTGGGCTCTTTGATGATGATTTTGAGATAGGGAGTGCCGCACGTTTCAGCCATCTTGATCTGCCCAAGGCAGTCTATGCGCATCCACTGCTCAAACATCCCAAGATCACGCAGGACGGGGTGAAGTTTTTTGCAGATTTTTATGCACTTATGCATACACTCAAAGATATCTCCCAGCCCTCAGAAGTACTGAGCAAAGCAATCGCATCCAAACTCTACCAAGGCGTGGTCGAGATGCTCTCAAAGCAGAGAGGCCGTCTCAAAAGCGGTGAGATAGATGAAGAGAAAAAAAGAGTGGCAAAAGAGCGTATTGATCGCAAGGCAAGGCTGCTGCTGGATCTCTCACGGGGTTACAAGGAGCTTGGGCGCTTTGTCAATGCGATGGTGCTTGGCGGCGGCGAACTGAGTGAAGGGGAGGGGGTCAATCTCTTGACGGTGCATGCCTCAAAAGGTTTGGAGTTTCCCGAGGTCTATGTGGTCGATCTGGTCGACGGACGCTTCCCAAACCGGAAGATGATGAGCTCCATAGAGGAGGAGCGCAGGCTCTTTTATGTCGCTGTCACACGTGCCAAAGACAAACTCTATCTATCTCTTGCGAAATATGACAAGATCAAAAAGGTAGAGTATCAACCCTCCCAGTTCCTCTATGAAGCGGGACTGATCAAAGGGGAGTTTGTCGAACCTGAGGCAAAGAGCCGGAAAAGCAAAGCCGTGAA
>JALWKQ010000222.1 GCA_027081395.1 Sulfurovum sp. | reverse complement strand
CAATTACTGTATAGTAGTATAACTATAGTCTGTAGGGGGACTCAACCAATGAAACACACTGAACAGGGAATATCTTATTCCCCGAGAGAAGCCAGGATCAAAAACAAAGAGGATTCATTTGCAAAACAGAAGGTCACCTTCGATGATACACCTCTCTTTTTCCCGGAAGGGTTTGAAAAAATATTTCTTACAATCTACTTCATAACACTTCCTTATATTGCAGGGCTTCTTTTCCTTTTCTTTTATGTAGCGGATGGGAAAAAAGAGCTCTTCCTCGCACTCAACGATGACTCCTCTTTTTTTCTAACCTGGGCGATCGGATATGAGATCATTGCCGGGCTGATCATTCTCTGGATCATCAAGCGTGCTATCTCTTTCAGCTACGGCAACCATCAGCGAAAGAAAAAGAAAGTATTTCGAAGACCTTAGACTTTTTGACATTTTTTGACATTTTTACCGTAGAATTGGGAATGGAGACAATTCATTCTGGAGGAGAATCACAATGGAAAATGAAAAAGAGAAGTCAATAGCAGGCGGTATCAAGCCCTACCTTGAAGCTGTACAGAAACAATCAATAAACAGACGCAATCCGCTCAGAGTCACACAAGCTTCGAAGAGTCTTGGTAAGATACGTCTAGACCAACGTAGCGAGGTTCCCAAAAGAGAAGGTGCCCTCGTCAAAAAAATCGAATTGAAAAACGCAGAAACTTTCTTTCCAAAAGGGTATGAAAAGATATTTTTAGCACTCTATGATTCTCTTACTGCCCTACTTTGCCGGGATCATATTTCTCTTTTTCTATGTTGCCGGAGGCAATGTCGACCTTTTCTATTCCGTTTTTGACAAACAAAACCATATCCTCACTTGGTGTATAGGTTATGAGATATTGGCTGTACTGACACTGATCTATCTCGTCAAAAATGCCGTGGTATCGAGCTTACGCCCCAAACATGGGTTTGCTGTGGGTGCAGCATTCCGTCGCCCCTAACTCTCTCACTCCGAGAGCTTAAGCTCTTTAGCGAGATACTCCCCGGTATAAGAGCCTGTCTGCTTATACTCCGCAGCCAGTTTTTCCGGACTCCCCTCCGCAATGATCAAGCCCCCTTTATTGCCCCCCTCAGGTCCCATATCGATGATGTAGTCCGCATTTTTAACCATATCGAGGTTGTGTTCGATCACAACAACCGAGTTGCCCAGATCAACCAGATGATGCAGCACACCTGTGAGTCTGTCCACATCGGCAAAGTGTAGCCCTGTTGTGGGCTCATCGAGGATATAGAGCGTACGCCCCGTATCTTTACGGCTGAGCTCCTTGCTGAGCTTGATACGCTGTGCCTCACCACCTGAGAGTGTCGTGGCATTCTGTCCCAAAGTAATGTAGTCAAGCCCCACATCCTTGAGTGTCTTTAGCTTGGAAGCGATCGCAGGAATCGCCTTGAAAAACTCCAGCGCCTCCCCTACACTCATCGCCAGTACATCAGCGATCGATTTGCCTTTATAGAGCACTTCGAGTGTCTGGGCATTGTAGCGGGTGCCATGGCAGGCATCACACTCCACCAGTACATCAGGCAGGAAGTGCATCTCGATCTTGATCTGCCCGTCTCCCTGACACTTCTCACAGCGGCCGCCCTTGACATTGAATGAAAAGCGCCCTATCTTGTAACCGCGCAGTTCAGCCTCTTTGGTCTGGGCGAAGAGCTTGCGTATCTCATCCATGATCCCTGTATAGGTTGCAGGATTGGATCGCGGTGTGCGTCCGATGGGACTCTGGTCAAGGTAGATCACTTTGTCCAGCCGTTCCAATCCGTTGATCTCGACACCGTCGACCTTGTTGACCTTTTTGGCATGGTTGAGCAGCTCTCTTGCCACAGGCAGCAGGGTCTGGAGTATCAGTGAGCTTTTGCCGCTCCCGCTTACCCCTGTGACGCAAACAAAGTTGTGCAACGGTATCCTTGCATCGAGATTTTGGATGTTGTTGAGTGTGACATTCTTGATCTCTATCCAGTGTTCCTGCTCTCTCTCATGGGGATAGCTGATCTCCTTTTTGCCGTTGAGGTACTGTGCTGTGAGTGTTTTGGCTTTGAGCAGCTTTTTCTGATCGCCGGCAAATACCACCTCTCCACCGAACGCCCCCGCACCAGGACCGATGTCCACAATGTAGTCTGCCGCCATGATCGTCTCTTTGTCATGCTCGACGACAATAACGGAGTTGCCTTTCTCTTTGAGCGAGTTGAGGGTACGAATCAGCTTCATCGTATCACGCTCGTGCAGTCCGATACTTGGCTCATCGAGTACATACATCACCCCGGTCAGTCCCGAACCGATCTGCGAAGCGATACGGATACGCTGTGCCTCTCCTCCGGAGATGGTACGCGCATCACGGCTGAGTGTAATGTAGCCAAGTCCCACATCATAGAGGAAATAGAGACGCTCCTTGATCTCTTTGAGGATCGACTCGGCTATCTGCTGCTGCTGTTCGCTCAGGTGCGAAAAATTCTTTCCGTCGGCAAAATAGGCATAGCTCTCTTCGATAGGCATATCGATAATATCAGCGATACTGTGCCCCTCTATCTTGACCGCAAGCGAGCGCGGACGCAGACGATGCCCGCCACACTTGTCACAAAGCTTTTCGGTCATATACTCGCTCATATCTTTCTCATCTTTGAACATATCATGGGCGAACTTCACCACTCCGGGCCACTCACGCTTGAGCTTGTGGCGCTTCCATGTGAAATCCACTGTCGAACCATTACCATACAAAATCGCCTTCTGCTCATGGCTCTCAAGCTCTCCGTAGGGCTTGTGAATGTCAATGCCATTCTGTTCACAAAAGGCATTGAGGAACTTGGTGTAGTAGCTCTTGTTGAAGCCGTACATGATCTTGACTGCACCCTTGTCGATGCTCAGATCAGGGTCGATCACCTTTTTGAGATCAATGGTGTAGCGGATACCCAGTCCGTCACAGGCAGGACAAGCCCCCTTTGGCGAGTTAAACGAGAAACTCACCGGCTCAAGCGGCTCAAAACTGATCTTACAGTCAAAACAGGCAAGATGTTCCGAGTAGTGATAGTCCTTACGCTCCAAACCAAGCTCCTCATGGTTGAGTACCTCTATCTCCATCTCACCATAACTCTCTTTGAGCGCTTTCTCGACATCCTGCCCGATACGGTCACGGTTCTCCGGCTTGACCACCACACGGTCGATGACCACTTTGATCGTATGCTTTTTGGTTTTGCTCAGCTCTATCTCGTCATCAAGGCGCACCATCACACCGTCGATCATCGCACGCACATATCCCTTGTGGCGCAGTGATTCCAGCATATCGGCAAAGGTGCCCTTCTTCTCCTTGACCAGCGGTGCCATGATCACCAGCTTGGCACCCTCAGGCAGCTTGAGCACCTCTTCGATAATGTCAGCTGCTGACATGGATGAGATAGGCTTGCCACACTCATGGCAGTGCTGCTCTCCCACGCGCGCAAAGAGCAGACGCAGATAGTCGTAGATCTCGGTGATCGTTCCCACAGTCGAGCGCGGATTTTTGGAAGTGGTCTTCTGATCGATAGCAATAGCGGGGGTCAGCCCCTCGATCTTGTCTACATCAGGTTTGCCCACACGTCCGAGGAACTGACGTGCATAGCTCGAGAGTGACTCGATATAGCGTCGCTGCCCCTCTGCGTAGAGTGTCGAAAATGCCAGTGTCGATTTACCTGATCCTGAGATGCCGGTGATGACCACCAGCTCGTTTTTGGGAATCTCCATATTGATATTTTTCAGATTGTTCTCTTTGGCACCAAAGACCTCAATCATATCTCTCTTTTTTTTCAATGCTATTCCTCACACGCCGCATCAAACGGCTCAAAAATTAATCCGGAATTATAGCATAATTGCACCCCTGATGGTAAACGATCAGAACCACATCTTTTTGATGAGCATACCGAGTGCAAGCAGATAGAGTATCAGAAGGGCTGCTTTGTGGTGGGTGTCTTTGACATGGTCTTTGAGCCATATCCCGACAAATACACCTATGAGTGAGGCGACAGCAACGACAAGCCCATTGTGAAAGTCTATCCCCCCGTGGCTTAGTCGGCTGATAAATCCTGCGATGGAGGAGAATACAACAAAGAAGAGCCCGGCGCTAACCGCCTTTTTGATCGGGTAGTGCAGGAGTCCGACCAGCAGCGGTGTCAGTATTACCGATCCGCCTATCCCCAGGGTGATCGAGAAGATCCCGATTACAAGTCCGATCAAAAAGAGCAGCCCTTTGTTGAGTGTTTTGGTCTCTGACCCATCGGCATGGTGCTTGGAGAAAAAGAGTCGGATCAGGGCAAACAGGAGCAACCCGATAAAGAGCCCCTGCAGGATCGTATCCGGAATATAGGGTGTGATATAACCGCCGATATAGCCGCCCACAAAACCGCCAATGCCGACAAGTATCCCCTCTCCGATGATCAAAGAGCCCTTTTTCCAGTTCAGGTATGAGCCAAAGATTGAGCTAAATACCATCTGAACGATCGAGATACCGATAGCATCTTTGATCCCAAATCCCAATGCGACAAGCATAGGTACAAGGATCATCCCGCCCCCTATACCGAAAAATCCGGACATCACACCAATAAAGATACCGACAAAGACAAGTTCTATCAACATAAATAGGCTCCCATAAGCAGATGTGCGATTATAACGAAAAAGGGTTGATACCTCTATCCTACAGAGGCAGATAGCGTATCTGTGTCAATATCAAAATCGTCACGACAAGGATCAACGGCAGCCTGTGGCTTTTGAAGAGAAAGGGCTGGATACCGAAATAGACCTGAAGAAAACCGCGCAGTCCAAGCCATAGACCCAAAAGTGCTTTAAGCAGCATCACTTTCTGAAACCATGTCAGTCCTGCATCGCTAACCGTACCGAAGACTTGAGGAAAGAGATATACGCCTGTCAGTACCAAGACGATCAGGCTTGGGGGAACTACTTTTCTGACATATTTCATAAAGGATTCACGGATCTCTTTGTACTTTTCTGCTCCATAGGTACGCTCGATCTTTGTACAAAAAAGGTTATCCGTAAAGAGAAAACCTCCATAAATAAACGCAGCAAAAAGGTGGATGGTCTTGATCAAAATAAATGTCATGATTACCTCTGTTTTTTTTGGATAGGATTATAGTCTGTTCGAAATGCACAGAGCTTGATACAGGTCAATCTTCGTAGTAAAACTTCTGAGAAAAGAAGGCTTCGATCACATCACGCATCTCTTTGGGATCTTCGATACGGTTGATCGTGTCACGGAAAGCCGATGCCCCCTCGTAGCCTGCTTTGGAATAGGAGTGGAGATTTTTACGGAAGATGATCGCTCCGTATCTGTCATAGTAGGAGATCATCTGGTCGAAATGTTCGAGTACCACCTCTTTGATGAGTGCAGAACTGGGCTTGCTCATCCCCTCTTTGATCTGGGCAAAAATCCATGGCTCTTTGACTGCGGCACGTCCTATCATGATGCCGTCCGCACCGGTATATGACAAAACCTCCGCCGCTTTTTGGGGTGAATCTATGTCGCCATTGGCGATCACCGGTATAGAGACCGCCTCCTTGATCTCGCGTATCGCATCGTAATCGACCGCTGCCTTGTAGCGTCCTGCCCTTGTACGTCCATGCACAGCGATGTAGTCCGCGCCGCTTGCTTCGGCAATACGGGCGATCTCTACATGGTTCTTTTCGTTAAACCCCAGCCGCATCTTCATAGAGGTATAGGGTTTGTTTGAGTATTTTTTGATCGTCTCTATCACTTTTGCCATCTGAGGAAGATCTGTGAGCAGGGAGGAGCCCTGAAGGTTGTTGACCACTTTTGGTGCCGGACAGCCGCAGTTGAGATCGATGGCATTGACCCCCTCCTCTTCGTTGATGATTTCGACAGCTCTGCGGATCACATCCAGATCCGATCCGGCGATCTGGATCGAATAGGGATCTTCGCTAGGTGCCTTTTCAAGCATACGCCTGGTCTTTTTGCTGTTGTGCACCAATGCATTGGAGCTGATCATCTCACTGACAGTCAGATCGACACCGAACTTCTTGACAACGGATCTAAAAGGGAGGTCAGTAAAGCCCGCAAGGGGTGCCAATGCATAGAGAGGCTTGGAAAAATCGAGTTTCATCAGCAGATGGAGTTGATATCGAGCAGATCATCAAGCTTATATTTCTTGTCCTCTTTCTTGAGATCATAGAGTGCTCTGAATTTGACAAACTCGCCTGCTTCATGCTCTTCAAGATATGCCGCTATCTCATCCATCAGCTCATACTCAAAGAGCAGATAGAGATAGGCATGCTGGGCTTTGGGGTTCTCTTTCTGGTAGCTTTTGAAGAGTGCGAGGTTCTCATCAGGGCTGAAGAGCTTCTTGGTACGGTCAGCGATCTTGACAAAGTCCCTGCACTCCAAAGGCAATGCGGCAACAAACTCATTGAGAATCTCCCTGGTCAACCCAAGGGTATTCTCTTCGCTTGCACGGTTGAGGAGCACAAAGAAGTTTTCGACATCAAAGACTTTGGCAAAGGGTCTGGCTTTGACAAAATCAGCTTTTTGTGCGAAGATCTCAAGCGCTCTTTGGCGTACAGGATCACTGAATGACTCTGTCGATTTCATCACCTCTTCTACAAACTTCTCATCATGCTCAAGACGATTGAGTCTGTTTTGGATCAAGATAGGGTTGCCTTCATTGAAGACCTTGCTCATCTTCTCCTCTTTGAGATCGACATATTCGCCGCTCTTGATTTTGTTGATGAGATTGACGACTCTGGAGAGTCTTGGATTGAGTCCGTCAACATGGTCGATCACGTCGAGGGTCGATTTGCTGAGGATCATAGCGGAGTCACGGATCTCGCTGACAGAGTAGTTCTGCTCTTTGGGCTCCTTGACAAGCGACCAGTAGAACGCATCATCCAGCGTGCTGGCATCGCGTTGCCACTTCTTGAGCTGAAAATAGTTTTTCAGACCGTAGACAAGCATATGCAGGATAGTAAAGACAAAGAGTACAAGTGCGGGGATGATCACCCATAGTGCCACGGGAAAATTGAAATTGACACCCATCATCTCTACGATATAGTTATTCGGATTGATCGTGTAGGTAAACGCCCCTATGATCGCTATCAGTGTCAGTGCCGCAAAAATGTACAGTCCAAGTCTCATCTTTTTCCCCTTGTGATAGACCCTGCGATGGAAGATCTACTTGTTTTCTTCTTTTTCGTTGATCTCTCTACAGGTAATGCAGAAACGCGCAAAGTTTTTCACTTCAAGCCTCGCTTTTCCGATAGGCTCCTCACACATTTCACATATACCGTAGGTACCGTTCTTTATTTTATCCAAAGCCAGATCAATTTCCGCTAATTCCTTACGCTGCTGGATCATAATCGCGCTGTCCACCGCTGTCTCCGCAGACGCTGCGGCATAGTCACCCTCATCGTTGAGCTCGAGGTCTCTCATCTCGGTAAGCTCCAGAGATGTACCAGTCAGGTTCTTCTCGATCTGTACTCTTCTATCAAGCAGTTTATTTTGGAATACTTCCAACTCTTTTTCTGTTAACATCGTCATTTTCCCTATTTATGATATGGATGATTGTTGTTGATCGTCAGACCCCTGAAGATCTGTTCGAGCAGTACAACTTTCACCAACTTATGTGAAAGCGTTATTTTACCAAATGATACCGCAGTATTACATTTGTTCAAAAAAACATCTTCAAAGCCGTATGCACCGCCAATAAAGAAGTTTACCGTTGCGCTATCCTTAAGGAGATTGGCAAACCCGTGGCTGTCTACCTCTTTGGATGAAGGGTCAAGTGCGATATTGATACCGTTTGCCATGTACTTCTCAAGTGCTTTGCTGTATGCTCTCTGTGCCGCTTCGGGTGAGATATCATGCGCCTTGGCGATCTCTTTGTCGAAAACTTCGATCACTTCTACCTTGGCAAAAGGCTTGGCGATCTTTATATAATGTTCTATCAGTCCTGCATAGAGCTTGTCTTTGCCTTTTTTGTCTACAATGATCACATTGATCTTCATTCTCCAGCCCTTTCCCGATCTGTATCTGTTTTTTTATCCAGGTATCCAGATTTTTTTGCTATTGTAACCATATAATTTTAATACTTCTATTGGGAAGGTTAGCCATGACAAAAATCCTCTTTGTCTGTCTGGGCAATATCTGTCGCAGTCCCCTCGCCGAAGGGATCGCCAAATCGGTTGCGAGAGAAAAGCTCTTTTTATGTGATATCGATTCGGCAGGGACAAGCGGTTTTCATGAGGGTGAGCACCCCTGTGAAGACTCCATCAGGATCGCAAAAATGAATCATATCAATATCGCTTCGCTGCGTGCCAGACAGGTCAAGCGCAGTGACGCCAAAGCGTTTGACTATGTGATCGCCATGGATGTACAAAATAAAAAAACACTTGAAGAGATGGGCTTTGAAAATGTCTATCTTCTTGGAGAATTTGGCGGATATGAGGGCAAAGATGTTCCAGATCCCTACTTTTTCGACACATTCGATGATGGGATTAAGAATGTCTATACTATGATTTCAGAGTGTGTTGAAGATTTTATCGAAAAGGCGGCTCATGGAAGCATCTGATACAACTCTCTCTAAGACAAACCCCTCTGATTACTGCATCGTCATCACCTCTACCGACAGCAGAGAAAATGCAGAACTGATCACCCGTACGCTTCTGGAGAAAAAGCTTGTCGCATGTGTACAATCCAGTCAGGTCAAAAGTGCCTACAGATGGCAGGGCAAAGTGATCTCTGAAGAAGAGATACGTCTCGAGCTCAAGAGCAAAGTCTCTCTCTACGAAAAGCTTAAATCTGAGATAGAGAAGATGCATATCTACGATGTACCCGAAATACTTATGCTGCCTGTCACTGACGGCAATGAAGCCTACCTCAAATGGATAGAGACCGAAACAGCGACACCCGCAGATCTCTGTGAACCGAAACAGCC
>JALWKQ010000221.1 GCA_027081395.1 Sulfurovum sp. | reverse complement strand
GCGCGATGGCTCAAGATGGAGAAAGACATCTATGATGTCTATGTGACATGCAAAGAGGAGTCGGAAGAGAAAAAAGAGAGGCTTGACTTTAATTTTAATATTGTAAAATATAGAGAAGGACAGGAGCAGAAGCTTCCCAAGAAACCTGTGGTCTTTGACGGCTATTTTGTACACTTTGAACGGGTATACAAAATAGGTGATGATGCGATGCTGGTCAAATGTGCTTTTGGCAGCTTTGACCGACCGGAACATAAATATATTTTGGTAGGAAAAGAGCAGACACGCTATTTTGTCTCAAGACCGGTCAAGACCAGAGTCAACCACCTTGCACATCAGAAGATCGTGGAGTATCTGACCCACTAACACAGCGCAAAGGCGCACTACGGGAGAGTAGAATGTCAAACGTGATCCATGCCAGCAACTTGACGCTTGCCTATGATGAGGGGCGAAAAGAGATCATCAAAAATGCGAACTTCAGTATCAAGAAAGGGGAGTTCGTATTTATCACCGGGCCAAGCGGATCGGGGAAATCGACACTACTCAAAGCACTCTATGGCGCACTCAAGCCTACAGAGGGGTCGCTTGTCGTCGGGGGACTCGATCTGACAAACGCCAGACAGAGCAAGCTTCAGGAGCTCAGAACCCACATGGGGATCATCTTTCAGGACTATAAGCTGGTCAACGAGTGGACAGTTGCAAAAAATGTCGTGCTGCCGCTGATGATCGCCGGCTACTCAACAGATGTGCAAAATACCCAGGCACAAAGACTGCTCAAGCATGTCAAGCTCTCAGAGCATGCGGACAAATATCCTGTAGAGCTCAGCGGTGGTGAACAGCAGCGTGTCGGTGTCGCCAGGGCACTTTCAAAAAACCCGGTAGTCATCCTTGCAGATGAACCGACGGGGAACCTTGATGACTACTCCTCAAATGTTATCTGGGATCTGATGGAGAATGCCTGTCAGCAGCTCGAGACCACTGTATTGGTCGTAACGCACAAGATACCGACAATCTTCTCGTTGCCGTATCGACATTTTATCATCGAAAGCAAGGGTGTCTATGAAGTTCATTAAAAACCACTTGATGTTCATACTGCCGCTGATGGCGATTTTGCTCGGTATTGAGTTCTATCTGGTATTTGAGCGTACGACAGGTACCTATGAGCAGGGGCTCAAGGAGGACTACTCGATGCTGGTCGTGACACAAAAGCCGGTCAAGCTCGAAAAGCTTAAAGCGCTCAATGCACATATCAGTACTCTGCGTCCCATCAAGAGAGAGCAGATCGTCTCCAAGGTCGCCAAAGGGGTGGGTAAACAGGGCAGCCAAGAGATACTCAAATCACTCCCTTACTTCTACGATGTAGGGCTCGACTCCTATCTGGATACCAAAGCGCTTGAGCAGATCAAAAAGGATCTCGAGAGAGACAAAAATATCAAAAAGGTCGAAACCTTCGGAAGCAGCTACGGCAACAGTTACAGGCTCTTTCGCTTTGTCAAGCTGATCCTCAATATCTTTATCGTCTTTATGGGAGTGGTGAGTCTGCTGCTGATCATTAAGCAGATGGAGATATGGAAATATGAACACAGACAGCGTATGCAGGTGATGGAGATCTTCGGTGCACCGCTTATGCTGCGTTCGGGTGTGCTCTTCAAGATTGCGATCGCAGATGCGATCCTCGCGACACTGCTTACAGCAGGCATATTTTTCTATGTGAAGCTGATATGGGCACCCAAAAGCGGTATAGATATTATCGTCAATAACCAGGAGAAGCTTTTTTTGATGAGTGATATGGGTATACTGCTTGGCGCGGCGATCCTGATTGTGACAATCGCGGTCTACAGTGTGGTTTTCAGTGCAAGGGGAGTGGAAGAGTGAGAAGCGCTCTCTTTTTGCTCTTTGCCGCAGTGGTCTTTTCGCATGCTGCCTCTACGACTGCCAAGATAAAACACTCCAAAAAAGATCTGAGTGCAACAGTCTCCCAGAAAAAGCAGGCAAGCCGACAGCTCAGCAAGATCGCCAG
>JALWKQ010000220.1 GCA_027081395.1 Sulfurovum sp. | reverse complement strand
TTAGACAAAACATGAGCGTGTTTCTTTCAAAAAACGAAGAAACTGATAATAAAAACTTATGGATAACCGAATGAAGTGCACTATAGAGTTTGCTTCATTGAAAAAGTGGGGTTATTCAGAGGGTTCATATTGGGGATATAAAATTGTGTTAAAAAAAGTAGAAGCTGGCGGAGACGGAGGGATTCGAACCCTCGGTACCCGGAAAGGTACGCACCCTTAGCAGGGGTGTGGTTTCAGCCAACTCACCCACGTCTCCAGATCATTTGTGGGTGAGATTATAATCCAATTGGCTTAAATCAGAGCTTAAAAAAACTTTATTTTTCTAACTTTTCTCTCTTTTTGAATATCACTCTGTTCTTACCGTTATTCTTGGCTTTGTAGAGGGCTTTGTCGGCTCGCTGCAGCATACTGTCCACATCATCATCCTCTTCTCGCCATGCCACACCGAAACTTGCCGTAAGGTGCCCTATTGTCTCAAAGAGATGTTCATCGATACGCTTGCGGATACTCTCCACTCTGCTCAATGCTTTTTCAAGATCATCTATCTTGATCGCAAGCAAAAACTCCTCCCCGCCCCATCTTGCAACCAGATCATCATCACGGATACTCTCTTTCAAAAGTGTCGCAAACTCTTTGAGTACCTTGTCACCCACAGGGTGTCCGTAGGTATCGTTGACCCCTTTGAAATCATCGATATCTATGACACTCAAAGCAAAGGAGCTCTGCTGCTTCAAAAGCTGCTGGAGCCTCTGATCAAAAAACTTTTTGCGCATCAGCCCGGTCAGGGCATCATACTCCACTTCAGCCTCAAGACTTTTCTGCTTCTGATAGATATCGGTCACTTTCGAAAGGGTAAAGAGGTGATGTACTGGATCGAGCGGTGTTGCTTCCATCATAAAGGTATCATCATCGATCGTCACATGCTTCTCATGGGTCTGGATATAGTGATAGAGATCCTCATAACTCTCCAACTCATCTGATATCTTTTTATAAAGTTTTAAATTGTTCTCTTGTAATTTCTGATTGTTTTCGATTTTGAAATACTCAAGAAACTGTTTGTTGGCAAATGCGATATGATCCTGATTGTCGGTGACAAATATCAAGGTATTCTGTCCGTCGATAATCTTCTGGAGTGTATCAGAGAGGAGCAGTGTCTGATTGCTGTACTGCAGAGCCTCCTGCTGCGCCTTGGTGATCTCTGTGATATTATGCAGAAGTACCAGCGCTTTTTCATGATCGTAGTGATCCACATAGATATTGAAATAGAAGTTCTCTTTTTGTACCGTTTTGAGGCTCAAAGCGTTTTCCGTTTTATCAAATACCTTCGCGATATCCTCTTCCAAACCGACAAGCTCCGGCAGATAATCCCGGATGTCACTCCCCTCTGTAGGAACGGCATTGAGAAACTGCATCACCCCCAGCGAGACATGTACGATCTTCAAATCTTTGTCTATCAAGAGATATTCAAAGACATTTTTGGAGAGTATCGCATTGAGTACGATCTGTATATTTTTCATCCGAGCATCCTTCTTGCCAAGGTTTCAAAAAGCGCTTCGACATTCATATCCTCTTTGGCAGAGGTGAGAAAACTGCCACTCTCCAATGCAAAATTCTTTTGTTGTGCCGGAGTAAGCAGGTCAGCTTTATTGTAGGCGGTCACATAAGCTGCATCTGGATTGACGCTCCGGAAATCCTCTATATGTACGGCAAGATGTTCGATCGTCTCTTCTCTGCCGACATCTGCGACAAAGATCGCACCGCTTGCACCCCTGAAATAGCTTTGGGGAATTCTCTTTTGCGGTGTTGCCCCCTCTATATCCCAGATCAGAAGCTCATAGGCTTCACCATCAAGTGTGATCTGCTTTTTGGAGATTTTGACCCCGATAGTCGTCAGATAACTGTCATCAAAACTGTTGTCGACATATCGGCGGATCAGACTCGTCTTCCCAACGTGAAAATCCCCCAGAAGAAGTATCTTTTTTCGTATCATTCTGCGCTTCTTTTTATCATATCTACTATTTT
>JALWKQ010000219.1 GCA_027081395.1 Sulfurovum sp. | reverse complement strand
GTCTTTTACCCTATGCTTTTTCTAAGCTATATCTTTTTGGAGTTTATACCGAGTATTCTCTATAGAGAGAGTTTTTTGAAGTTCAAACCTTCACGTGCCCTAAAGGCGATGAAAGAGATTTTGGCAGTAAGGTAACATAAGTGCCTTATGTTACCTTACTTTTTACCTACGAGTTTTTTGAAGAACTGCTTGACCTTTTGGCAGATCGTTGTCGATCCTGTCTCGATATGACACACTTCCACCTCATCATAGTTTCCTACCAGCGATGCGATACGCTCCGGCTGCTTCTTGCCCTCGATGATGAAACGCAGTGCATTGAGGCGGATAAACCCTTCAGCATCTTTCTGGTTGTAGACATCATCTGCTTCAAAGGTAGAGTGCTCTTCGGAGTAGAGTGAGTTCTCAGACTTACGCCCGACTACTATGACATTGCCCTTGTAGAGCTTGAGTCGTACTTCACCGTTCACCTGTTCCTGTGTCGCATCGATGGCTGCCTGCATCATCTTGCGCTCTGGTGACCACCACAGCCCGTTGTAGATGAGCTTGGCATATTTTGGCATCATCTCATCTTTGGCATGTGCCTCTTCACGGTCAAGCGTGATTGACTCGATGGCACGGTGTGCCTTGAGCATGATCGTCCCGCCCGGTGTCTCGTAGCATCCACGTGCCTTCATCCCTACCATACGGTTCTCTACGATGTCGATACGCCCAATACCGTGTTTTTTACCGTAGGTAT
Organism: Sulfurovum sp.; assembly: GCA_027081395.1. GTDB lineage: Bacteria > Campylobacterota > Campylobacteria > Campylobacterales > Sulfurovaceae > Sulfurovum. The sequence continues at coordinate 8,267 of JALWKQ010000219.1, read as the reverse complement.
TGAGTGTCTCAAGGATCGTTGCAGGACTCATCTCTTCACCGTTGATCGCGACAGGGTCGCCCTTTTTGTAGGTGATAGTGATGTATTCAGGCTCATCGGGTGCCTCTTCGGGAGAGACAGACCAGAGCCACATATCCTCTTCAGGTTCGTTGTAAGGGTTCTCCAGCCACTCACCCTCATAGGAGATGTGCAGCAGGTTTGCATCCATCGAGTAGGGTTTTGGCTTCCCTTTGCCATCGATGTCGATACCGTGTGCTTTTGCGTACTCCAGAAGCTTTGTACGGGAGTTGAGATCCCACTCTCTCCACGGTGCGATGACCGCGATATCCGGATCGAGTGCAAGGTATCCAAGCTCGAAACGCACCTGGTCATTTCCTTTGCCTGTCGCACCGTGAGAGACAGCATCCGCTCCGGTCTCATGCGCGATCTCTATCTGCTTCTTGGCGATAAGCGGACGCGCGATGGAAGTACCAAGCAGATACTCCCCCTCATAGATCGCATTGGCTCTGAACATCGGAAATACAAAATCCTTGACAAACTCTTCACGCAGGTCAAGAATGAAGATATTTTCAGGCTTGATACCCATATCAAGCGCCTTCTGACGCGCAGGCTCCACCTCTTCACCCTGTCCCAGATCGGCAGTGAAGGTCACCACTTCACAGTTGTACTCATCCTGCAGCCACTTGAGAATGATACTCGTATCGAGTCCGCCGCTGTATGCGAGAACGGCCTTTTTGATCTCTCTTTTTGCCATGTTTCAGCCTTGTAAAAAAATAATATTCCCGCGATTTTAGCGTAATTTTGGTTAAGGGTACCTCCAATAAAGGTTATACAAACCCCCACTTCTTCAAAATAATATCCAGCACAGGCTTCTTGTACGCTCCTGTATGCCGAAAGATCTCATTGCCTTCGGCATCGAAAAAGATCTGGGTCGGCATCTCTTTAAGTTTGTAGATATCGCGGCTGATGATGCGCTCTTTCTGTCCGTCTATCGCATAGATCTGAAACTCCGGATGCTTTTCAAGTACCTGCGCAAAGACTTTTGACATCGCGATGCAGCTGTAGCAGTGGCTCATCCCAAATGCCAGAATGGTCGGTTTGCCGTTTCCGATCTTGTGTTTGATATCGGCATAGTTCGAGACCGGCATCGCTTTTCTATCTGGCATTTCGCTCTCCTAATAGTTTATTGGCTATAATTTATCCAATTTATCTTTAAAGGGATGCCATGAAACTGGGTGTCAACATCGACCATATCGCCGTACTTCGAGAATCCAGAAGAGTTGCCGACCCCGATCCGCTCGATGCACTGAGCATCTGCAAACGTGCCGGAGCTGATCAGATCACTATCCACCTGCGTGAGGACAGACGCCACATGCAGGACAGTGATGCCAAAAACATCATCGCACTCTCTGCACTGCCTGTCAACCTTGAGTGTGCCATCGAACCAAGCATGATCGACATCGCTTGCTCTCTTCGTCCGCACCGTGTGACCCTTGTACCCGAAAAGCGCCAAGAGGTTACTACCGAAGGGGGACTTGCAGTCACCGGAGCACAACCCAAGCTCAAAGAGGCGATCAAACGCCTGCAAGCTGAAGAGATAGAGGTCTCGCTCTTCATCGATCCAACCCTTGATGCCGTACGTGCCGCGGCCCTGTTGCATGTCGAGTGGATAGAGTTTCATACCGGGGAATATGCCAACATCTACGCCATGCTCTACAGCAACCTTGCCAAAACCCACCACACCATCAAAGCGCTTGAACTGCCCCGAAAGGTACTCAAACAGATGCTTGATGACGAACTGCGCAATCTCCGACTGCTCAGCTGTGATGCTATGGAGATGGGTCTCAAAGTCGCTGCTGGTCACGGGCTCAATATGCAAAATGTCGCTGACATCGTCGAGATCGAAACGATCGAAGAGCTCAACATCGGACAGAGTATCATCGCACGCTCAGTCTATGTGGGACTGGAACAGGCGATTTTGGATATGAAGGCGTTGTTGATACGGTAAAATGTGTAGGGTGTTGTGCCCTCACAACACCTTAACCTATAAATTCATACATGATCGGTGTTGTCGGGAGACAATACCCTACAGGAAAAATATGAAAAAGAAAGTAGCAATAAGCATCGGCGACCTTAACGGTATCGGTATCCAACTCGCGCTTGAGAATCATGCACATATTGCAGCCATGGTTGACCCGATCTACTGCATAGACAACACTATGCTGCAACGCTCAGCCGATCTGCTGCAACTGCCAATTCCTAATAGTTTTCAGACCATAGCGCCAGATGCATCCGCCTTTACCATCGAACCAGGAATTGTCTCTGCGCCAAGCGGTGCCTACGCCTATGCCTCCTTTGTCAAGGCAGTCGAACTCGCACGCAAGGGAGAGGTCGATGCCATCACTACACTCCCCATCCACAAAAAAGCATGGGAAGAGGCAGGCATAAAATACAAGGGGCATACCGATGCCCTACGTGACTTTTTTGATGCCGATGCTATCATGATGCTGGGCTGCCCCAAAATGTATGTCGCCCTCTTTACCGAGCACATTCCTCTTAGAGAAATAGCTGATAGCATCAACGAAAAAGGTCTGACACGATTCTTAGTAGACTTCTACCATACTGCCAAACCCACCTCCACAGTGGCTATCCTCGGACTCAACCCCCACGCAGGAGACGACGGCGTACTCGGCAACGAAGAAAAAATCATTACAAATGCCATAAACAATGCAAACCATCAACTCAGTGCTCAACGCTCAACGCTCAGCGCTCCATTCACCGGTCCTTTGGTGCCCGACGTCGCCTTCACGCCAAATGTACGCAAAGACTACACCCACTACATCGCCATGTACCACGACCAGGGACTCGCACCGCTTAAGGCACTCCACTTTGACGAAGGTATCAATGTCTCTCTCAATCTGCCTATACTCCGCACTTCTGTAGATCACGGTACGGCATTTGATATTGCCTACAAGGGTGTAAAGTTGAATGCGTTGAGTTATTTGAATGCGGTGAAATACATAACAAAATGAGGAATGAGGAATGAGGAATGAGGAATTGTTTCGTAAACTGTATTATGCTAATCTTAGACAGTAGCTTTTCAACAGAAAAGCATACCCAAACTCTTCACTCCTAACTCTTCACTCTGTTTTGCGTCAGCAAAACAGCGACGGTTCTGCCTCATCATGTACGATCTCACACTCTTCGTTCATCTGGGCACAGAGTTTTTCCTGGCAGCAGTTACAGAGGAAACGGTAGTTCTGCATGTCATAGTGGATCGTATCGCCTACATGCAGATCTGTATAGCATTCACCACAGACATTGGTAACACGCAGCAGTATCTTTTCGGTAGCTATTTGGGTAACAAAACAGTGACTTGACATCATTTCTACTCCGACAGTTTTTCTATCATCGTTTTGGCTTCTTCAAGAGAAGGATCGGTCTCATACGCTTTTTGGTACTGTTTCAGTGCTTCTGCGTTTCTGCCAAGATCATAAAGGGTATTGGCATAGTTGAAATAGTGCGGTGCATACTCAGGATCAAGATCGATCGCTTGTCTGTGATGCATGATCGCCTCTTCATCTTCACCAAGTTTGTGCAGTGTATTTGCCAGCGAATCATGAGCAATATCATCTTTAGGATCGAGAGATAGGATCTTTTCATAGACCTTTTTCGCCTCTTCGTAAGCTTCATCCTCAAGATAGAGATATCCCTCCCGTCTGAGCGCCTCGATGTTATCCGGATCGATGATCAGTGCACTCTGTACCGCTTTTCTGGCTTCGAGCAGATCACCCTTCTCTATCGCTTCATCTGCCATAGAGATCAGCTCTTCTATACGTGAAGGCTTCTCTTGGGGAGTGGAGAAGGTCTTGTCCGGGCGATTGATACCGCCAATGCGTTCATCAGGCAGTTTCGCTTCGAAGTCAACACCGCGTTTGGGATAGTTGCCCGAAAAAAGCTGTTTGAAAAAAAGGTAAAAAACCAATCCTGCGATAAGCAGGAGCAAAAGTTGAAATGTGGTCATAATCTCTCCCAAATTCGATACGACATCATAGAACAATCTAACTTAAAAGCAAAGAAATGTTGTTATAAAAATTCTGCTATGATAGTACCGATATTTAGATCAAAAAAATTGGAGTATATCTATGGCTTATAAAATAACATTGGACAAAGAAGCGTTGAGAGAGAAACTCTCTCCCCTTGAGTACAACGTCTGTCTCAACCATGGCACGGAACCACCTTTTCAAAACGAATACTGGGACAACAAAGCAGAGGGTACCTACAGCTGCAAATGCTGCAATACTCCGCTTTTTAGTTCAGAGGCGAAGTTTGATTCGGGTACAGGGTGGCCGAGCTACTTCAAGCCTCTGAGTGATGACCTCATCGAAGAGGTCAGAGATGAGTCTCACGGTATGGTGCGCATAGAGGTACGCTGTGGAGCATGCGGCTCACACCTCGGGCATGTTTTTCCTGACGGTCCTGCACCTACCTATCAGCGCTACTGTATCAACTCGGCATCGCTCAATTTTGAACCAAAAGCATAGGTAAAGGGCACCTCAAATAACCCTAGATGCTCATAACATTGCCGGTTTTGTTCTAGGCAAGGCACACTTTTGAAGACCTAGCCGTAGCTAAGTCGAAAAAGTGTAACGCCGCATAGGGCGAAGCTGGCATTGCCCGAAGGGTGGGCTTTGCAGACGCGATCTTTCACAAGATGCTTCCTTCATCTTAGCTTTGGCTAGGACTTGAAAGCCTCTTGCAAAATCTCACATCTGCAAAACCCATTATGAGCGTCCAGGGTTATTGGAGGTACCCTAAACCTAAAACCCCTCTGCCAGATCGATCAGCTTCCAGCCCTCATCCCTGTAGAGTCTAAAGCGTCGCTTGAGTCTGGCGACATGCGGGGCGACCTCATAACGCTGTATCTTTGGATCACTCTCTTTGGTGAATAGGCAAGTCCACTTCCCCAATGCAAACTCCAGATTGCTGATACGATACCCCTTTTTCCAGTAACGCCCAATGGCACGCTTCATCTCATACCAGCGTGACCGTGTGATCATTGTCTGTTCATGATTGCCCGCACCCTTGACAAAGAGACCGCTCCAATGTCCCTGCCCATACTCTATATCCACAAGGTCAAACCCCTTGCTCCACCGTCTCTTGACCGCTTTATAAAAGGATGATAGCCCCTTGTGCCGCTCGATGGACTGGGTACTGTAGCGTGTGTTTTTGGAGAGCACGACCACCCATTTGGCAAGCCCGTGTTCGATATTGGTGATCCGGTAGCCCTGTTTCCAGTAGCCATCGACCGTCGCATCCACACCAGACCAGCGATCCGCAATGAAGTAGGTCTGATGACTCTCGAGGGATGCCTTGTCGAAGATCGCGATCCAGTTGCCGTTGCCGTATTTGAGCTCACTGATATCATAGCCTTTTCGCCACTCTTTTTTGATCAGTCGCCGCAGTTTATCCAGTCGTGAAGCACTCTGCATATGCTGATCACCCTTGCTCTTGACAAACGTCGCGACATATTTGAAGTGTGACTCTTCACGGTCGATATGCCAACTGACCGCGCTCACGAGTACCGGCACTGCCCACAACAGGGCTGCAGCCTTCCATAATGATATTCTGCAAGATATCCTGCGCATCGCATCACCTCCTTATAGGTTACTATGGTGCTATTTTCGCTTCAGCTGTGAAGCGATCCTGCCCACCGCTGCATCCATCTCTTCACGTGTCGGGAAGATAAAGGAGTGTTTCTCCTCTTCACCCAGATGGACAAAGATGCCGTATCCGACCACCTCCACCTTGCCTTTGGACTCTGTATCGAGCCACTCCAGACTCGCCTGGGTGGTCTCATCCTCATATCCTGTCTTGATCACTGCCGCGGGGTAGAGCTGTGTGATCTTGCTTGTGTCAAATTCTTTCTCTTCAATGGTAATTATCATAGGCTCATTATAGTATAATCGCATTAAATTACCGCACCAAAAAGGATCTATCATGAGTCTGAAAGAACAAATCAAAAACGACATCAAAGAGGCGATGCGCGCCAAAGATACAGCCAAACGCGACACACTCAGAAATATCAACGCCGCGATCAAGCAGATAGAGGTTGATGAGCGAAGAGAGCTCAGCGATGCCGATGTCGAGGCAGTACTGATGAAGTACGCCAAACAGCGTGAAGATGCCAAATCACAATTCGCCGATGCCGGACGTGATGACCTTGTCTCCAAAGAGGAAGCCGAACTCGCCATCGTCAAAAGCTACCTGCCTGAACCGCTCAGCGATGAAGAGCTTGAAACGATCATCAAAGAGATCATCGCCCAAACCGGTGCCGAGAGTATGAAAGATATGGGCAAGGTGATGGGTGCAGCCAAAGCGAAGGTTGGCAGCCGCGCGGATGGCGGCACGATTTCGAAGATGGTAAAAACGTTACTATCTTAGAATTTTCAAAATATACAAAGCAGGAAAATATCACCATCTTCCTGCTTCTTTTCAGTGTTTACCCGGCTCCAGAGTGACACCGCGTCTCTCTTCTGTAATATATGCAATCAATGCAATCATTCGGGGATCATCCAGCGCCATCTTTTTTCCTTCAAGAGGGTTGGCAATACACCAGTTGATCATCTCAGCCATTGTTGCCACTTTTCCAAGCTGTTTTTGAAACTTGGGATATGTCTCAGGATGCGTATTGGTTGCATTTGGATGACACTCATTGCATGTCACTGTATTGGTACCTAGTTTGGGATCTATAAAGACCTTTCTGCCTTTATGCACCACACTTTCATACTCTACTTTCCAAAGTTTCAAATCTTGTTGTGTAAACTCATCTGCATGAACAGCTCCTGCAATAAAAATCAAACTATATAAATACATCGTCATTTTTTTCATCATCTTCTCCTTAATAATGTTTTTGTGGCGGAATTTGCTCCGTTTGATACTTCACATCTTCTGGCTGCTGGGTTTTTTCATTGTAAGCAACAATTCTGTTTTCATTGTGCGGCAACAGAAAATGCAAATCAACTCTTCCACTATGCACATCAATCATCTGCCAGCCTGTTGCATCCCGCTCAAAAAATGGATCAGCACGGTTCATATGTACAGTAAGCTTCGGCAGATAGCTCTTTGCTTTTTTGTAAGTCTCCGGGTATGGCCACGGCCATGCCGTAGACATTACGGAATTAAAAGCAATATTGCCGATTTTGTTGTATTGTATTTGGTGTACATGGGCATAGATGACATTCACCTTATCAAACGGTTTTAAGATATCCTGCACCAACTCAGCATCATCAGTCCAAAAGTTCCACCCTTTATAGATTTTCTGTAACGGTGAGTGCGAAAATACGATAATAGGCGTATCTTTAGGGATGTTCTCCAGATCTTTTTTGAGCCACTCCCTTTGTGCCAGTCCTACCATAAAAGGTGAGCCGTTTGGATCGTCCAAGCCCGCCATGGTTTGCATCCTTTCCATAGGAGTTTTCCACTTATTGATCCATGCTTCATCAACCAAAATAGAATTTAGCACAACGATATGCGTACCTTTATGATCAAAACTATAGTGAGGTTCACCAAAACGCTTCATCCAGTGTTCACCGAGATCCAAATAGTAATCATGCTCGCCCATCATCATTTTAACAGGTGATCTCAATGCGGAAAGGATCTCTGCTCCATGATCAATTTCGGCTGCTTTTCCAAGCTGTGCCAAGTCTCCGCCAAATAGGACAAAGTCAGGCTTAGGGTTCATAAGATTGCATTCTGCAACCGCTCTTTTTAATCCCATATCCCAGTTCCTGACAAATTTTGCACCTTTGATTTGCTGCAAATGCGCATCAGAGATGACCGCAAAAGTGAAGTTTTCTCCAGATTTTGTACCATCGGGGTTGTCTGCGAATGCCACCTCTATAACACTCATCGGCAAAATCGTACCTGCCGCAACAATGCTGACTTGTTTCATAAATTCTCTTCTTTTCATCGGATCTCCTTTACGTTTTCATATTCCGGACTGGTCAAAGCCCTCATGAAAGCTACCAAGTCCTCCATCTGTTGTCCACTTAAGTGTAGTGGTCGAATACCGCCATCTAAAAACGGGGTATCGGGTTCATTTGGATCAAGTTTTCCACCCAAGTTGTACCACTCTACAACCTCTTCGAGTGTTGCCAAACTTCCATCATGCATATAGGGTGCCGTTTTGGCAATATTTCTCAAAGTCACCGTCTTAAAAGCTCCCATATCATCCACCTCATGTGTAATTGCCAAACGTCCAAGCT
>JALWKQ010000218.1 GCA_027081395.1 Sulfurovum sp. | reverse complement strand
TCTGCGACCTCTTCGTCGGTTAGTTCTCGTACCACTTTGGCGGGGCTGCCCATGATGAGGCTTCGGGGCGGGAACTTTTTGTTTTTTGTTACGAGAGAACCGGCACCGACGATCGACTCCTTGCCGATCACGGCACCGTCAAGGATGGTGGCACTCATACCGATAAGACAGGCATCTTCGATGGTGCAGCCGTGCAGCATGACACGGTGTCCGACGGTGACATCGTTGCCGATAATGGTTGGGTTGCCGTCACTCATATCGGCTTTTTTGTGGTGGGTGACATGGATCATACTGAGATCCTGGATATTGGTGCGATCCCCGATCTCAATAAAGTGCACGTCGCCGCGCACCACACAGCCGAACCAGATCGCAGAGTCCTCTCCGATCGTTGTACGTCCGATGACGCTGGCACCTTCAGCGACCCAGGCATTTTTGCCGAGTTTGGGTGTCCACTCTTTAAATCTCAACAGCATCAGCTCTCCTTTAGTATGCGTTCTGCAAGACGTCTGACGTAGTCAGGGGTCTCTTTTTTGGTTTTGTCATAGATCTTGTTGGCGTAGGTCTCGAGGATCGCATGGCTGTCGATCACTTTGCCAAGCGCCGGGACTTTGACGTAGCTGCCATCATTTTGCAGTTCCCAGCGGAGTTTGTTGTCCGCCAGCTGCAGCATCAGTATCTGTTCGATCTTTGTCTTGAGCTGAGTCTCATAGATAGGGGTCATCAACTCGACACGACGCACAAGGTTTCGCGGCATCAGGTCGGCACTGGAGATATAGCACTGCACTTTGTCATGCTTGAAGAAGTAGACACGCGGATGCTCAAGATACTTGCCGATGATAGAGGAGACACGGATAGTCTCACTCACACCCGGTACGCCCGGACGCAGACAGCAGATACCGCGGATGATCAGATCGATCTTGCAGCCCGCCTGCGAAGCTTCGTAGAGTGCTTTGATGATATCCTGGTCGACCAGTGAGTTGGCTTTGAGGATGATCACACCCTCCTTGCCGTAACTCGCCTCTTTTTTGATCAGTTTGAGCAGCTTGGGTTTGATCTGTGTCGGGGACATATAGAGATTGCTCAGTTTGGTATGGGTCGAAAAGCCGGTAAGGAAATGGAAAAAGTGTGTCGCATCGGTACCGAAGATCTCTTTGGAGGTGAAGTAGGAGAAGTCGGTATAGATCTTGGCGGTGCTTGGGTTGTAGTTGCCTGTTGCGAGGTGGACGTAGCTTTTGAGGCTTTTGCCCTGGCGCTTGATCACCTGTGCGATCTTGGCATGGACTTTGAGTCCCGGGATACCGTAGACTACATGGGCACCTGCATCTTCGAGCGCACGCGCCCATCGGAGGTTGTTCTCTTCATCGAAGCGTGCTTTGAGCTCGACGAGTACCATCACCTGTTTGCCGTCTCTTACAGCATCGATGAGGGCTTTGACGATAGGGGACTTCTGTCCGGCACGGTAGAGCGTCATACGGATCGCGACAGTATCGGGATCGGCAGCCGCTTTGGCGATGAACTTGACCACAGGCTCAAAACTGTCAAAGGGGTGATAGAGGAGGATATCCTGCTTGTCGATCGCCTCGAAGATATCTTCGCTGTCCAGGGGTGGCAGCACCTTGGGGGTGAAGGTCGGCAGCAGCAGATGCGCAAGTGACTTGTCCCCCACGATCTGCCAGAGGCTTCCGAGGTTGAGCGGTACATTGCGGTAGCTGTAGATATCCTCTTCATCGAGGTTGAGGTGGGAGAGGAGGAACTTGATCAGCTTCTTGTCTCCGCCCTCCATCAGTTCGAGGCGTACGAGTGTACCTTTGTTTCTCGATCTCAGACCCTCCTGAAGAATCTCGAGAAAATCATCCGCCTCCTCCTCTTCGATCTCGATATCGGCATTTCGTGTGACCCTGAAAGGTGTAGAGGCAAGCGGTTTGAAGCCGGGGAAGAGTTCTGAGGCGAAGTGCTCTACGACCGATTCGATCGGTACAAAGGTGTGCCCAAGCTGCAGAAATCTCGGCAGGATACGTGGGATACGGAT
>JALWKQ010000217.1 GCA_027081395.1 Sulfurovum sp. | reverse complement strand
ACATCGATATCGACATTGGGGTCGGTAAAAACACCTGATGTATCATAGACAAGAAGCTTCTCTTCGGTAGAGAGAGTGATCTCCCTCATCGGTACCTTGATCTCAGGATAGAGTTTACCCTGGATATAGACTTTTTTGGATCCCGGCAACGGATCACGCGTGAGTATCTCATTGGATGCGGCAAAGCGCTGCTGTTGTGAAGTGGTCATTGTGGTATTCCTTACAAATATTAAATTTAGTTTCTAAAATTGTAAGGAGGAGAAAAGTGGCGAAATGTATAACAAGTGTTTGACACTTTTATAGCTGCCTGGCAGTTCTCTTCCTTACGCCGGTATTGTCCGGGTCAAGTTCAGCGGGTAGGCTTTTGCGGCCTTCTCAGCCTCACTTTGTGAGGCACCCCGAGAGATTGATAGTGTCAATATAGTCTAATTAAGATAAATTTTCTCTTAAATAAGAGGTTTTTTATCCGATTTGGATAGGGATTACTCTTCAGTTTTCAATTCGACCAGTTCGGAGAGCAGCTCTTTTGCCTCTTCCTCGTCAAGTTCATCACGCTTGATCTCCTCTACGATCGCAAAACACTCTGTACGCATATCACGCATCTCTTCGAGATCCGCTTTCTGCTGGCTGGTAGCGTTTTTGGATTTGTCGATCGCTTCAAAAAGCTCATCAATCGCTACCTCAAGATCAGGTATCACCTCGTTTTCCAAAAGATTCTGTAACTTTTCAGTATGTTTCATCTGCTATACCCCTCTATAATGTTTTTGAAATTGTATCCAATTTATTGACTTTTTGAATTGAACCCTCTAAATCATATCCAAGTGAGGTTTCACTTGATGGCGACAAAGGAGCGCCCCACCCGTGAAACGGGCGCTTGCGTTCGCGACTGCCAGAGCTATCGAGTGAAACCGATAGTTATTAATGCCAAAGTTCACGATGTTTGCGCATCAGCGCCTCTTCTACCTCATCATGAAGTATTTGGGCAGCCTTGCCCTGTACAAATTTTCCTTCGAAGATCGCTTCGACCCTCTCTATATACTCACGTAGCGCCTCTTGCTCCTGCTTATTTTTCGGAGCATTAAAAAGATACTGCATGCCACTCTGGGGATCATAACGCTTGGCATATCGCTCGATATAGAGTTTGCCCGACTCATAGACAATACTGCCGTTATCATCGACCCGATAGACCTGTATCCTGTCACCTATGGGCGCATCATAGGCTCTGCCGCTTCTCTCCCATCGGCTATAGAGTATGATCTTGGAGCCGTTGATCTCATAGGCACCCTCCTGCAGACTTTTGCTCGCACAACTCCCCGATGAGTACATGAGCGAAAAACTGAGCAGAGGCAGATTCTCTCTATCATCACCATGCCGATAGAGCTTCAGTTCCATACCTTTGTCCCCATACTCCCTGTAAGACTCCTGCACCAGATCAAACTTGTGATGATTGATCGTCATGACCCTCTCGCTGTCTATCGCAAAAAGCGTCACACAGACCGTAAAAATGAGAAAAAGTATACGCATTGTGATCCTTGATATCAAATTGTGCCATTATAACGTATTGGTGTAGAAAAGATGTGCAAAGACAATAGAGGAAAAAGAAATAAGTTAGTGGGACGAAGCCCATCACCCGGCGGTGTGGTGAAGGCTTCTTTGTTCTTAGTGGCAGCCGCAGCCTGTGCCGCAGCTCTCATCACTACTCTGCGCCGGTGCACTTGAGGCACCTGCACCGGTGGAGCATGCGCTCACGCCTGGAGGTGTGGTCGGCTGGATCGCCTGGTTGTCCGCACCACCCTCAGCATTGACTTTGTCGATAAAGGCGAGTAGCTCGGATGCCGCAGCCTGATAGCGCTTGGCTGTTTCACTGTCGGGCTTGTGATAGACCACAGGCATACCTGTGTCACCGCCGACTCTTACTGCAGGCTCTATAGGGATACGTGCGAGTACATTGGTGTCATACTCTTTGGCGACAGGCTCAGTCGTACCCATACCGAAGATGTCAGACTCTGTATCACAAGAGGGACAGATAAAGCCGGACATATTCTCGATGATACCCG
>JALWKQ010000216.1 GCA_027081395.1 Sulfurovum sp. | reverse complement strand
GCCGATCATTTTGCCGGTTTTGATATCATACTGAGGCTGGTAGCAGATTGAGAGCTCATCGTTCTTGATCGCTTTGTGGATCTCATTTTCCAGCATCAACTGCTCTTTTGCGTAGATACTCATACTGCTTTGATAGAACTTGACAGTACCTCTGGCACTCTTTTTGGCTTCATACATGGCTGTCTCGGCACGTTTGAGGATATCGTAGGCACTGAGATCGTCATTGTTGAACAAAACGGCTCCGATTGTAAAGGTAAGATGATACTCTTCATCTGCGATATTCAGCGGCTGGGAAAAGTGCCGGTTGATCGTTTCGATATATTTCTCCGTCATGATACGCGACTGCTGCTCATCCATATGCAGCGAGGGGATCAATATGACAAATTTGTTGCCGCTGACTCTGGCAAAGATCTCTCTGCTTCCTACGATACCTTCAATCCGATGTACAACCTGTTTGAGGAGATGGTCACCTACATGATGCCCATAGGTCTCGTTGACTTTTTTGAAGTTGTCTATATCAAGAAAGAGCAGTGCTGCATACTCCTCATGCGGATTGCGTTCGGAGAGAAAGTGTTTGAGTTTGTCCATCAGGAGTGTACGGTTTGGAATCTTTGTCAGCATATCATAGTAGGCGTTGCGTATCATCTGTTCTTTGGCTGTGATCTCATTGGTAATATCATTGACGATCGTGATACCTCCGGCAACATTGCCTTCTGCATCCATCATAGGTACGGTAGAGAGGTTGACATAGAGATTGTTGTTGGTGCGCAGTACTTCAAAAGGACCTCTGTATTTTCCTGTTTTCCCCCCGAATACATCCTCATGCGCTTTGATAACCTGAGGATTGCTAAGACCATGCAAGTTGATGCCGATAAGATCATTTTTGCCCTTTGCCTTGTTCATCTGCAAAAAGTGGGTATTGATATCCTGAAGCTCGAGATCCTTATTGTAATAGTAGATACCTACAGGGGCACGCTCAAAGAGAGAGAAGAAGCGCTCTTTGAGTTTTTCGTGTGTTTGTTTGATCGTGATGAAATGTTGACGATTGTTGAGTGAATTGTTGATTATATTACCGTAATAGTTGGCGAAGATGATCATCATAAGCAGCAGGGCGAGAACGACATAGCCTATCGTAGTATAGATAGGCTCTTCCATGAAAAAGAGACGTGCGACCAGAGGTGTATAGGTGACCATGACATAGGTGAGCAGCAGATCTTTTTTGGAAGCCAGTACCCCCATCGATGAGAATCCGATAGCGAAAAGAAAGAGCATAACAACCATCTGATTCATCAAGTTGTGTTCGGGAAATAGCAAAAAGGCGGCACTGCCCCAGACGATACCGTTGAGCAGGATATTGGTGTAGTACTTATCCAGCCAGATATCGGCATCTCTGAGCTTGTTCTCTTCAGGCTCATTTTTGAACCGGTAGTAGTGGTAGAGCTGATAGAGGAAAAGTATCAGTGTGACAGAGAGCCAAATAATAATGGAGCGCAGATCAATGACATTGAACTGTATTGCGCTGAGCAGAAAAGCACCGAGCACATTCCCCAAAAGAATGATCGGCAGTGAGATATAGTAAAAGCTCAGTTTATCATATAACAGACGCTCTTTGAAGGATGCTTCCAGCTCCTGATCGATACTCTTCTCCAACGCCAATCCTTTGAGGTTATTTGCACGGGTTTTTTCGACTACTATGCCGAAATGCTACTTAGATAGCAAAAGAAACAGTTTATGTTTTTGTACTATATCACAAGTGCAATTAGAAAAGAGTGTGGTGAATCCGGACTGAGAAATCGGGTGCTGCAAAGTATTCCAGACAGTCCGGTATGATCCTTCTCTTCTGTGTTGCAAATAGATTAAACAAAAGGATGAAATATGGCAGTAGTTGGATTTACAAAATTGGAATCGCTTTTTAGAAAAGCGGCAGGTTTGGATATCAAAAAAGGGCATGCGAAGGATATCACCGATATCGTAGAGCAGAAGCTTGTTGATCTTCTCATTGCAGGAGAGCGCAATGCAAATATGAACGGACGTGATGTGATCTGGGAGGCAGATCT
>JALWKQ010000215.1 GCA_027081395.1 Sulfurovum sp. | reverse complement strand
ATACAACGATCGACTATACGATCACCGACAGCCCTTACAAAAAAGATTTTGGAGGCATCTCCGGTGCACTGCTTAGGGAAAAATCCTATCAGCTCTTTAGAGCCATAGGCAAAGAGCTCTACGGCAAAACCCTGCTTATATCCGTAGGCGGTATCGACTCTGCCGAGGAAGCCTACAGACGCATCAAAGCAGGTGCCTCCCTCGTACAGGTCTACTCCATGCTGATCTACAAAGGGCCACGCCTGATCAAAGAGATCAATGAAGGGCTTGTTGTGTTGTTAAAGAAAGACGGGTATAGTCACATTTCAGAAGCCGTTGGCGCAGATTGGAAATAGATTTCCAAAAGTTAGGAATGAGGAGTTAGGAATGAGGAATTTCGGTAAGCTTTTTTTCAAAAAGCTTTTGTCTATCACTATCAGTAAAAGCATTGCACAGCAATGCAAACCTACATTCCTCATTCCTCATTCCTCATTCCTCATTCAAACAATAGTGCTTGCACTATTGGTATTCATCCCAGGAGCACTCATGGCAAATTCACTGCCCAAACATTTTACCAAAACACTCGACAACGGTCTGGAGATCGTCGTCATACCTATGGATAACGATTCGGGAGTCATAACCACTGACATCTACTACAAAGTCGGAAGCCGCAACGAAGTGATGGGCAAAAGCGGCATGGCGCATATGCTCGAACACCTCAGTTTTAAATCGACCAAGAAACTTGCAGAAGGTGAGTTCGATGTGATCGTCAAAAGCCACGGCGGTATCAACAATGCTGCAACCGGTTTTGACCATACCCACTATTTCATAAAAACAGCAGCAAAGAACCTGCCTATGACACTTGATCTCTTTGCCGAACTGATGCACAACCTCAAACTTGATGATGCAGAGTTCCAGCGGGAGCGTGATGTTGTTGCCGAAGAGCGCAGGCTCCGTACCGACAATAACCCGATGGGCTATATGTATTTCAGACTCTTCAATACGCACTATGTCTATCACCCTTACCACTGGCTGCCTATCGGTTTCATGGAGGATATACTCTCATGGAAGATCGAAGATATCCGGGAGTTCTACCACACCTACTATCAGCCGAGCAATGCCGTGCTGGTTGTCGCCGGAGATATCGACCCAGAGCTTGTATTCAAAGAGGCCCAGAAGTATTTCGGCAAGATCCAAAACACCAGAAAAGTACCCGAAGTCCATATGAAAGAGCCCAAAGTTGACGGAGCCAAACGTGCGATCCTGCACAAAGAGAGCAACCGTGTAGACACCATCGCCATGGCGTATCCTATCCCCAACTTTGAAGATGATGATCAGGTCGTCCTCTCGGCAATCAGCTATATCCTCTCTCACGGTAAGAGTTCGCGTTTTGAAAAAACACTCGTACAGGAAAAACATCTTGTCAACCAGATCTACGGTTACAACATGGAACTCAAAGATCCCGGTGTTTTCCTCGTAATGGCACTCATCTCACCCGAGAGCAAAGCAGAGGATGTCGAAAAGGCGATCCACGAAGAGCTCGACAGACTCAAAACGGGAGATGTCACTCAGGCAGAACTCGACAAGGTCAAGATCAATACCAAAGCGGAATTTGTCTACTCACTGGAGAACTCCAGCTCAGTTGCCGGACTCTACGGTGACTACTATGTCAAAGGCAATATCAAACCTTTACTTGAATATGAAGAGAAATTGGATAAAATAACACTCCAAGATATCAGTCGTGTGGCAAAGAAGTACTTCGATCACAACCTCTCTACCACAGTGATACTGAAAAAGAATGAGGAAACAAAGTAAATGAGCAACTATATCACAGGTGCAACCACTGCACTGATCACACCGTTTAAAAACGGCGCACTCGATGAAGCGACCTTCGCACTTCTCATCCAGAGACAGATCGATAACGGTATCGATGCCGTATGTCCCGTAGGTACCACAGGCGAATCGGCAACACTCAGCCATGACGAACACAAGCGCTGTATCGAGATTGCTGTAGAGGTCTGCAAGGGTACAGGTACCAAAGTACTTGCCGGTGCGGGCAGCAATGCGACACATGAAGCGATCGATATCGCAAAACATGCC
>JALWKQ010000214.1 GCA_027081395.1 Sulfurovum sp. | reverse complement strand
TGTTAGTCAACTGTCTGGCGCTGATATTGATAGAGAAGTGGCTACAGTAATGCCCCGCTGCCTCCCAGCATGCAAGGGTCTTGAAACTCTCTTCAAGGATGTAGTTGCCCAGCTCGATAATCAGCCCGGTCTTCTCTGCCATAGCGATAAAGATCTCCGGACTGATCTCTCCAAGTTCACTATCTTTCCAGCGTGACAGCACTTCGCAACCGGTGATTCTCTTCTCTTTGCTGTAAAGAGGCTGATAGTAGAGCTCGATCGCACCATTGGCAAAGGCAAAATAGAGCTTCTTCTCTATATCCAGGTCTCTTGCAATACGCTCGGACAACGCTTTATCAAACCGGATAATACCGTCCCTTCCCTGTGCCTTGACCTCATACATCGCAATATCTGCCTCTTTCATATAGTTGCTGGCATCCGCATACTGCAGATGCAGATCGATATAGCTGATCCCTATACTTGCGCTTAGATAGAGATGGTGTCCGTCGATAACATAAGGGCGCTTGATGATCTCCAACAGATTTTCCGCAAACTGTGAGGACTCTGAAATACATCTTTGCTTATCATCAAGCTCCTGACTCACCATCGCAAACTCATCCCCACCGATACGAGATACGATATGAGTACCGCTTGCAAAAGCTTCGATCCGTCCTGAGACCTTTTGTAGCAGTTTGTCTCCGATATCATGTCCGAGGGAGTCGTTGATCGTTTTGAAGTGATCAAGATCGATCAGATACATATAGGCAAGTTGCCGGTTCTCTTTGAGTCGAAAGAGAAGTTTCTCCATATACTCTATGAAAAAACGGCGGTTATAGAGTCCTGTAAGCATATCATGGCGTGACTCATAGGCAGTCTTTTGTATCAGGTTGTAGGTATTGTTGGAGGCATAGAGCAGTACGCCTACATAGATCAGTGAGAAAAATGCCAAGACATAGCCGTACCATGTTCCAAGCAAGAGGAAAAAGAGTGTCAACGGCAGGATCAATATCAAGAGGATCGGGACAAACAGCTTCCTGTCAGATACCAGAAGTGCAGATGCCACGACAGAAGCACCGAGCTGGGTAAAAATAGCGATATAGTTCAGATGGCTCTCAGCCTCAGGAGCATATACGATAAATATCCATGTCCATAAACCAAAGGTCAGGTACATAAAAAGCTTGACATCCTCATACCAGCGTGCCAGTGCACTTTCACTGATCTCAATCTTCGTATATTTGTGATAGAGCCAATATCCCCAAAGTGAAAGTATCACCATCAAACTGTACCATATCAATGCCGGCAGGAACATACCATAAAGCCATCCAAATACCAGATAGACCAGCCCCGGTATCAAAGAGAGCCCGACCATGAGCATGATCTGCTTTTGGAAAAATTGATAATCAATATATTGTTTCATCACGTTATTATATATTTTTTTCTTAAAATGATGAAAAAACAGAACCTCTCTACTCTACCTCTTCATGGATCAGAGGCACAAATCTAAATCCGTGATAGACCTCCTTGAGGTAACTTTTTTCATCACGTTTTTGTACCTTAATGATATCATTTTTGACAGGAATGACCAAAATACCCCCGGGTTTAAGCTGTGAGAGAAGCTGTTTGGGAAAGCGCTCTGCACTGGCAGAGACCAGTATCTTGTCAAAAACTTCACCGGGTTTGCCAAGTACATTTTCTGCTTTTTCTATCCTGCACTGCTCTCCAAAACCAAACTGCTCAAGATGCTTTCTGCCAAGTGAAACAAGGGTATCGACACGTTCAAGCCCCAGCACACTCCCCTCTTTACCGACAATATGACATAAAAGTGAGGTGGTCCAGCCTGATCCCGAACCGATATCAAGGATCTTCTCTCCCCTTTTTGGTTCGAGAAGCTCAAGCATAAATGCCACGGTAGAGGGCTGAGAGATCGTCTGTTCATTCCCTATAGGGAGCGGACGGTCACTGTAGATAAAGTCGCGAAAATCCTCTGGGATAAAGAGCCGTCTGTCAACGCTTCTAAACGCGTCGATAATCTCCGGTGTCCGTAATACACCATGTGCTATCATACTCTCTATCAATGCTTCATTGCTTTGCATACCATGCACCTCCTTTA
>JALWKQ010000213.1 GCA_027081395.1 Sulfurovum sp. | reverse complement strand
TCGCTGAGTCCATACCCCTCCAGCAGTGTGGCGCGCTTGAACTTCTTTGCCATCGCATCGAGTGTTTTTGGCTGCAGTGCCGCCGCTCCGGAGATGAAGGCACGGATACGGTTGAACCACATAAAATACCACGGCAGTTTCGCTTTTGCCAATGCATTATAGACATCCGGTATCCCAAAGAAGATCGTCACACGCTTGGTCAATACCTGTTTGAAGATATTGGAAAAGGGTGTGATCGACTTGATGATCACGATACTTGCCCCTACATAGATCGGCAGCATGACCCCGATCGAAAAAGTAAAAGAGTGAAACATCGGCAAAAAGACGATGGCACGGTCTTTGGGCTTGACATTGATCGTACGGCGACCTGATTCAGCGTTGGAGAGGACATTGCGGTTGCTCAGCATCGCCCCTTTGGGCTTGCCGGTCGTACCGGAGGTATAGATGATCACGGCACACTCATCCAGTGATGAAGGGGTAGCCTCAACCTCCTCTTCGATCTCCTGTGTCTTCGCAAAGGCAATATGCTGCTCCCCTTTCTCTCTAAACGCTTCTCCTTCCCAGATGATGAAGTCACACAGTGTACTCGCATGCGAAGCATCGACCACCTTTTCATGTACCATCGAAGCGACAAGTGCTTTGGCACCGCTGTCCTGAAGGATATAGTCCAGCTCTTCTTCTTTGAGGAAAGTATTGACGGGTACGATCACCGCACCCAGTTTGGAGATGGCAAAAAGGCTATAGACAAACTCGGGAGAGTTGCGTAAAAAGAGTGCGACCTTGTCCCCCTTGCCTATCCCCTGCTTCGCGAGGAAGGCAGCCAGCTTGTCTGCCCGTGCCAGGAGCTCACCATACGGGATCTTCGTCTCATCGATCAGCAGCGCAGGCTTCTTTCTACGCTTTTTGCCGTGATGGGCGATGATCTCGTAGAAGTTATTGAATCTCTGTTTCATGCTTAATACTCGTATGAAATCCCTATCGTAGTAAGGAATGCCCCACCTTCCTGGAAGCTGCCGCCATTCGCCAATATCGGATTGGGGTTGACACCGGCAGGAACACTTCTCGGATCTTTGCTGTCATAGAGGAATGCCGCACCCCAAGAGAGATTCTCTGTCTGCTGATAACGGAAGCCCATCGTAAAGATCTTCGCATCACTGTCGGGAAGTTCAAACCCAATCGTCTCTACCGGCACAGGCGTATCATCGATAGCGAAGCCCATCATCGCAGTGAGCTTGTTGTCCATCTTGACTGTTGCCCCGATTCTGAAAGTATTGGTGTCTTTCCAATTTCTTGGAAGCGGTGCATCAAAGAAAGGTACAAGTGCTGCAGGTATCGCTGAACCGTAGTTGAAATCCAATGCCTTATATTTCGACCAGAATGTTCTCTCATAATCGAACTCGAGCGTAAACTTGTCGTTCCAGGTCTTGGAAACCGCCAGATTCAAAGCAGCCGGCAGAGGGATCTCCACATCTGCCTTCCCGTTATATACCACTGTTGCACCGGACTTGAGAACAGCCGTACCCTCTTCATCCAGATTGACATTGGAGCGGTAGGTGGCTGCGATATTGATATCCGATGTCGGCTTGTAGGTCATTGCCAAATTGTAGCCAAACGCAAAAGTATCCCCGTTCATATCTCTCGATACTGGTCCGCTGCTTTTTACAACACCGTCACTATAAAGGAAGCGAACACCCCCACCGATACTGAAATTGTCCGATACCTTATAGGAGATATTCGGGTTGAGCTCCAAAATTTTAAGTGTAAACTCTTCTGCAAACGCTTTTTGTGCAGCATTGTCCCAACGCTTGGAGAGTCCTCCCGGAGCAGTCAAGCTGACCCCCCATCTGAAGTCGCCCATCGGCTTGGAAACATAATGTACGTTCGGGATCACAATATTCTCTGTTTGCGTCTTCGCAGAATAAGGTGCTATCAGACTGTACTCGATAGAGGGCAGGTGTGCGAGTGTCACAGCGCCTTCAACATAGCTCTTCTCTCCCATGAAACTCATATTTGCCGGGTTGAAATAGTTGGTGTCCGCTCCCGTTGTATGGGCTACATAGGCAGCGCCAAGTGCCATCGAGTTGAGTGA
>JALWKQ010000212.1 GCA_027081395.1 Sulfurovum sp. | reverse complement strand
AAGATGTGATGTGATACGGGCGCTTGGCGCCCGAAAGTGTATTCAAGGAGATTATAGTAGAGAAGTACTATTTGATCTGGAAAGATATTTTGGCATTGATCCTGTATTTTGTGATCTTGCCTTTCTCAACTTTGGCATTCATATTGACGATATGAATAGACTTGATATTGTCGATACTTTTGCTCGCGGCTTTGACCGCTGTAGCAGCCGCATCATCCCAGGACTTCTCTGACTGTGCCAGGACTTCTATTACTTTTACAACTTTTGACATGCTTTTTCCTTTGATTTGATCTCGCTATCCCTATGATAAACCAAAAGTATCAATGAAGCATTAACCACACTATATTAACCACATTTGCCCGGTGCACATTTCATACCCGCGCCGCATTTGCCCTCATGGAGTTTGTTGATCCGCATCTTATCCATCATCTGTTCCATCTCTTTGGGGTGCGCAACGAAGTTATAGCCTTTATATAGCACAAAAAGACCGTAAAATACCACCAGCAGGGCTGCCATCTTCATCATAATGTCACGCAGTCCGCCGCGCTGAAGGAACTTGGTCACAGTACCCAGAAAAAAGAGTGCAGGGATCGTCGCCAGTCCGAAGGTCGCCATCACCACTGCACCCCAAAAGGGCGAAGCGGTACTTGCGGCGATGATCGCAAAGGAGTAGACCAGTCCGCAGGGGATGATCCCGTTGAGCATACCCAGCAGGAAAAAGGAGCTGTAGCTGTTGCTTGTGAGCAGTTTCTTGAAGCTTTTTTGATACCACGGGTATTTGGAGACCGACCACTCTGCGGAGTTGAGGAACTTGAGATTGCCAAGCAGTGAGAGACCCGCAAGTACCATCAAAATACCTGTCAGCAGAAAAAGCACCCCTTTGGTTGTGGGGGTAAAAGCGATCACCTTTCCCAGCAGTCCAAAGAATGCACCAAGGATAGTATAGGTGGTGACACGTCCGAAATTGTATGCCAGATGTGATGCGGTCTGCTGAAGATAGGAGCTTTCGGGTTTTATTTTGCTCGAGGAGTAGGCGACGACGATACCGCCGCACATCCCGATACAGTGTCCGACACTCCCCAAAAATGCTGTGGTGAGGATGATCAACAGATCTATTTTTTCCATAGAGTAATCCTGTATTCTTTCATAAGATAGCAAAACTATAGTATACTTTTGTTAAAACAGCGTTAAGGTGACAGAGAGAAAGGGTGAAATTAGTATGGCTATAAATCTAAAGCGGCTTATCAAGCGAATGTTTCGTGAATTCCTTGTATATCATCACAGTTCACTGGAGTATCGTGCCAAGATCTTGACGCTGATGGTTTCAAGTGACGGCGAGATGGATGAGTGTGAAAAGCAGAAGCTCAAAGAGATCGCTTTTGAGATCTACAAGGATGATCCGGAGAGGGCGGAAGTGCTCATCGATACGGTCACAGAGTACCACAAGAAGATTGTCACAGACAATGGTCTGGACTATGAACACTTGATCCTTCAAGTCGCCAAAGAGACCCGTTCTGTCAAACGTTTTGCGGATAAAATCGATATAGAACTACTTAAGAAACTGCATGAGTGCATCGATGATGAGGATGAGGATGAACGTATTTTCCAAGAGCGTATCATCGAGTTCCTTGAAAACCTGAAAAAAGAGTGTGGAGGGAAGTGACGATGGAGTGGCTGCGATGTATCGTAACGGGACGTGTTCAGCATGTCTTTTACCGCAAGTTTGTCTCACAGGCGATGATGCGAGCCGGATTTCAAGGCTATGTACGCAATCTTGATGACGGAAGCGTAGAGGTGGTCGTCTGGATCACGGACGAAGAGGAGGATCTCCCCAAAGCACATGCGATCCTCAAAGAGGGCTCACCGATGAGCGAGGTAAATGATATACGCTGTGAGAGCATAGAGGATGTGGAGGTGGAGAGTGACGGCTTTGTGATCAGGTATTGAAATATATAGTTATATTATCTATAAGCTAAAGTTATTTTTCTGGAAATGTAGTTGTGTAGCCTGAAGTTTAACCTAAGTCATGAATATTGATACAAGATATGATTATGGAGTCTATGGGCAGTATAGGCTGAGTGAAGAAGAGATCGCCACAG
>JALWKQ010000211.1 GCA_027081395.1 Sulfurovum sp. | reverse complement strand
CTCCTCGCGTCCGCTTTTATCTACCTGCAGGAGTTCATAGAGATCTATATAGTTTTTGAGGTTCATTCGTCTTCAAGAGTTGCAAGACATAATGGAGCGACTCTGATAAGACATCAACTGCTCTTCATTTGTGATTTTGGACATAATTTGCCTTCATATATGGTCTATAACCAATTATACTGCATATATGCTAAGGAGGATAAAGAAGAAAGAAGAAAGATCACTATTTTCGGCATCTTACAAGAAGATGCCGCTGAATGTAGCTATATTATCTTTTTGCTGCAGACATAACCGTATAGAGTGTTACACCCACAAAGATAAAACTGAAAATCACCAATTTGCTTAATCCGTTTATCATGGTAAATCCTTTTAGTTGAACTGTTGTGCACATTCGAATTATGCTAAAAGTCTATTACCAATCTATTAACTTAGCTTATTTTATGAATAAGCTACATTGATTATTCAAAATACTCTTCGATGATCTGAGGGAAGAGCTTCATCGTTTTGTGGGCTTTGTCGATCTTCTTTTGGAAGATCTCCGCAGAGGCAGGAAAGTTGTCAATAAATTCCTGGTAAATCGCGATCTTATCAAGCATATGTGCCTCAAGTGCATCAAGGACTGCTTGCATATTCTCTTTGCTGGTTGCATATTTCATCAGCAGTTCAAACATCCGTTTACGCGGATGGATCGCCATATCGTCACCTGCCACTGAAGCAATCTCTTTGATATCCCATCTTGAGATATAGATACCGCTTTGCACCGGTGCGATCAGCTGTGCATAGAGTGCCTCGGTATAGGAAGGGTAGTCTCTCAGATTGGTCTCATCCGTTTCACAACTGCCGTCTACACAACTCTCATCGATCTTGAAGTTCTCAAACTCTTTTCTCAGTTCATCCATATCTCTCATATTATTCTCCTATTAGTAACGGTATTGTATCGATATCTATCGGTGCATCGAACCAACGGTTGGCGATCAGCATAAGCTTGGCGACATAAAGGATCTGGTCATCCAGAAATTCCGGAGTCTCGAAGAGCGCCTTGGCATCATCATCCAGACAATACCCCTGCACCTTCCCCTCAGAGACCTCAATAAAGTCAATGCGACCTTCTCTTTGCGCTGTTTCATTCAAGCTGTCACAATACTGCACTGCTTTTGCCTGGAACTCTTTTTCGATCATCATCTTGTCTACTTTGGATTGTGCGACATTCTGCATTGTATATGCAAAATGTTCATCTGTGATATTGAGAGCGATCGCTGTTGCATTCAATCCGTTATGCTTCATAATCTTGTTGAAGTATCTGCGCATATACCCTGTCTGGGCATTGTGCCCGATGATCGTACAGAGCTTGGTGTCAGGTTTGATTTCATGTGGTTGCACAATAACTCCTTTGGAGTTGTTTTAGTGAATAGTGAATAATGAATAGTGAATAGTTTTGGTAGGCATTACTTCGTAATGCTTCTGTTGTATTCATCTTATCATTCTCTCCTGTTTTACATAAAAGCTTTTCGCAGAAAAGCAAACCTAATCTCTTCACTCTTCTCTCTCCTCTCTTCGCTTTTTTGCATTTTCATGCAAAATCATCGCCTCTTCCTCTTCGAGCATGCAGCGTGGGCATACCTGCTCACCGCCTGTATAGGTGAATGGGTTGCCGCATTCATGGCAGCGCTTGATCTCAAATGCCGCCAGCGTACGCTGTGTGGGTTCGAAGAACTCCTTGATCTCGTAGCCAGGCTGCAGATGGATGGCATCGGGCTCACAGACATCGTGGCAGAGATGGCACTTGACACAGAGCATCGCATCAAAATGGATCAGAGAGAATTTCTTGTCTGTCGAGAGTGCCCCTGTCGGACAGATGCGGTAGCATATCTGACAGTTGGTACACCCCTCATCTACAAACTTCTGCGAGGTGAAGCTCACTTCCTCCTCGGGCAGCACTTCAAACACATCCGGAATACCTGCATGTTTCAGTGTCGTAAAGAGGATTTTGCGTTTATTGGGCAGATGCTTGTCTTTGATCTTGGCGATCAGATCATCTGCAATCTCAAAAATCTGCAGTTCACCCTCTTCGACCGCTTCATCAAACGCTTTTTTGTGCTT
>JALWKQ010000210.1 GCA_027081395.1 Sulfurovum sp. | reverse complement strand
TCTGAGATTAAAAGAGTGTCTCCTGCGGTGTCTCTACTCTTGCGATAAGATCTTTGTAGTGCTCCACATTCTGAAAGGCTTTTTCATAACGCCAGCGCAGTACAAACTCGATGATCTCATTTTTGAGTACCGGTGCGAGCGTCTCTGCCTTTCCGAAGTATCCAAGGGAGATATTTTTGGCTTTTTTCTTACCGTTTTTGTCCGGTTCATAGGTGATCGCGATGATCTGGATATATTTGCCTTCGCGCACTTCCCCAAAATCCTCCTCTTTGAGTCCGATGCCCGAAAGGTTCATCGCTTTGTACATAAAGATATTGTCAAAGTCCGGTGATTTCTCGTAGATCTTCAGTTTCTCATAGAGTGCTTTGACGCGTTCGATATTCTGATCTCTGACATCGTCACTGCCACTATAAAGTTTCGGGCTCTTTTGCTCTACCGGTTTCTCTTTGTCTACACGTTGCTCTACCGTTTCATCCGGCACAGTTTTTGTCGCTTGAGGTGTCTCATCCGAATGTTTCTTTTTCTCTTCGAGCTTCTCTTCAAGACGGCTGGTAAGTGCTTTGAGTTTATCCAAACTACTAGACATAATGTCCCTTTATATGGTGCTCCCCGCCCCATTTAGTGCTATATTAGAAAATATAATACACTACTTTAAATAACAGTAACTTTAAACTATACCAAATAATATCAATTTTTCTATTTTTTAATGTAAAGTCGATAAATATTAATAAATATATAGATAGATACTTTTCATCACCCGCATCTTAACCATAGTTTCGATAAAATCTGTTTCAATAATTATCAACCAGAATCAAGGAAGAAGAATGGACTATCTACAGATAAACGGCGGCAGAAAGCTGGGCGGCACAGTCACGATTAGCGGAGCAAAAAATGCTGCCCTTCCTATCATCGCGGCTACAATTTTGAGTGACCGACCGGTGACCCTGACCAACCTGCCCAACGTCGTAGATATCCGTACCCTCCTCAAACTTCTCGGTATGCTTGGCGGAGAGGTAGCACATGATAATACCAGAGCCGAGATAAACAATGGTGCAATCAACTCTACCAAAGCAGTCTATGAGATCGTCTCTCAGATGCGTGCCTCTATCTTGGTGCTCGGTCCCCTGCTTGCACGTTTTGGTGAGTGTGAAGTGAGCCTTCCCGGCGGTTGTGCCATCGGTCAACGCCCCATAGACCTCCACCTAAAAGCACTCGAGGCGATGGGTGCCCATATCGAGATCAAAGGCGGTTATGTCCGCGCCGAAGCACCAGAAGGTCTAAAGGGAGCCAAGATCATCTTCGACAAGATTACCGTAGGCGGTACCGAAAATATCGTCATGGCTGCCGCACTCGCACACGGCACCACGACCATACTCAACGCTGCCAAAGAGCCCGAAGTGGTACAGCTATGCGAAATGATCCGTGATGCAGGTGTCACCATTGAAGGGATCGGCACGAGCGAACTGCGCATCGAAGGTACCGGAGGTGAGCCGCTTCACTTTAAAGAGGTGGAGATCATCCCCGACCGTATTGAAGCGGGTACCTACCTCTGTGCCGGTGCTATTACAGGATCATCCATCACACTTGAGAAGGTCGATGCAGGACATATCCGTGCGAGTATTGACAAGCTTGAGTCGATGGGGTGCAGTTTTGATATCGAAGGTGACAAGATCACGATCCACCCTGCAGAGACGATCCGCCCTGTCAATCTCATCACCACAGAGTATCCGGGCTTCCCGACTGACATGCAGGCACAGTTTATGGCAGTTGCTACCATGGCTGAGGGGGAGAGTCTGATTGAGGAGCGCCTCTTTGAGAACAGATTTATGCATGTAAGCGAGCTCAACCGCCTTGGCGCGGATATCTGGCTCAAGGGTTCGACCGCCGCAGTCAAAGGTGTCGACAAGCTCTATGGCGCCGATGTCATGGCTACTGACCTGCGTGCTTCATCTGCCCTCGTACTTGCCGCACTCGTAGCAGAAGGGACGACAAACGTCCGAAGGATCTACCATCTCGACAGAGGTTATGATGACCTTGAGGGCAAACTCTCTAAACTGGGTGCGGATATCGTAAGAAAGAGCGGCAAATAGAAGGAAAATAGACGGATGTTTTATTTG
>JALWKQ010000209.1 GCA_027081395.1 Sulfurovum sp. | reverse complement strand
ATTTTGGGCTCTATGAGAATGAGACCTCTGCATTGGCGGATATCGTCATCCCTGCAAAAAACTTTTTCGAAAAAGAGGATGTCCGTCTAAGCTACGGGCACCAGTATGTCGAAAAGATGAACAAAATCATAGAGAGTTCTTTTGGTATCAGTGAGTATGATTTTACCAAGTACCTTTTTGATGCATTCGGATTCTCGGGGCTCAAAGACGAGCAGGAGTATATACAGATTTGGCTTGATCAGTGTGAGCAGGAGGATGGATGCTACCGTTCTCCCGGATGTGACTCTCTTCCTTATGAAGAGGGGTTTGGCGAGGATGGAGATGATGAGTTTGAGTTCATCGATGACTATGACGATGACTTTATCAATACCAAGCGCTTTAGAAAGTACAGAAAAGTAAGCAAGAACAAGCCCAAGGACGAGACTTTTTGGCTGCTCTCGCCCAAGTCCGCCAAATCACTCAATACGCAGTTCGTACGTGATGACAGGGTCGGACTGCATCCCGATACGGGGTATGCGGAGGGTGAAACGGTACTCCTCTCCTCAGAGCACGGCGAACACCCGTTCAGGGTCCATCTGAGTGAAGATATCCGACCCAACTGCGCCGTGGTGACCAATAACACTGTAGGAGTCAACTACCTTACTCCCGCAATCCTGAGTGATGAGGGAGAGAATGCCTGTTATCAGGAAGTCAAAGTAACGATCAGAAAAATGGAGAATTAAGATGACACTGGAAGCACAAGACAAACAATATGTACTGCAAACCTATGCACGGGACTATACAAATTTTGTAGAGGGCAAAGGCTCGACACTCTTTGATGACCAGGGGAGAGACTATATCGATTTCGCTTCGGGTATCGGGGTCAATTCGGTAGGGCATGCCAACCCGGTACTCGCAGATGCGATCTGTGATCAGGCGCGAAAGATCATCCATATCTCAAACCTCCAGGTGATCGAGCCACAGGCAAAGCTGGCGGAACGTATCGTCAAGCTAAGCGGCTATGATATGGGTGTTTTCTTTGCCAATAGCGGTGCGGAGGCGAATGAAGGTGCGATCAAGATCGCAAGAAAGTATGGAGAAACACATTTTGAGAACAAACGCTACAAAGTGATCACGCTTGAACACTCCTTTCACGGACGTACGATCACGACAGTGAAAGCGACCGGACAGGAGAGCTTCCATACGCCGCACTTCTCTCCCTATCCTGACGGATTTAGCTATGAGAAGAGTATCGATGATGTCTACAAAGCGATCGATGATGAGACTGTGGCGGTACTGATAGAGCTGGTGCAGGGTGAGGGCGGTGTGCAGCCCTTTGACAAGGCTGAGATACAGGCACTTGCAAAGCATCTGAAAAAAGCGGGTGTGCTGCTCATCGTCGATGAGGTGCAAACAGGCGTCTATCGTACCGGAGAGTTCCTCGCCTCCAACCTCTATGAAATTGAGCCCGATATCATCACACTTGCCAAGGGGCTTGGCGGCGGTGTGCCTATCGGTGCGGTGATGACACGGCACAAAGAGGTTCTCAAAGCGGGAGATCACGGCAGTACCTTTGGCGGTAACTACCTGAGTACCCGTGCAGGTTTGGCGGTGCTGGATATCCTCGAAGAGCTCTATGAGAGTGGTGCACTGGCGGAGACGCATCTCTATTTCGAGAAGAAGCTGCAGGAGATTGCTGCAAGCTGTGACGATCTCTTTGAAAAAGAGGTAGGGCTGGGGTTGATGCGTGGATTGCGTGCCAAGAGTCCGCAGATACAGGCAGCCGTTCTCAAAGAGAGTATGGCAGAGCGTCTTATCGTACTCAAGGCGGGACGTAATACAGTACGTTTCCTGCCGAGTCTGACGATCAGCAAAGCGGAGATCGATGAAGGCTTCAAGCGCTTTGAAGCTGCACTGGCAAGAGTAGAAGCGCAATGAGACAAAAGATCAGAAAGTCTATCGGTCACCTTTGTGGCTCTTGTGCTCTCGTGCTCATGCTGACGGGATCGGCAGCCAATGCCGATGCACTTGCCGATATACTCTCTGACAATCAAAATCTTCTATTTGACTATGATTTTAGAAATAACACTGCACAGAGTGACAAGCTGCAAAAGAGCTGGATCAATCCGGTGATGCTCAGATA
>JALWKQ010000208.1 GCA_027081395.1 Sulfurovum sp. | reverse complement strand
AGTTTGATACGGTTCTTTTTGACTTTTTTTTGCCCTTTGAGTACCACCTTCTGGTCAGAGTAAAACTTGAGTTTGTCAAAGTAGGAATTCTTCAGTTTACGCTCAAACTTCTTGGCAAAAAGCTGCTGCTGATCCGGGGTCAACGTTTTCCATTTTCTCCCCAGTGCGATCCTTGCCATTGTTTTGTAGTCAAAGACATCATCTACAAGCGCAAAGATCTTGCCTTTTTTCTTGATCAGCGGCGTACGCTTCTCCTTGAGGAGATCTGAGATAGCATGGATCTTCTGATGCATGACACTCTCTATCTTGTTTTCCGATACTGCAAAAAGTATATTTGTCACAACTGCCCATAGCAGGGTGACACTGATTAGCCATCTACTCATCTATCTCTTTTCTCCTTTTCTCTTCATAGCTGTTTCTCAAAAAAGTATACCAGTCCAAAGCATCCTTTTTCAGACTCTGATATTCACCCGGATGGAGTGAAGTGGTATTGACCATCTCAACTGCCTTAATACCGGTTGCTTCCAGTGCATTGTTTGGTATCTGATAATTACCTCCGGTATAGGATAGCGGTGAGGCTGCCCAGTCTGCACCCAAGGAGAGTGTATCCCGCAGATTTGA
This sequence comes from Sulfurovum sp., assembly GCA_027081395.1. GTDB lineage: Bacteria > Campylobacterota > Campylobacteria > Campylobacterales > Sulfurovaceae > Sulfurovum. Next base: position 1,505 of record JALWKQ010000208.1, on the reverse strand, counting down.
CGGTCCAAGGAATGGCAGTACAAGATGGAAACCGCTGCCAACCCCCCAGTATCCAAGCGTCTGTCCGAAATCTTCTCTTGCAGGCTTAATGCCGATCTGGGTAGCGACATCGATCAGTCCAAGCAGACCGATGGTCGAGTTGATCATAAAACGTGCCAGCTCTCTTGCACTGCCGTCTGCTTTCAACTGCAGAAGGTTATTGCTAAAATAGAGAGGAAACTTGAGATTGTTGACCACATTGGAGACTCCTATACGTGCCGGCTGGGGAAGGATCGCACTGTATCCTCTCGCCACCGGATCGAGCAGATAGAGAAATACTTTGTCATTAAACGCTGTCATCCACCGGTTGTACCCCTCAAGCGGATCATACACTTTCTGGTCGCAGGATGAGAATTCGTCATCAAAACCGTTATCACTTCCGTCTTCTGAAACTGCCGTAACATTGGCACACGCCACAGAACTTCCGTTATTTTCCAAACTAGCTGCCATACCTTCATATATAAACAGAGCAAACAACAGCAGTAATCGCATCAAATAGCTTTTCATCTCACACTCCATTTCATCTTTGAAAACAGCTTCATTTTATCCTCAGCTGTTCGTCTTATGGAACTCTCAATCTTTGTCAGTTCCGTCTGCTTCTGCTTATCCATCAGCATATATTATAACAATCAGAAGGTGTTATTATAATATAAATATGCCAAAAAAGCTTTTTTGGCAATTTCTACTTATATTTCATAATCGCTTTGGGCTCCTTTGCCTCAAATTCATAGTCAAAGATCTTCATCTTTTTGGAGTGCAGCAGCATATGTTTTGCCTGTGTTCGGCTTCCATACTGCTCATCTCCTACGATGGGATGCCCGCGTGAAGCGAGATGCACCCGGATCTGGTGAGTACGTCCTGTAGTGATCTCTATGATCACTTTGGATTTCTTGCCCTGAACCTCTTCAGGGATCACTTTGGTATAGGCTTTTTTGCCCCGTAGGGGATCAATCTTGGAGAACGCCTTTCCTTTTTTGATCGTCAGTATCGGATCATCGATCTCCATCGTCTCATAGACCACACCTTCTACCCAGGCGACATACTGCTTCTGCACTCTGCGGTTCTTAAACTCCTTGATCGCCGCTTCGATAAACTCAGGGTTGCGCCCGAGCAAGAGTACTCCGCTGGTATCCCGATCGAGCCGGTGCAGCAGCTCTGCCCCCTCTATAGCATCTTGTATATCATAGCTGTCTACCTGTGCAGGTTTGTTGACAGCGATGATATTTTCATCTTCATAAAGTACCTCGATATCCGAAGGGTACTCTATACGAAATTTTGTCTCTGTGCCGATCTCAGCTCTGGCGATCTTGACCTGTTTGTCTCCGACAAAGACCAAGCCTCTGTCGATCAGCTCTTTGGCTTTCTTGTTGGAGATACTCTCTTGTGCCGCCAATACTTTATATGCTTTCTCTTTTGCCATCTCTTTTCCTTAATAATTTCAATCTCTTTTTAGATACAAAGCATAT
>JALWKQ010000207.1 GCA_027081395.1 Sulfurovum sp. | reverse complement strand
ATCCATGCACCGCTCAATGAAGATACCTATAATCTCGTCAATGAGCTCAACCTCCCCTATCTCAAAAACAGAGCCATCCTGCTCAATCTTGGCAGAGGCGGCATCATCAATGAAACAGACCTTGCCTATGAGCTTGACCGCAGAGAGATCTATGCCGGTCTTGATGTCTTGGAGAAAGAGCCCATCGACCCTGTCAACCGTCTCAATGAAGTGGTGCACAAGGAGCGTCTCCTCATCACGCCACACATGGCATGGACAAGTATCGAAGCGAGAAAAAAGCTTCTTGATGGCATAGTGAAAAATATTAAAAATTACTTGGAGGAGTCATGATAGACGTATTGATCATTGGGTCAGGCGGCGCGGGGCTCTCTGCCGCACTCGCCGCCAAAGAGGCAGGGGCTTCGGTACTTGTCGTAGGGAAAATGTATCCTACCAACTCCCAAACCTCAATGGCGCAAGGGGGCATGAACGCAGCGCTTGGCAATGTCGAGGAAGATCATGTCTCACTGCATATCGCAGATACCATCAAGTCGGCTCACGGGCTCTGTGATGAAGATATGGTGCGCCATATGTGTGCCGATGCACCTCAAACCATAGCGTGGCTCGAACGTATAGGCGTGCCTTTTTCCAGAATAGACATAGGGGTTAGACCCGCAGGCGACAACGCTGAAGCATTGTCATCTGAGGTCAGACCCCTACATACCATCGCTCAACGCAAAATGGGTGGTGCAAGCGCCAAACGCGCCTGCTATGCGCAGGACTATACCGGGCTCAAACTGCTGCATGCACTCTATGATACCTGTCTGAAAGAGGGGGTCTCCTTTCTTGATGAGCACTTTTTGCTTGAACTGATTGTCCCTGACGATACGGTCAAGGGTGCCGTTGTGCTTGATATTCGAAGCGGTAAGATCAAACAGATCGATGCCAAGTCTGTCATCATCGCTACAGGCGGATATGGCGGTATATATCACGGCTATACGACCAATATGTACGGTGTATCGGGGGACGGTATCGCGGCGGTACTGCGTGCAGGCGGAGCGGTAAGCGACATGGAGTTTGTTCAGTTTCACCCTACAGGGCTCAAACATTCAGCCATTTTGATGAGTGAGAGTGCACGGGGCGAAGGGGGATACCTTGTCAACAGTAAGCAAGAACGCTTTGTTGATGAGCTAAAACCTCGTGATGAAGTGGCTCGTGCGATCTTTGAAGAGTTGCAAAAGGGAGAAGAGGTCTTTTTGGATCTGCGCCATTTAGGGGAAGAAAAGCTCATGACACTGCTTCCGCAAGAAGTGGCACTTTGCAAACTTCACGAAGGGGTTGATCCTGTCTCGGAGCTTGTCCCCATCAAACCTGTCACACACTACACCATGGGCGGTATCGATGTGGACTATGCACTGGAGGTAAACGGTATCAAGGGCTGTTTTGCCGTGGGTGAATGTGCCAATGCCAAAGTGCACGGTGCCAACCGTCTTGGGGGCAACTCTCTACTGGAGATCACCGCCTTTGGTCGATTTGCAGGGGAAAATGCCTATAAACATGCCCTCTATGCCAGTAGTAAACCTGCCAATAGCAGCGTACTACAGGCATGCCAAAAGAAAATAGAGAGACTCTTCACTCAGGAAGCTCCGACCAGTTTCTATATCCACCGCAAAGCACTTGGCAAACGCTTTTATGAAAACGTGGGTATCGTCCGCACTGAAGTGGGACTGACCCAGGCACTCGAAGAGGTGGTCGCCACCCAGGTCGCACTCAAAAAGATGGGTATCCGGGACAGATCCAGAAGCAACAACCAAAATCTCGTAGAGTTTCTGGAGTTCGAAAACGCTCTGATGCTTGCCCCTACCATCATCTCTGCCGCACTGGCAAGAAAAGAGAGCCGCGGGGCGCACTACCGAAGTGACTATCCGCAGAGTGACGATACCCATTTTAAAAAGCATATTGTTTTGCAATGGAAAAGGGAGGCAGAGGCATGAAGATAACTATCAAACGAGACAAAGGCTTTAAGGATTTCCAGATCTCAGAGGGACTTACACTGCTTGCTGCACTCTACGAGATCAAAGAGCAGCATGACCCCACACTCACTTTCTCGGCAGGGTGTCGTGCCTCGGTATGTGGTACCTGTGCCGTACG
>JALWKQ010000206.1 GCA_027081395.1 Sulfurovum sp. | reverse complement strand
TTATGAAGAAGAGATACTATCTATATCTGCTATTGGCAGTGTTGATCCTTGCCTACTACTTTCGTATCTACCGGATTGACGGTACCAGTATGAATTATCAACTTTTGCAGAATGATATCGTCATTGCCTATCGGCAGTTTGAGGATATAAAACGTGGTGATATACTGGTGATGCGCCATCCGCTTGATCCTGAAAACAGGCTCTATATCAAGCGGTGTGCAGCACTTCCCAAAGATAAAGTCTTTGAAAAGGCGCGTTCATTTTATCTTCAGATTGAGAGCAATTCATCCAAGACAGAGATGCTCGGGCAGAGGTATGATCTCGAGCTTGTGCATACGTCGGAAGGCTATTTTATCAAAGATCCCTATCTCAAGTATTATGGTGTAGTACACAACTGGAGACTTCGTGTACCGCATGAGCTTGATCATACACCGGTCACCATAATTCCTCCGGCACACTACTATATGCTTGGCGATTATCGGGACAACTCTACAGATAGCCGTTTCTTCGGCGCGGTGCCGAGATCATGGATCTATTCCAAAGTGATCTATATTTTCCACCATCCGCTTGACTGGTTGACACTTCTGCAGATCAAAGAGGCGGATGAGACACACAGCAGACCACAGGGTGAACGTATCAGGGAGATCTTTACAGGGAATCTCTAATAATAGGTAATACCCACAATGGGTTTTGCAAATGTAAGATTGTGCAAGAGACTTACAACTCCTAGCCATAGCTAAGAGGAAGGAAGTATCTTGTGCAAGATTGCGTTTGCAAAGCCCACCCTATGGGCACTTCTAGCTTTCCCCTATGCGTTGTTACACTTTCTCGACTTAGCTATGGCTAGGACTTCGAAAGTGTGCCTAGCCTAGAGAAAAGCTAGAGATGTTGTGGTTATCACCTATTGTTAGAGCTTCCCTAAAGAAGATACGAAGAGATAAGCCCGATCATACCGCCAAAGACACCGCCCCAGACCACCAGCCACTGCAGATGTTCGCTGATGAGCTGCTCTACAAGCGTTTTGACCATCTTTGGACTCAGTTCGTCAAGACGTGACTGCACAAGCTGGGCGATGGTCTCTATGAGGTCGTCACTGAGTGTGGAGTGGCGCAGATGATGATCGAGCTGTGCTTTGAAGGTTTCGGAGGAGACGATAGAGGTCACGGCTGATTTGAGCTTACGCTCGAAAGGTTCTCTCAGCCCCTCAAGTGCCTCTTGGCCGCCAAACATCTGTATCGCACCGCCAAACTTGGACTCCATGACGCTCTGGGAGAGTGCATCAAATGCCGGTGAGAAGTCAGCTGACGCGACCAAAGGGGCGAGATCGATCTTCTGCTCCTCCTTTGCAAAAAAGTTTTGTATCTTCTCTTTGGTAAAAAACTGTGTCATGATCATCTGTGCGATCGCTTTTTTGAACTGCTCAAAGTTGGCTTCGATCACTCCCGAACCGTAAAGAAACGGTACCTTTTCAAAAAGCATGTAGATTGCCAGCCAATTGGTCACTGCGCCCGAGAGCGCGAACAAACCGGTATAGAGCAAAGGACGGTGATAAGCAGGAAATAGATAGGATGCCCCAATGAGAAGCATTGCGGCCAGATTGATTATTGCTGATTTGTTCATCTCTTCTCTCCGCAGAATTTTTTGGTGCAGAAATTTTATCTCATTAGAGTTAAATAAGCAAATGGTTATAATATCTGTAATTTTTTCCCAAGGAAACCACTGATGTTTGAAACCGTGATCGGTCTTGAAGTCCATGTCCAGCTCAATACCAAAAGTAAACTCTTTTGTAGTTGTCCTACGTCATTTGCAGCACACCAAAACAGCAATACCTGTCCAACCTGTCTGGCACTGCCCGGAGCACTCCCCGTAGTCAATAAGGAAGCGGCTGTCAAAGCGATGCGTCTGGCAAATGCAGTCAATGCGACGATCAATGAAGCAAGTCGTTTTGACCGTAAATCATATTTCTATCCCGACTCGCCGAGTGCCTACCAGATCACACAGTTTTATGAGCCGATTCTTAGAGACGGTACGCTCACAATAGATCTGGAGGACGGTACACAAAAAGAGATCCATATCACTGAGGCGCACCTTGAAGCGGATGCGGGTAAAAATATGCATGAGGGTGACCACTCCAAAGTCGATCT
>JALWKQ010000205.1 GCA_027081395.1 Sulfurovum sp. | reverse complement strand
AAGAGAAAAATTTTTGCAACCTTGGTAGCATCTTCATTATGCTTCGCGCAGCTTTGACTTTTTGCTTCTGCCCAAAGCAGGTCGATATCCAAGATAGAGACTTTTCAAAGATTTGTGCTACAATGCCAAAAAATTTCGCTATAGTAAAGTAAGTAAACTATGAAAAATCTGATCATCGTCGAATCACCGGCAAAAGCAAGAACCATCACCAACTTCCTCGGCAAAGACTACAAAGTCATTGCCTCCAAAGGACATATCCGGGATCTTCCCAAAAGTACATTCGGGATCACGATCGATGAGGAGACGGGAGATCTCGTACCAAAATACTCTATCCCCCGTGATGCCAACCCCACGGTCAAAGAGCTCAAGAAGCTCGCCAAAGAGGCAGAGACTGTCTATATCGCGACCGATGAGGATCGGGAAGGAGAGGCAATTGGCTACCATATCGCCAAAGCGATCGGCAAAGAGCCCACAGAGCTCCCGCGTATCGTCTTTCACGAGATCACCAAATCCGCGATCGAGCACGCCCTTGAGAACCCGCGCAAGATCGATATGGACTCCGTCGATGCACAGCAGACACGCCGTCTGCTTGACCGTATCGTAGGCTACAAGCTCTCCCCGCTGCTTGCCAATAAGATACAGAAGGGGCTGAGCGCCGGACGTGTACAGAGCGCCACACTCAAGCTGGTCGTAGACAGAGAGCGCGAGATCAAAGCCTTCAAGCCCGAAGAGTACTGGACAATTGATGCACTTTTTGAGAAGAGTATCGATGCAAGCATCTATGACTATAATGGTCTCAAGATCGACAAGATGACCATCAAGACAGAAGCGGATGCGGCAGAGATCGTCGCCTCTGCCAAAGGCGAATCCTTCAAGGTCAGTGCCATCGAAAAGACCAAACGGAAGACCAAAACGCCTCCGCCGTTCATGACCTCAACACTCCAGCAGGCCGCCTCTACACAACTGGGATTCTCTCCCAAAAAGACGATGATGGTCGCCCAGAAACTCTACGAAGGTGTCAAGACCGACCAGGGTGTGATGGGTGTCATCACCTATATGCGTACCGACTCACTCAACCTTGCCAAAGAGGCAGTCACCGCAGCCAGAGACTACATCAAAGCCAACTACGGTGAGAAGTACCTGCCAAGCAAACCAAAAAACTATGCGACCAAATCCAAAGGGGCACAGGAGGCACACGAAGCGATCCGTCCGACCATGATCGACTTCGATGCCAAAAAGGCGGCAGATTACCTCAGTGTCGATGAGCTCAAACTCTACCGCCTCATCTACAACCGTTTTCTCGCCTGTCAGATGACCGAAGCGGAGCTTGAGTCACAAAGTATCTTCTTCAAAGGCGAGAAGAGCACCTTCAAAGCCAGCGGCAAGAAGCTGCTCTTTGACGGCTTCTACAGAGTTACCGGCTACAGTGAGAAGGACAAACTCCTCCCTGATCTCAAGCAGGGGCAGGCAGTCACACTTGATGATATCAATGCCGCACAGCACTTCACAGAGCCGCCGGCACGTTACAACGAAGCCAGCCTGATCAAAAAACTCGAAAGTCTCGGTATCGGACGTCCAAGTACCTATGCGCCGACCATTACGATACTGCAGCAGCGTAAATATATCGAACTGATCAAAAAGCGTATCCACCCGACAGAGATCGCCTTTACCGTCATCGAGATGCTTGAAAAGCACTTCCCTGAGATCGTCGACAGCAACTTTACTGCAAGTATGGAGGAGACCCTCGACAAAGTCGCAAGCGGAGAGGAGAACTGGCAGAAGATCCTCAAGGAGTTCTATACACCGTTCATGCAAAAGATCGAAGAGGGTAAAAAAAATATCAAGAGCCTCAAAGTCGCGATCCCTACCGGAGAGAACTGCCCAAAATGCGGCTCTGAACTGCTGCTGAGGAAAGGGCGCTACGGTGAGTTTATCGCCTGCTCCAACTTCCCTAAGTGCAAATATACCAAAAACACTGACGGCACCGAACCTGAACAGCCCGAAGAGACCGATGAGAAGTGTGAAAAGTGCGGCTCACCGATGGTGATCAAAAACTCCAGACGCGGCAAGTTCCTCGCCTGTTCGGCATACCCCAAATGCAAAAACGCAAAATCGCTCGAACCTGCGAAAAAACTCGATGTTCCCTGCCCG
>JALWKQ010000204.1 GCA_027081395.1 Sulfurovum sp. | reverse complement strand
TTCGCGCTCAAGGAGCTACTGGTACGCATCGAAGCGCAACTGCGAAAAGCATTCGGAGAGAAAAAAGCCTGTATCGACATCAACGAAACGATACGCTACTACCCCGAAGAGTTTATACTCAAAATCGCAGACCAAAGTGTCACACTGAAACAAAAAGAGGCAAAACTTCTGACACTTTTTCTAGAGAACCAAAACCGTCTTCTTGGCTATGAGCAGATCAACCGCGTACTCTGGGAGTATGACGAGTCTCCTAGTGCCGGCTCTTTACGCACCTATATCAAAACCCTGCGCGCCTACCTCGGCAAGGAGAGAATAGAAACTGTCAAAAATGTAGGGTACCGCTTTGTACCATAGTGAAAAACGCAGCCTATACCGCTTTTTGGCGATCTACCTGCTCTCGACCTTTCTACTGTTTGCCATTGGTGCTGCCATCTTTTACACACTCGAAAAACACAACATTATCGACAAACAACGCCAACTGATGAAACAGGAGGGGGAGCATATACACCACCAGCTGATCACACTGCACAAAACATATGCCAAAACCTTGCCCCTTAAGCTTCATTCACCGTATAAAATAGCGCTCATCAATATGGATCGAAAACCGGTCGCATCCAATCTGTCACTGCCCACATCATTTCAGTTTGACAAAGAGTATCAGATAGACAACGGCACACTCTTCTATACGAGAAAAATCGAACCCTACTATCTTGGTGTTGTCTATATCGTTTTGGGTACACCGGTGGATGAAGCGGCACTCTCCAAGCTACGGAAGAATATAGTATTTTTTATGATCGTAGCGGGGATCTTCTTTGTGATACTCGGATACTTTCTGGGGCGTCTCTTTATCGCACCGATGCGGGATGCCATCGGGATGATGAACCGCTTTATCCAAGATACCACCCATGAACTCAACACGCCTGTAAGTACCATTTTGACCAATCTTGAGCTGATACAGACACTCAACAAATGTGACAGAGCCAAAGAGGAGATGCAGCGTATCGAGATCGCATCCAAGACCATCAGCCGTATCTATGACGACCTGACCTACCTCAAACTCAACCATGCCTACCACCGCGATATCCGCCCTCTGAATATCTCGGCACTGCTGCATGAGCGTATCGCCTACTTCTCAGCTGCCATCTCGGCTAAACAGCTGCAGCTGAAAACAGAGATCACCGATGATGTTGTGGTGCCGATAGATCAGGACGATGCACTCAGGCTCATCGACAACCTCCTCTCCAATGCCATCAAATATAACCGCACCGGTGGGGATCTGATCATCACACTCTCAAAAGAGGCGTTGCGTATCGTAGACAGTGGCGAAGGGATGGATGAAGAGACTCTAAAGCAGGTACACCGCCGCTTCGTACGTGCCAACAGCAGTGAAGGCGGCTTTGGTATCGGGCTTGACATTGTCCATCAGGTGATCAACAACTACAAGTTTAAGATTACATTCCGCTCAAAACGGCATGAGGGTACAGAGGTTATCATCACATGGAGCAAAGCATGATATACAAAAGATTTTATATGATTATTGCCATAGTAGGCTTGACAAGCATGGTATACGCCCAAGAAAACAGCACATCAGCTTTGGAAAAAGGGTGTCTTTCATGCCACCAAGCCCAGCAGATCCCCTCAGAGATGATCTACCGCCGCTACCTGATGCGCTACGCCTCCAAAGAGACGATCAAAAAGAAGATGGCTGCCTATCTCAAACACCCCTCAACCGATACCTCCATCATGCCTGCACCCTTTTTCAGAAAGTTCCCGCTTAAAAAGGCGACAACACTGGATGACAAAAGGCTTGAAAGACTCATAGAGGCGTACATAGCACATTACGATGTCGACGGCAAGATCGTCATCGTAACAGAGGATGAAGACTAATCTTCATCCTCCTCTTCATGTTTCTCTTCTCCAAAAGTGCGTTTAAGCCCCTCTATCAGAGCCTGTTTCTCCTCTTTGGAGAGTCGGGCTTCAGGATGTGCAAGCAGGTATGAGGCAAGCGGCATTTCACCCTCTTCTACCTCTTTGGCGGCTTCATCACCCTCATTTTTCTTCTGATATCCCCACATGGAGACATTGAAGTGCTCTCTACCCTCTTCTACGTGACGATAGACCATCCACGAAACCGGAGCAATGTTACTGTACCACGGCCATTTGGTTTCGTT
>JALWKQ010000203.1 GCA_027081395.1 Sulfurovum sp. | reverse complement strand
AAACGTTTGGAAGAGGAGTGCAAGGAGACAGGCAGTATCGCCAAGGGGTATCAGCTCCTTGATGCACAGCTGATCATCGAGGCACCCGAAGATGAGATCAATGAGATATTTACGTTTATTGTCAACAATGCCTTTGATAAACTGGCTGAGAAGCTCAGTGAACAGAGTGATTTTGATATGCAGGATGAAGAGGATCGTGCTACTGCCCGTGCAATCTACGAGCACGGCATACAGCGCTACAGCGAAAATGACAAAAAGGGAGCCAAAGAGATCTTTTTGGTACTCTACCATACGGTCAACGATCCGGGACTCAAAGATGCGATGATGGTACATGCAGCGGCAGTAATGGCGGGGTACAGTTTCGATGACTTTATCGAAAAGCTTGTCGATGTGGATCAGGTCGATCCCCATGATCCTTTGGCATTTTTCATCCAGACCTTCACCCAGCCTACCGATATACTGCTCAATATGTTTGCCAAAGAGGTCAAAGCAGGCAAAGAGGAGTTGAAAGTATTGGAAAAAAGTAAATAGATAGAGGGTGGTGCGTATGAAAATTCATTTTATCGGTATAGGCGGTATCGGACTCTCGGCATTGGCGAAGTTTTTGCACAACGACGGACATAAGATATCGGGATCGGATATCAAGCAGACCGAGATCACCAATGATCTTGCTACCAACTTTGATGCCAAGATCACGATCCCACATCATCCCGATGCCGTTGAGGGAGTTGACCGGGTCATCTACTCTGCGGCAGTACGTCCGACCAATCCTGAGTATCAGCGCGCCAAAGAGCTTGGCATTGAGTTGCTTTCAAGAAAAGAGGCACTCAAATTTATACTGGGCGAAAAAGAGGTCTATGCCGTAGGCGGCGCACACGGCAAGAGTACCACTTCTGCGATGCTTGCCTCCATCATGCCGCAGACCAATGCGCTGATTGGCGCGATCTCCAAAGCGTTTGGCTCAAATGTACGCAACTATCCCAACAACAAAGTGGTTTTTGAGGCAGATGAGAGCGATGAGAGTTTTCTCAACAGCAACCCCTATCTGGCGATTGTGACCAATGTAGAGCCTGAGCATATGGAGTATTACGAATATGACGAAGAGCGTTTCTACAATGCCTACAGAAATTTCCTTGCTTTGGCGAAGGTACGTGTGATCAATGCAGAAGATGAATTCCTCGCTTCGCTTGAGATGGAGAGTATCCGCCTCTATCCAAGCCGGGATATACGCAACATAGAGTTCGTCCTTGTCGGTGGTGAGCCGCATACCAGATTTGAACTGCTTGATTTGGGTGCCTTTGAGGTATTCGGCTTTGGCGAACATATCGCGCTGGATGCCTCGCTGGCGATACTGGCTGCTCTGGAGCTTGGAGAAACCGTAGAGCATATCCGGAAAAACCTGCATCACTACAAAGGGATCAAAAAACGTTTTGACATCGTCCAGAATCAGGAGCAGTGTGTGGTGATCGATGATTACGGACACCATCCTACTGAGATCAAAGTGACGATGCAGTCACTGCAGAGCTATAAAGCCCTTCGCCGTTTCGACCAGCTCAATGTGATCTGGCAACCGCATAAATATACCCGTACGATGGACAATCTACAGGGGTTTGTAGAGTGCTTCGAAGGCGTTGATGAGTTGGTGATCCTACCGATCTGGTCAGCCGGAGAGCTTGAAATACCGATTGATCTCAAAGGCGCATTCAGCCGATACAAACTTCTGATGGCAGACAGTGTGACCAAAGAGGACGGTGTGGTCAAAGTGATCCGAGACGGCAATGTGATCAGAGAATACAGCAGCGGACTCATCACCGCCTTCGGCGCCGGCGACATTACTTACCAGATAAGGGGGGAGAGCCGTTAAGCAAACGACAACTGCCGGCGACGCTATGCCAAAGGCATATACGCTTACGCGTTCAAGCCTAAAGAGTCAAAGCAGTTTGACTCTTTTTAACGGCTCTCACCCTTTGTAGGCTCGCACGGCGATCCGTTTATGCGAACGAAAGTGAGCATAGGATACGCCTGGAGAGCTTGAAAAGCGGGCACGTTAAGAAAACGATAACTGCCGCTACACACTTTTTTGACATTTTTATGATATAGTCAGAAAATGTGAAAAGGATTGAAGGTGAAAGCGGAGCAGGTCGTCAAGCATTTTTTATCTTTTTCCGATTTTTTTGTATGTAAGGA
>JALWKQ010000202.1 GCA_027081395.1 Sulfurovum sp. | reverse complement strand
AATTCCTAATTCCTAATTCCTAATTCCTAATTCCTCACTCGCACGAAGTGCCCGCTTCATACCGTGAAAAACAAGCGCTTCATCATAGATTGCATCTTGGAAAAATCCTGCAAGAAAATCACCGTCTCCCCCCGTAAAATAGAGTGGTTTGTTCTCTCGGTGTTTTTCGATGAGCGCTTTGATAGATGCGATTATACCATAGCTTATCTGCTCTTTGGTTGTAAGAGGCAGACGGGTCAGATCGAGCGATCTCTCCAGTGTCACATCCAGTACATCCGAGATCTGGCGGTAGCTTCCCAGCATCGCAGAGAGTCCCGGGAGGATATACCCGCCCTTGTATGCCCCTCGCTCTACCACATCCACAGTGATCGCCGATCCGGCATCAATGAAGAGTCCGTTGTCATGACTCAGACAGAGTGTGCGTCTATCCACCCCCATCGTCTTATACTCACCTGTGATATGTACCTTGTTGGAGACATTCTCCCATACGGTCTCCGCTTTTATCCGTGCTTCCAAAGGAGTGTTGACCGAAATATAGTTTACCTTTTTGGTACCAAACTTAGCAATTGCTTCATCAGGCAACAGATGCACTACCTCTTTGCCATCATAAATATGTACACGGCTGTTGCCAATATCTGCAAGTAACTGATATTCTAATTTCTTGCCCCTCACTCCTACCTCCTACCTGCTACTTACTACCTGATCAAACACTTTCCATCCCTGCTCTTCCAAAAACGCTTTGGCTTTGGAACAGAGCGGTGCTTTGATGATGATATATTTCTGCTTGATCTTGCTGTCGATATAGCGCTCGAGCTTCTCATGCAATGCAATAAACTCCTCGGCCTCTTTACGAAGTACCCGGCTCTTTTTCTCCACAACCATCACAAGCGCATAGTAGCTCTTGAGATCCACCCCCAGATAGAGCCTGACTCTCTTGCGTGAACCAAGCTCTTTGGGAGTGATCTCCTTGAGAGATTTGAAGATGATACCTTTTTGCTGCAAAAACTCTACGATCTCTTTCATGGCACTATTTTACCCAAATTATCGCAGCGGATGAAACTGCTGCATCGTCTCTTTGAGATTCTGTTTTTGGATATGGGTATAGATCTGTGTCGTCTCCAGCGAACTGTGACCAAGCAACTCCTGTACCACACGCAGATCTGCCCCGCCTATGATGAGAGAGGAGGCAAAGGAGTGGCGCAGTACATGGGGTGAAACACCCAGATACTTCTTGACAATCTTGTAGGCACTGATACGGCTGAGCGGTTCGCCTCTGTAGTTGAGCCAGATATAGCTGCTCAGATATCCCTGCTTTGCCAGATAGGCATCAAGCGCTTCAGTTGCTATGGGCGCAAGCGGTACGATACGTTCTTTCTCCCCTTTGGCAAAACGGATCTTCAGCCACCCCTCCAGTATATCGCTTCGCTGTACACTCAGTGCTTCGGAGATACGACAGCCGCTTGCATACAAAAAGAGGATCAACGCATAGTCTCTTAGCCCCGTCAGCGTACTGCGGTCAATAAGAGAGAGTCCCTGCATGATCTCTTCGGGGCTGAGATACTTAGGGAGTGTTTTGGGTACCCTCGCCATCGGTATCTTGATACGCTCATGGGTAAAATCCTTCAGGTGACAAAAGGCAAAAAAAGCATTGATCGAGGAGAGCTTCCGGTTGAGTGTACGTTTGTTTTCAAAAGAGGAGAGAAATTGTAAAATATCCGAAGTATCGAGTGCGGTAAGGCGTTTGCCTGAACTCTCTTCGAGTTGTGTCAGATCACTGAGATAAGAGGAGATAGTGAGGGTATCGAGTGCCTTGGTGACACTCAGATACTCTTCAAATGCTACAAGGAGGTCACTTTTGGCGTTTTTACTCATAACCCAATTGGGAAAGTTCGATCACTCTGCCGTCTTTGTAGAGCTTGGTTCCCGTGATAAATGCCGGTTTATCCACTGCACCTACATCATAGATCTTGTATTTGCCAAGATCGCTTGAGAGTACGATGAGTGATCCCTGCTGATCGAGCGCATAGACTCTGTCACCAAAGGCGGTCGCGGCAGAGAAGTGTGCAAACTTGAATTTCTTCTTTGCAATCGGTCTTAGACCCAGATCGAGACGGATCACTTCACCCTCTTTGGTGAAGAGGTAGATACCCGCTTTCGAGACAGCCACTTCCGAGATATTGGCAGCATACTCTTTCTTGCCGCCGTTGCCGAGTACGATCACCTTTTT
>JALWKQ010000201.1 GCA_027081395.1 Sulfurovum sp. | reverse complement strand
AACTGCAGCTTGAGAACCATAAAGATGAATTTGCCACCAAGCTCAAGATCATGAAAGAGAATATGGCAGATGAGAATGCAAAGATGCAGGAGCGTATGCAGACGATGAAATCTGAAATTGAAGATGCGCTGCAAAAGGGTATGGCATCTCTTGGAGATGAGAAACTCTCGAGAGATTCGATGGCACAGATGCTGCTCGATGTTGCGATGAAGATACAGGGAACAGATATCAATACACTGATGAATGAGGGCAAGAAATCTGAAAAATGAGGCATCAGAGCTCGAAAGGCTCAAGCATCTGCTGCTTGAGGATGAGCTTGCACAGATAGAAGCACTGGCATCAAAGCTTCAGACGCTGGAGTTTGAGTCCTATGATCCCGAGACGATCAAGGAGAAACTGCTGCCGCTGTTTGATGATCTGCTGCTGCAGAAACTGCAGCAAAAAGAGGCAAGAACGCTGGATATCCTCGCAGAGTATCTTTCTCAGATCATCACAAAAAGTGCCGATAAAGACCTGCCTTCACTCAGCCGATCCCTTCAGCGTGTGATCTCTCCCGCTATTGCCAAAGAGATCGCTGACAACAAAGACAAAATGGTCGATGCACTCTATCCGATCATGGGCGGGATGATCTCCAAATATGTCAGCAATGCGATCGCAGAGATGATGGAGAGTATCAATGCCAAGATCGAGGATGGACTCTCCTTTGAACGCTATAAACGCAAGGCAAAAGCCAAACTGACCGGTGTGAGCGAAAGCGAGCTTCTGCTCGAAGAGGCTGCCGATGCCAAGATAGAATCGCTCTTTGTGATCCAGAAAGATACGGGGCTTTTGATCACCGAAGCGCATATCGAAGAGAAAGAGATCGACGATCCTCACATGGTCGCTTCTATGGCAAGTGCGATCAAAGACTTTGTCAATGACTGGATAGAGCACAACGAGACCTCCTCCGAAGTACAACTCCTCAGCTACGGTAATGCGACACTCTATATCGAAAGTGCCGGATCGGTTTATCTGATCGCCTTTCTCGATGCAGAGCCTGATCATGAACAGCGTGCCCGTATCAATGTATTTTTCGCAACACTGATCAGAAAGTACAGTGATTTTTTTCAACGTTTTGAGGGGGATGACCGTGCCGACGAGATCCAAGAGATCCAGGAGGAGATGAAACAGTTTCTATCCGAAGAGAATCCTAACTCACAGGAGAAAGGTCATAATAAAGCCAGAAGCAATCCCGCGAAGTATCTCTTTTGGCTTTTGGCGCTGCTGATTCTGGGGTATGTCGGATATAGCGCCAAAAAGAGATATGATCTCTATCTGTTGGAGCAGGAGATTAGTCGCAAGAGCGGAGAGGATGTCACTCTGGAAGAGGAGAGTGACCGGCTGGTGATCCGAGGAGATCTCAACTCTCTTGAAGGGCTTTATAGAGTCAAAAAATTGTTGCAGGAGAAAAGCGGCAAGAAGATCGAAGACCGTACACATCTGCCTGTAGAGCTTCTGGATCGGAAAATATCGACACTTGTTCAAAAGCAGACGATCTTGACACGATCAGAAGATACTATCTCATCGAAAGTCCAAGAGATGTCACAAGCTCTTGAGAAGATGGAGAAACAACTCAACCAGCTTGAGAAGCGATACATCCAGAGCAATCAAAAGCTTGCTCAAGTGAAGTCACTGGCAGATAAACGTGCATATATTCTGAAGAGGCTTGACAATGCGTTGGGCAGAGATGGTTTGCTGCAGCCTGACGGGTCGTTGGACTTTAGCGGCAAACGTCTTTTTGAAGCGGGAGAGACAGTACCGAAAGCGGAAGCTTTGCCGGAGGTAAAAGCCCATTTTTCCAGCTATCTCTCTGTTTTGTTGGGAGACCCGAAGATCAGACCCTTTATCAAAGGATTTGTGATAGAAGGGTATACTGACAGTTCCGGTGATGCAGAACACAACAGGATACTCTCTTTGGCGCGTGCCAAAGCGATCGAGGAAGCATTGCTGAGTGAGCCTGTTGCGGAGCAGTATGGCGTTGCATCCATGATAACGGCAAAGGGACTTGGCGAGAGCCACCCTGTGATCCTCAACGGCAAAGAGGACAAAGAGGCATCAAGACGAATTAAGCTAAAATTTGAGCTCAATGATAAGAAAATAGTAGATATGATAAAAAGAAGCGCAGAATGATACGAAAAAAGATACTTCTTCTGGGGGATTTTCACGTTGGGAAGACGAGTCTGATCCGCCGATATGTCGACAACAGTTTTGATGACAGTTA
>JALWKQ010000200.1 GCA_027081395.1 Sulfurovum sp. | reverse complement strand
CAGTAGATAGGAAGCTTGAGCTCCTTTTGCAGTGCCGCATTGCTCCAGACGTGGTCATAGTGTCCATGGGTGTTGAGGATCGCTACAGGATTTGTCACATGTGCTTTGACCCACTCCGTCGCTCCCATACCTGGATCGATGATCAGATCTTTGCCCTCTTTGGTGACGATGTAGCAGTTGGTCTGGGTCGATCCCATGGGTTGGATTTTAATCTCCATCAGCTATAATTCCTTTATGAAATATGATCTTTACGACAGGCTTGAAACTGCCATTCTCAGTGACGATATCGACCTCAAAGAGGCGATCACGTCCGAGTCTTTGGTATATTGTAACCTAAAGGATGTTAATCCTTCAATTTCAGGTATCCCCAAAACGTTCGACAGACCTTCTTATGCTTCCAAATGTTGCATCGTCGATCCCAGGGCACTGCCTGCACGTAAAGATTTTGAGAGTAACGAGGGGTTGGCGACACTGGTGCATGCCATTGCCCATATCGAGTATTCGGCGATCGATCTGGCACTCGATGCCGTCTATCGCTACAGAGATGTGCCTGCTGCGTATCGCATCGATTGGCTGGAAGTGGCATCCGATGAGATACGCCACTTCAAAATGCTCTCAAGGATACTGGAGCACCTGGGATTTGCCTATGGGGACTTTCCTGTACACTCTGGGCTCTTTGATGCTGCACAGCACACGGCACATAACCATCTTGAGCGTATGGCGATCATCCCGCGTTATTATGAGGCAAGCGGATTGGATGTCAGTCCGCAGATCATGAAAAAGCTGGAGAACAAACGGAAAAACCCCTATGTCTCTGAGCTGCTGGATGCACTGCATATTATCTACAATGAAGAGATCGATCATGTCCAAAAAGGAGACAGGTGGTTCAAATACCTTTGCCAAATGGAGGGGAAGGAGGAGAGTGTCTACTTTGATATCCTTCAAGCCTATGCGCTGCTTGAGAAGCATCGCCCCCATATTAATGTTGATGCAAGGAAAGAGGCGGGATTCAGCTGCGATGAGATCAAGCGGCTTGGTGCAAGGGAGTGTGAATGAAAGCCTTTTTTGAACGTCTCTATTTTGCACCAAGATGGTATCATTATCCCTTTATCACACTGCTTTTGCCCCTCTCCTTTCTCTATGGGGCGGGAATGCGGCTGCGCAGGCTGCAAGCCAGGAAAGAGTGCTTTGATGTACCGATCATCAGCGTAGGGAACCTGATCGTCGGGGGATCGGGCAAGACCCCCTTTGTGATCGCGCTCGCTTCTGAGTATGAGAAGGTGGGGATCGTTTCACGAGGATATGGCAGGCAGAGCAGGGGGCTTGTCGAAGTGAGTCGCAAGGGTGAGATCCTCTGTGATGTCACACAAAGCGGGGATGAGCCGATGCTGATGGCACGTGCACTTCCCCATGCGGACGTGATCGTCTCGGAGGATCGCAAAGAGGGGATACGCAAGGCGATCACCAACGGCGCAGAGATGATCATCCTCGATGACGGCTTTAACAGGGTTGATATCGAGAAGTATGATATCCTGCTTGAACCCGAATCGATCTCCAACTACTATACCTTCCCTGCAGGACCTTTTCGTGAGTTTGTCTCTACCCGTACTTACGCCGACCTGATTCTCAAAGAAGGCAGGGAGTACCATCGGCAAGTGACAGTGGAAAATCCTGCCGATCGGATGGTGCTTGTCACGGCGATCGCCCATCCACAGCGCCTCGACCCCTACCTGCCAGAAGGTGTCGTAGCCAAAGTCTACAAGGATGACCATGCCTATTTTGACGAGGAGGAGTTGAAACGGATTTTGCAGGAGCATCATGCCGATTCAATACTGTGCACCTCAAAAGACAGGGTCAAGATGGAGGGGTTTAAGTTGCCTGTCTCGGAAATGAAGTTAAAATTAGAGATCAATAAAAAGAGCCGTGGTCAGATAGCTGAAGCTATCGACCGGTACCGACAAGGAAAGAGAGAATGACAAGCAAAATAGATGTGGTCAAGACACTGCTGGACGCTTTGCCCTTTATCAAGCGTTTCTCCAATGAGAAGATCGTGATCAAATATGGCGGATCGGCGCAGACCAGTCCTACACTCAAAGAGGAGTTCGCACGCGATATTGTGCTGCTGCATCTGGTAGGGATGAAGCCGATCATTGTGCACGGAGGAGGCAAAAGTATTACCGATCTTTTGGCTGAGCTGGGTGTCGAGACCAAGTTCGTCGACGGGCAGCGTGTCACTACCAAGGAGGTGATGCGTATCGCTGAGATGGTGCT
>JALWKQ010000199.1 GCA_027081395.1 Sulfurovum sp. | reverse complement strand
CTGTAGAGACATTTTCGATCTTCTTGACCGCATCTTCGCCCTTGAGCACCTCTCCAAAGATCGTATATCCGCCATTGAGCCAAGGTGCCGGAGCTACCGTTATAAAAAACTGGCTTCCATTGGTATTGGGACCTTTGTTTGCCATAGCAAGAAGGAAGGGTCTGTCGAAGACGAGATTTTTATCATATTCATTTTTGAAATCCTTGTGCCAGATCGACTCGCCGCCTCTGCCCGTACCGGTAGGGTCACCGCCCTGGATCATAAAACCTTTGATAACACGGTGAAAGATCGTCCCGTTGTAATAGCCCTCTTTGGCATGTGTGACGAAATTTTCCACTGCCAGCGGTGCCGCTTTTGGATAGAGTTTGAGCTCAATAGTACCTGCCGTTGTCTCCAATACCACTACCGGTGTTTTCGCCTCTTTTTTCGAAGTGTCTATCTTGGAATTGGCATTTTCCGCCCAAAGCACGATACTGATCAGTACCAAACCCGTTAGAATCTTTTTTAGCATTTTGCATCCTCCTGCGGAATAAAGTCATTGACACACTTATCGATACGCAGCTCTTTGAGCAAAGTAGTAAAAAAGCCGCCGCTCTCCCGCTGCGCTTCATCGGTAAACTCTATATAGTACGCTTCGTGCCCCTGCTTGTCTACCTGCTTGTTGTCAAAGACGAGCGGCTCAAGTTTGGTCTCATTGCATACCTTCTGGATCGCCTGCTCGATCTCCTCTCTAAGATCTGCACGCGCCTCATCAAAAACAAGACTCAAGCCTGCATAACACTCTTCCATCTTTACATTGGCGATGATCTCTTCACATCTGTCCATAGTCATATTCCTTTGTATAAATTGAATTGAGCCTTCCAAATGAGGTTTCACTTGATGGCGACAAAGGAGCGCTAAACCCGTGAAACGGGCGCTTGTGTTCGCGACTGCTATAGCTATCGAGTGAAACCGATGATTCTTCAAGAGAATTCAATAATCAATTATAACGCTTTTTTGCTTCGCATTATCCATTATCTCGCCAGTGCGGTGGCTCTGGTTTCTCGGATGACATTGACTTTTATCTCTCCGGGATACTGCACCTTCTCTTCGATCTCTTTGGCGATCTGGCGGCTGAGTAGTACCGCTTCGTTATCACTCATCTTGTGGGCATTGACAAAGACGCGTATCTCCCGACCGGCATTGATCGCATAAGCGTGTGTCACATAGGGCTTGGATGTCGCGATATCTTCGATCTCCTTAACACGCTTGGTGAAACTCTCGAGTACTTCGCGTCTGGCACCCGGACGCGCAGCGGAGAGGATATCTGCCGCACAGACTGCCGCACTCTCTACCGAGTCGGGCTCTTCATGTCCGTGGTGTGCGTAGATCGCATTGATCACCGTCGGATGCTCCCTGTGTCTGCGGCAGAGATCGGCTCCGATATCGACATGCGACCCGCCCATATCCTGTGTCAGTGCCTTGCCGATATCATGCAGCAATCCTGCACGCATCGCAAGCTTCTCATCACCGCCCATCTCAGCAGCCATCACCTTGGCAAGCCGTGCCACTTCGAGTGTATGTGCCAGGGCGTTCTGTCCGTAACTTGCGCGGTATTTGAGCCGTCCTATCAGTCTGAGGAGCTCTTCGTGCATCGGGAAAAGCCCCATATCGATGATGATGCTCTCACCCTCTTCATAGGTCTTCTTCTCAAACTCCGCGACCACTTTTTCATGTACCTCTTCGATACGTCCGGGATGGATACGCCCATCTTCGACCAGTATCTCTATCACCCTCGTAGCAATCGCACGGCGGTAGAGGTTAAACGAACTGACAATGATCACTCCGGGTGTCTCATCGATGATGATATCCACACCGAGCAGCATCTCGAGCGCCTTGATATTGCGCCCCTCTTTGCCAATGATACGCCCTTTGTGCTCATCACTTGGAAGCGTAATAAGATTGATCAGCCTCTCTCCGGCAAAATCACCGGCATAGCGTGTGGTTGCCTGGGCGAGTATATAGTTGGCTTTTTTCTCCCCTTCCTCTTTGGCGATCTTCTCATACTTGCGTACGATAGCGGCTATCTCAGAACGGCTCTGCTCTTCGACCTTCTCAAGGATGTAGCTTCGTGCTTCCTCTTTGGTCAGGGATGCAAGCTGCTCCATCTTGTCGATCGCCTCGCGGATCTGTGCCTCTTTCTGTGCTTCAAGAGCCTGGAGCTTTGCTTCTTTCTCTTGGATTCTTTGTTCAAGCTGCCCCAAACGCTCCTGCTGTGCCTGAAGACTTTTGGTCTCGAGGATCAACGTACGGTTACGCTCTTCGGTTTTTGCCACACGCTCCTGAAATGCTTTTTCAAGCTCAAGCTCTTTGCTCTTGATCTTGACCTCAGCCTCTTGCAAAAGAAGCTCCGCTTCATTCTCGATGGCTTTTGCCTTGGCTTTCGCCTCCAGCTCCAAGTGTGCAAACCTGTTTTGGCTGCTTTTTTTCAGCCACAGGTAACACACGCTACTCCCTACCAACGCTCCGACGATCGCGGAGACTCCTATTATGATATTCATCACTTATTCCTTCCTTCAAGAAAAAGCGACAAAAAATATTATGTAATTACTTATGGAACAATGATATGATCTGCTTTGACATCGTAATGATCTGTAATCACCTCTTTTGCATAGCACAATTCTCGTGCGACGAACACGACTTTTTTTATATTTTTCATCTCTTTTTCAAAAAATCTATCGTACATCCCTTTGCCAAACCCTATACGCCTATAGGTACTGTCTACTCCTACAATGGGTACGATAGCGATATCTATCTCTTTTCTTCTATACTGTCTTGAATATTTCGGTTCTTTGATCCCAAACTGCTTTTTCTGCAGCGGGTATCTATATTTTACCAACCTAAAACTTTTACCTTCCATAAACGGCACATAAACGTTCCTCTTTTGCCGTCGCAGCCTTTTGAGAAGCGGTGTGACATCCACCTCCATACCCAATGGCAGATAGAGCATAATGTTTTGTGCTCTGCTTGCTTCAATCATCTCATAAAGTTTGGAGAGCACCAATTTGTCCCTTTTATAGCGGTTGGTTCGGGATGCTTTTTGGAGCCTTTTGAGGCACCCTTTTCGAAATTGCTCCTTGGATCGGTTTGCTGCCATCATTTCCCTTTATTTTTAGTACCCTTAAGGTATAATCGGGACAATTATAGCAAAAAGGCTTCAAGTGAAGGAACTCCGTTATCTCTCTTTGGCACTGTTGGTGCTTTTGGTAACCGCTTGTGAGAAGAAAAAAAGCGAGCAGACAGCTATCCCTGTAGAGAATACCACTGAGATATTTACCCCCAAAGATATACAGATCCAAAAAGAGAAGCGCCTGAGGGAAGAGGAAACCCGGTTTTCACAAAAAGCCCAAAGTAAACAAGATCTAACAAAAGAACAGAAACCCTCATCACAACCTTCAGCAGTGACACAGAAGCAGCCTGAACCCCAGTCTGCCACGTTCACTATTAAAGATATCAACGGCAAAAGCTACAAGATTATACATACAGATGGAGGCATGCAGATCGACCAGATGCAACAGAAAGATCTGCTGATTACGATCTTCTCCTCATGGTGTCCGCCATGCAGAGGACAACTGCCCTATATCCAGGATATCCAAAACAAACATGCCGCTACACTCTTCACGCTCGGCATTCTTGTCAATGATTCTGTAGAGAGTGACGGCCTACATCATTTTCTGGATCAGTACAATGTCCGCTTTCCCGTTACCAGAGATGAAGCGCTGGCAAACAAGATCATACAAGAGCTTGATCTTCCGCAGAACTATCCCCTGCCTCTGACTGTGCTTTATCACAACGGCAAATACCGCACACACTATGAAGGAGCGACACCTCCGGAGATGATAGAACACGATATTGCAACACTAAAGGATCATTGATATGTTTAACCTGTTTAAAAAAGTACTTGGCAAAACCAATAAGGCGATCAAAGAGGTCGCACCGGAAAAGAAGAAAAGTATCGACAAAGAGGAGTTTGAAGATATCCTTCTTGAGGCAGATGTCAACTATGAGCTTGTCGAAAGGCTGCTTGAGGGACTTCCCGAAAAGATCAACAGAGTCCAGGCGTTTAACTCTTTGATCTCAGTTTTTCAGTATAAAGCTGACTGGAAAGAGAGCGATACCAAACCTTTTGTCGAGATGATCATCGGTGTCAACGGTGCGGGCAAGACCACCACCATTGCCAAGCTCGCCTATCGCTATACTCAAGAGGGGAAAAGAGTGATACTCGGTGCGGGAGATACTTTCCGTGCCGCTGCCATAGAACAGCTGAGCAGATGGGCCGACAAGCTTGACCTCCCTATCATCGCGACACAACAGGGGCATGATCCCTCTGCGGTAGTCTACGATACGATCGAGTCTGCCAAAGCCAAAGGCTACGACAATGTGATCATCGACACGGCAGGCAGACTCCATACCCAGACCAACCTTAGCGAAGAGCTCAAAAAGATGATCCGTGTGGCAGACAAAGCACTGCCCGGAGCTCCACACCGAAAGATGCTCATCCTTGACGGTACACAGGGAAGCTCCTCGATCAACCAGGCAAAAGCTTTCAATGAAATGATCGGAATTGATGGTATAATAATCACAAAGCTTGACGGCACTGCCAAAGGCGGATCGGTACTCAGTATCGCCGATGAGTTAAGGATGCCGATATTTTATATCGGTACCGGCGAACAGCCCGAAGATCTGATCGACTTCAAAGCCAATGCCTATGTCAACACGATCCTCGATGAGATTTTTCTGTAAGGAGCAGCGGTGGTACGTTCGTTTATCAATCTTTTTCTTTCGCTGATACTCCCGATCGGTGCCCTCTTTACCGCTATTGCAACACTCTACTATCTCAAGGATTTTGAACTCGGCAAAGCGATCAAGCTCGGTGTCGTGACAGGTATCCTCTCCGCTATCGCTTTCTCCATGCTGGTCTCAACACTCATCATGATCAAACGAGCCTTTCAGATCTACCATTATCAGCGTCTCCATACAAAAGAGCAGCAGAGCCCGTCCCGTATGAGGCACACTTCTGTCGCTAACCGTGACGAGCCTCTCCCGGTGAGGGCAATTCCAGATCCGTTGGTTCCCAAAGAGGGAGAGCAGCGCTATATCCTGCTGATGGATTATGATGTAGCCTTTGAAGTGGCGCTCTATGCCATAGAGTCTCAGAAAATCGGCATCCTTCAAAAAGCCGATAAACGCAACGGAGAGATCATCATACAGCAAAGAGGGAGATACGTTCCCATAAAGCTCTCCAGACTCAGCACACACAGTTCCCAGATCATCCTCGAGAGCATGGAGAACACTCCTGCATTTATTCGTGCGGTCAAAGAGAAAGAGTTTGCCTTCCTTGACTACGAATAGCGTATAAACAGTTTAAGAATATGACATTTTGACATATTTTTAAAAACCTTCCCAGAGTTATACTACACTTGTCCCAAGCGAATCAAAACAACAGGATTTCACCCGATGGCAAAGAAAAAAACACTCTTCGAATGTCAGGCATGCGGATTTCAGTCTCCCCGATGGATGGGCAAATGCACCTCTTGCAATGCATGGGAGACGATGGTTGAACTCTCTTCAGAGCAGATCAAATTTCTCAAAGAGACACAAAGCACAAGCAGCAGCACCACAGCCGCAAAAGCACTCCCTATTACCCAGATAGAAGAGGACAATATCACCCGTTTCGGCTCAGGTAGCAAAGAGCTTGATCTTGTGCTTGGCGGCGGTATCGTGCCCGGTTCACTTACCCTCATCGGCGGCAGTCCGGGGGTGGGCAAGTCAACCCTTCTTCTCAAGATTGCAGGCAATTTGGCTAAGGAGGGCAGAAAGGTACTCTATGTCTCAGGGGAGGAGTCTTCGGGACAGATCAAACTGCGCGCCAACCGTCTCGATGCCAACCATGACAATCTCTATCTCTTGCCGGAGATCAATCTGGGTGCCGTACTCTCCGAACTGAACAAGCAAACATACGAGCTGATTGTCATAGACTCTATCCAGACACTCTACAGCGATGAGACACCCTCTGCACCGGGTTCGGTGACACAGGTGCGTACCATTACCTTTGAGTTGATGCGTATAGCCAAAAGTCTGCATATCCCCATCTTTATCATCGGGCATATCACCAAAGAGGGCTCGATCGCAGGGCCAAGGGTACTGGAGCACATGGTCGATACAGTGCTCTACTTTGAAGGAGACACCAACTCCGAACTGAGACTGCTACGCGGCTTCAAGAACCGTTTTGGTGCGACCAACGAAGTGGGTATCTTCGAGATGAACAAAGAGGGACTCAACGATGCCAAAAGTGTGGCGGGACGGTTTTTCAATAAAGAAAAACTCCAATCCGGTTCTGCCCTTACCGTCATCATGGAGGGAAGCCGTCCTATCATCGTCGAGGTACAGGCACTTGTATCTGAAGCCTATGGACACCCCAAACGAAGCTCTACCGGGTTTGACAACAACCGTCTGGGAATGCTGCTTGCCCTGCTTGAGAAGAAACTCGATCTTCCTCTGGGTACCTATGATGTCTTTATCAACATCAGCGGCGGTATCAAAATCAATGAACCCTCTGCCGATCTGGCTATCATCGCGGCCATCCTCAGCAGCTACCGTGACAGAGAGCTGAGTGCACAGACTCTCTTTTTGGGAGAGGTGAGTCTCACCGGAGAGATCCGGGAAGTACCCAGCCTCGGGCAGCGGCTCAAAGAGATCGAAACACAGGGCTTTGGCAAAGCTGTCATCCCCAACCGCCCCAATGAAGATACCACTGTCAAATGTTTCATTGCGGGCGAAGTCTCAAAAATAATCGAATGGTTATGATATAATCCCTCTATGAGAATAGGCACAGATATCATACAAATCGACCGCGTAAGTGCATCCTGCGATAAATTTGGCAAGCGCTTCAAAGAGCGTTTTCTTTGCGATTCAGAGATCCTTTTGGCAAAAAAAGAGGAGTCTGTAGCAGGCTTCTGGGCAGCCAAAGAGGCAGTCGCCAAAGCACTCGGCTGCGGTATCGGAGAAGAGCTCTCTTTTCACGATATTATTATCAAAAAAGACAGCAGAGGGCGCCCCTACTTTGAGCTCACTGCAGAAGCCCAGTCAAAACACAGGATCACACAGAGTTCTCTCTCTATCAGCCATGACGGCGGATTTGCCATCGCTGTAGTTGCCCTAGAGACAGAAAAGCCGTGATCTTGCTGTGCTGCTTGACGACGTTGCATCATCAAGATTTAAAAACATTCTATTACAATAGCGTAATAACAAAATTGAAATACTGAATAAGGATGGATCAATGAACTATACAAAACTCTATATCGCTGCAGCTATTGCAGTTTTTGGATTTGGCGGATGTACCTCCAACTCACAAGTAGTGCAACTACGAAATCAAACCATGCGGCAATCGCTGATCATACAGCGCCAGCAGCGCCAAATAGCAGAACTTAAAGCCAAACTTGAAGCTAAAAAACAGAGTGTTGCAAAAACCTCCTATACCAGACCCAAAAAAAACATCAAACTCAAAAAGGTAGAGGACACCAACTATAGCAGCGACTATATGTACCCCGATGACAAGAAGCAAAAAACAGCTAAACCTATTGCTTCAGCCACCCCTGCGCTCTCTATGAACAAAACAGAATGTATCGCTATGATCGGTGAGGCAAAATTTGAACGCTATACGCAGATGTTTGGGAGTGAAGCCGCGGCGATCAAACGCTGTGCGATGATCCGTGCAATGAAGAAGTAAATTACTTCTTCAAGTGGATCATCTTGAATCTGTCTCCCATCATGGTCGGTGCGATCAGCGTCTTGATCTTATCGGCCTCTCTCAGATAGTTTTCTCGTGATGTCTGCTTGGCATACATCTCCAAAATATTGATCAGTCCGAAACGTATCAGTGCACGTGCCTGCGTCTCATAGGCATCTTCGCTAAACCCTGCCCCCTCAAACGCTTCCAAAACATGCCCGAAATTGACATCGTAGGTGATATCATCCTTCCCAAATGAAGCCTTCATATCCAGAGCATCGTCAAAAAGGGGAAAGGTCTCATGCTCTCGATAGACACGGATTGAAAAATCGTTCCGGACATATTTCTCCCCATAATCGAAAGTGACAAAATCGCACCTCTCTACACCCTCTGCCATCGCCTTGGCAAACGATTCATACCCTACAGCGATCTCTCCGGTATGCTGACGGTGCTTTTGTGCCCATTGCAACAATGTCGCAGGTGCCTCTTGCCAAACGATCTTATGCTCCTCTACCATTGCCATCTTTTGGTCTTTGACCAATTCACAGGGGAAGGCATCGAAGATCTCATTGGCAACAAAAAAGGCATAAGGCACCTTGACCTCTGAAATATCCTCAAAATGGGTGATCTCTATATCATCGCCAAAGCGCTCTTTGATATAAGCACGCTGAGCCTCGCGTACCTGTGGCTGACGCTCAACGATCCCAAACTTCAATGTCGAAATCAGTGAAGGGTCACAGGTATAAAGCCATTGGATCATATCACAGATCAAATACCCCTGATGCGCACCGATCTCAATGAGCCATCCTTCACGCTCAGCTCTGCCTTCTTTGAGCATCTTATAATAATGATTGGCAATGCTCGCACCGAAAAATCTGCTGGTGCTTACCGCTGTATAGAAATCACCGCTTTTGCCTATCGCCTTGAAGTGTCGGTAGTACCCCTCCTCACCATAGAGCCACTCGTTCATATAGTCACTAAATCGCATCATACACCTTTGCATAGAGTCCCAAAAGCTCTATTTGCTTGTCATACTGATAGATTTCCCTGTCAAGTCTCTTGATCTGTAGAGAGTGATACATCATCTGTGCATCATACTTTGTCTTCTCTCCCGCCTTAGCCAGATTTTTGGTTACTCTATAGAGATTACGGTAGAGTCTTTCATTCTTTTTTGCCAAAGCGATTTTTTTATCGATAATGCTCACTCTCTTTCGTACCGCTTGATACGCCTGTTCAATATTCTTTTTGCGCTCTATCACTTCCGTCTCAGCTTTGAGCACTGCCACTTTGCTTGCCTCCACATCGGCAAACATATTGACATCCAGAGGCATAGAGAGTGTAAATCCGTAGGTTCTGTATTTCTCTTTCAGTCCTGATGAACTGCGGGCAAAGAGCGGATTGATATCCTCATCGGTATAGCGTGCATGTACTGAGAGTGTAGGCAGATACTTTGCCCAGGTTATTTTGGCATTGTAACGCTCCTGCTTGGCTTTGAGTCTGTCTCGTTCTAGCTCCAGGTTTCTCTGGGTATAGACCTTTTTCGAGATCAGTTTCAAGCTGGGGAGTTTCAAGCTGTAGGGGTCTTTGTCGCTGAGTACAGAAAAATTCTCTTCAAGTTGTGCCAAATTTGCCTGCAGCTCCAGCAGTGAGGCTTCATCCTGATTCTTTTTCAAAAGTGCCTGATCGAGAAAACTGCTGTCAAGCAGACCTGCCCGATAGCTCTCTTTTTTTTGTTTGATATCGATCGCATCGTTTTTTATCAGCAGTTTAAGCTTTGCTATATCAAGCTTACTCTTTTTGATCTGAAACAGCAGTTTGACCGCTTTGGTGATGAGCTCTCTCTTTTTGAGCTTGATCTGTGCTTCATTGGTGCCTCGAAGTGCCTGGGCATACTTGATCGCATAGTAGATACCGCCTGATCTAAATATTGGCTGGTCGATATTCACACTGAAGCTGCCCGTCTTAACCGTCTTGCTGCCAAACTGTTCGGAGTAGTCTCTATTGTATCTGAGCATCACCGGATTGATCCAGCTCTTTTGCAGCTTGTCACTCTGTGCAGTGTTATTTCTAAAATCATAGTCAAATAGAAGATTTTGATTGTCAGAGAGTATATCGGCAAGTGCATCGGCAT
>JALWKQ010000198.1 GCA_027081395.1 Sulfurovum sp. | reverse complement strand
TGAGCTGGGGTGAGACCCCCTTTGTTTTGAGCAGTTGTGCCATAAAGGGCGCATCCCTTTTGCCTCTTTTGTTGAGTGGTCGGTCAAAATCACTGAGTGTGGGATCATCCCAGCTCGATTTGGCATGGCGGGCGATATAGAGTCTTTTTGTAGGCATATTGCTACTCCTCTTTGTGCTTAAGGGCTTTGGGTTTATGCTCTATCGCTTTGACATCGATAGTCTCAAGCGTATTGTAGCGATCCTTGCGGCTTCGCAGATAGTATCCTCCCATCGCACCGACTCCCGTGGAGATCAGCAGGATACCGGCAGTGACCATCTGCGCCATCACAAAGAGTGCGCCGATACCTATCACTCCGGCAAAGGCGGCACCGACTTTGAAGTTGGCTTTGGCATGTGCCTTGGCAGTCTCTTTGATGATCTTCTTCTCCGCCTCTTTGTGTGCCCGCATCTTGGCACGCTCGGCATTGATCTTGATCTTCTCCCGCTCATCGGCAAAACGCTCTTTAACCCTGCTCTCTACCTCTTTGCTCTGTGCCCTTGCAATGGCAGCAAACCACAAGGCGATCACCAGTGCGATGATCATAGCAGGCACCCCGATACGCAGCAGCGCCTCTGTGCCGGAGCTGTCACCGTTAATAAGCCACAAAGCATAGAGCGTGATCTGTGCGATGAGAATACCAAAGAAAAACTGGAGGAATTTCATAGCAGTATGCCTTTGTGTTTTTGGTTATTTTAGCATAATATTGCCGTGGGGGGGTGGTGTACCTTTATGGCACCGCGTTCGTTCAGATGCTTTGCATGGGAATGCATATATAAATTGATTTCTGAATATTTAGTGGATAATGAATGAAAAACTGAAGTATGTGTTCCGACGAGAATTGTGGAACCAGTTAAATTACTTGAGGTTATGCTATCATTTCGTATTATATTTTTAAAAAGGTGGAAAAATTGTTTAGTACTTTGTATAAAAATAAATACTGTGTTTATCCAAATCAAGCTTATGGAATAAAGGAAAATAAGCTATCGTTGTTTCGTGTTTCTTTGACCGTGTTTTCTTCTGCAATAACTAAAATATTTGTAAGCTTTATGATTATAGCAGTATGTTTTAGTTTCGGGCGAAGTGAAATAAGTACAATAATCCCTGAGAAACTTAAAAAAATTGAAAAACTTAACCAGAAGCTTCAAGAGTATGCCCAAGCGAAGCCAAATAAAGCTTTTGTTGTTGCAATAGATAATGAAAAAAAATATATATTTGCTGTGGAATCAGGAAAGAAATCAATTAAAGAAGCAAAAGATCTTGCTAAACGAAAGTGTAATCAAAGAAAAATAAAGAATGCTGTTCACTCATCTTGTAATATTTATGCTATAAATGATAGCTATGGAGAAAAAGAGGTTAATAGATTGCTATCAACTGAAATATTAAAGAGGAAACCTCAACATCTTGATATAAAGAGCTTTGTTGACTGTCTAAATAGCCCTAATCAAAAGAATTTTTTGAGTTGTATGCGTGAATTTCAAAAATCAAGTAAGACAAAGTACTTTAAAAAAGTATCATCTGCAAATAGATCTTTTTTGCTCGAAAAGATATGGGGAAAGAAGGCAAAACTATTAAAAAGTTTTTCTCCCATAGCCAAAGAAGGTGAGGTTTTGCTTCAATGCGCAGAGAACTACCCAGATACATTTTCATCATGTATTAAAAAAGTAAAGGAAGATAAAGGGAATATCTAGACCGAAGCAATACGAAGTAAGTTTTAAATTGAGATTGAGAGTATTTAACGCCTGATTGACAAGCTCTTGAATAACAGGAAAGTGGTCAAAGGCATTTTTTCATAGATCTTGATCACTATTTTGCTCCAAAGTTGTAATATCCATATTAATTAATATCTTTTTTAGTCATTACACCTTCAAATACCCAGCCACCAAAAACGCCAGCGCCGCCAGTGCTCCGCCAATCAGTGCGTAGGGTAGCTGAGTGCGTACATGCTCTACGTGGTCGCAGCCTGCTGCCATGGAGGAGATGATGGTGGTGTCGGAGATGGGTGAGGCGTGATCGCCAAATATTCCGCCGCTGATGACTGCAGCGATGACCAGTGGGATATCAAGCCCCATCGAGGCTGCCAGTGCCAGGGCGATAGGTATCATGATAGAGAAAGTCCCCCAGCTTGTCCCGGTGGAGAAGGCGGTGATCGCAGCGACGAGGAAGATAAGCATAGGCATAAGCACAGGAGAGATGTTGCCTGTGAGCAGATGGGCGAGGTATTTGGCAGTGCCGAGATCACCGATGATTTTGCCGATAAAGATCGCAAAGAGCAGGATGGCTGCAATAGGGATCATCTCACCCATACCGCCAAAGAGTCCATCGAAGAAACGCTTGTGTGTCAGCCGTCCGGTAGCAAGATAGTATCCATACATCACAAAGAGCGTCACAATAGTCGCATAGTAGACCGAGGTGGAGCCTGATCCTTTGAAGATATCGCCGTCTCCTGTGAGGTAGAGCCCTATAGGAACAGCAAGCACCATCACGACGATCGGCAGCAGCATGGGCAGGAGAGCAGGGGTGTGCATATTCTCTTTAGGAGTCGTTTGGGGCGTAGATGTCATGGATGTAGTGTTGAGTGCAGCGTGACGCATCGGTCCTATCTCCCATTTGCGCCAGATGACGATGAGAACAAGTAGCAGTGTAAAGAGCGCATAGAAGTTGTAGGGGATCGAGGCGATCAGGAGTTTGACTGGATCACCGCTGATCACATTGGCTTCTACCGCTGAGAGGATCAGTCCCAGCAGCAGTGCACCCCAAGCGTTGAGAGGGATGAGTGAGCAGATGGGTGCGGAGGTAGAGTCACAGATATAGGCGAGCTTGGCACGGCTGACATCGTTGCGGTCACAAAGCGGCTTGGCAACTGTACCGGCAACGAGTGAGGTGATCGAGGATTCGATGAAGATCACCACACCGATAAGATAGGCAAGCATCTGTGCTCCAAGCGGCGAGTCGATACGTGCCGCCTTTTTGTCGATATAGGCCACGAAACTCTCTACTGCGCCGCTGAGGCTTAGCAGTCTGATGATTGCCCCGACAAAGAGGGTAAAGAGCAGTGTCTTGGCGATCCATCCTTCACCTATCTGGGTGATGATACCGTCAAAGAGTCCTTTGAAAGCCTGCAGGGGATCATAGCCATGCAGCACAAGTAGACCGGCAAAGATACCGCCCATGAGTGAGACGATGACATCTTTGGTTATAATAGCAAGAGCGATTGTCAGCAAGGGGATGATGATTGAGATGATTCCATATTCCATGAGGAGATTATAGCACAATGAAAAAGAGTTTAGCGATCCTGTTTTTGGCAACTGTGGCACTCTGGTCGGGCGCTCTCCAGCAGAGCCGACAGCTCATCGTCGTCACCACCAAAGGGTGGAATGACAACAGCGGTACCCTGCAACGCTATGAGCGAGATGCCAAAGGTTGGCACAAAATAGGTGAGGCGATACCCATCAAGCTTGGACGCAATGGTCTTGGCTGGGGCATCGGACTGCATGAGATCCCCCAAGATGCCAAATATATCAAAAAAGAGGGTGATGGTAGATCCCCTGCAGGTATCTTCGCACTCAAGCAGGCGTTTGGCTATGCACCTTTTGTGGTGGACTATCCCTATGAAGTCTACAGAGCCACCGACCACTGTGTCGATGATGTCCACTCCAAGTACTACAACAAGATCGTCGACTCTACCAAGATCACACCTGACTACCACAGCAAAGAGCATATGAAATTCCCCAAAGACTACTACAAATACGGCATCGTTGTCAACCACAATCATATCGACGAACCGGGTGCCCTTCCAGGTGCAGGATCATGCATCTTTTTGCATATCAAGAAGATACCCACCGCCGGCTGCACCGTGATGAATGAAGATCAGATCAAAGCAATCATCCGCTGGCTCGATGCACAAAAGCATCCGCTTTTGGTGCAAGGACCGGAAGGGATAGTCTTTAATCTGTTTAAGAAACTAACAGTTAGGTAACATATTTTTGATACCTTTTGTAAATTAGATTATAAAAGGTGTGACTATGGTCCTCTTTAAATTTATAGTAGAAATGATCGTTGATATTTATGATGCGTTAGATCATATCATGAGAGATGATGTATCACTTTGATATTTCACATAGATATTCATGACAACTAACAAGCCATTCTGCTAAGCCTTTTCTGCCTGAAGATTTGTAATTTGACATTTTTCTGTTATAATCTTGAATCATTATTCATATAATGAAAGATTTTAATTATAGGAGGCTATGATGGCTTTGGATATCGGGAAATTAACAAGTGAAGGTGAAGCGTTGCTTCAAACTTTTGTAGACAAAATGGGACTAGATGGTGCAATTATTGCAACTGCAGAGGGATTGGAGATGGCAAACTACTTTAAGTCAGATAAAGATGCAGATCTTATTGCTGCAGATACAGCAACACTCCTTTCAGTATTGCATAGTGCACTTGAAAATACAGGAACAGGCACGTTAAGTGAGATGATTATTAGTGCGGATAACGGTTCGATCGCGATTAAAGATCTTGGTGAAGATGTTGCGTTTGCTGCTATCGCTCCAAAAGGTTACAAGATGGGTGGACTTATCGTTGCGCTGAAGACATTTGTAAAAGAGATTCAGGCAGTTTAACTTCCTATCAATATTTCAATCATACTAGAGGTGTCTTGAAAAAGATCAGTTTTTCTTTTTGATTATTATTTACAGTTTTAATTTGAGAGGATGTAACCCATGGGAGATGTCAAAGTGGCAAAAGAGCATTTACTTGCATATATAGATGAGATGAAAAAGGGTGAGATAGAGCCTGCAGAGTTTTATAAAAAGCTTATGAGCGTTCTAGCTGAACTTGATGTAACAAATGAAGACTTAAAGGGGGTAACCCCACAACTTCTTTCGTTTGTCAATGGACTAATCAGGAATATGAGTTAGTCAACATAGCGGTACCCCAGTACGTCAACGGGGTGTACTGCTACCCGTGTGAAGCTTTTTTATTTTTTGAAGTAAATGTTATTTATTTTAAAAAGTAAAAATATTTTGGAAATGGAGAGTCATGATTATCAAAGAGATTTTGCAGGCTAGACTAGTTGACTACAGTGAGAAATTTTCAGATCTTAAAGATATATGTGCTATTTATCTAGTGGACATTGAGCATGTCAAATATGTCAAAAAAGTCTATAAACATGAGAAGGATGAAGAGCAGTTTACAAAGCTCCTTCAAAAAGGGTTTGTGCTATTTACTGAGTCTACGATTCAGCAAGCTGTACTTGAGAGTACTGAGTATAATATGGTGTTGAGGAGAATAGACGAAAATATCTGTTTTGTACTTATTGCTGAAAAATCACTAAGTTTTGGAAAAATTATTGCATTGATCAAACAACGTATCTTCGATGGAGGTAAGTAGCTATGGAAGATCGTATTGCAGTAGAAGGAAAGGTCTATTTTTTAAGGACAGAAAAAGAGAAAAACACAATAGTAACACATTTTGTTCTTGATGAGAATGGGAGTGAAAAGCAACTGTTTACGTTAAAACATAAAAAATCAAAAAAGGAAAATTTGATGAAGTTTCACAAGAAGGCGTTGGCACTCTTTTTCAAAGCTCTTCAAAAGAAGGAGCCTATCTCTGAAGAATCATTGAAAAAATTAAAAAATGATGTTGAGATCGAACAACCTTTGGAAAGGGATGAAAGCACAGACGAAAAAAACAGCGCTTTTGAAGAGTTGTGCAGCAAGAGTTTGCGTAAAGAGGTTTATGCATGTTTTGTGCTCAAAAATGATGATCTATTTAATTATATTCGAGAAGAGAGTAAGATAGAGGCAGAAAACCTAATAACCCAGGTTTCAGCAATGGTTGACTTTATTCGTGATAATAAAAAGATTGAAGATCTCATTGGCAGATGGCATACTGTTGTAGAGGTGTATGATATATTCCAAATGTATTGTAGAGAGATAGCTGATGAGAGTATCTTAGTTATCGTTAGTTCGAGAGATTTACCTGTTGGTTCTATGATGAAGATCAATGAAGAGACCAAAGAGATTGTAGAAAAAGAATTTTTGAATCATATAGGATAAGTAAGTGGATACTGTAATTGATCTTGATGTTATTAATCAGATAAAGAACAGTTGTAGTGCTGATGATATTGTTATATGTCTTCATGCTAATGATGCATTATTTTATTATCATTCCAACAAGCAGACAGAAATTGATAACACGACAATAAAAGAATCTGCCCTGCATACAGTTTTTGACAATAATAAACCTTTAATTATAAATAATGTCTCAAACAGTTTTTTATATAACAAAACTGTAGATAATCCTTTTAAATTTAAAGTAGAGAATATTGCGATTGTTCCTATGTATAGAGATCAAGAGAAGAGTTGCTTGCTAGGTTGTATGATTTTGTATCAAGTAGAGGGTACAAAAAAGATATTTGTAAAAAATGAAATAGAGAAAATAGAGCAGATACTTCTTAAACATGCCCCCAAACTAGAATCTTATGATATGTTAAATCAAAAATTTGCATGTATACAAAGAAAAACATCAGAGGATT
The DNA here is from genome assembly GCA_027081395.1 of Sulfurovum sp. Classification (GTDB taxonomy): domain Bacteria; phylum Campylobacterota; class Campylobacteria; order Campylobacterales; family Sulfurovaceae; genus Sulfurovum. The sequence continues at coordinate 27,515 of JALWKQ010000198.1, read as the reverse complement.
TTGAGATGCAACTCAATAGAGCATATCAGTTCTTTTCTTCTGTTGTCCATGATATACGTACTCCTATAGGAGCGATAATGGGGTTTTTGGAGCTTTTAGAACAGGAGATAGATAATCCAAAGCTCAAAGAGTATATCTATGCAGCGCATAGAAGCTCTGAAATGATATCTGCTTTGATTAATGATGTTTTGGATTTTACAAAAATTGAGGCGGGTAAACTGGAGGTAGATAAATATTACTTCTCTCCCATGGAAGAGTTTGAAAATATTGCTATGACATTTTATCACTTGGCTAGAAAAAAGAAAATCGATTTTTCTATCTATTATGATATCAATATTCCATATATGATCCTCTCCGATCCTTACCGTGTTAAACAGATACTAAATAACTTTATCAGCAATGCTCTCAAGTTTACTCCGGAAAATGGGACTATCAACCTTAATTTTATCTATGATAAACAAACGGATCAACTGCGTATTGATGTAGTAGATAGCGGTATAGGTATTTCAGAAGATGCTATAAAACAGATATTTAAACCATTTCAGCAGGCATCCAAGTCAACATCTAGTAAATATGGCGGTACTGGGCTTGGTTTGACGATATCTAAACAGCTGGCAGATCTATTGGGTGCAAAATTGGAAGTATCAAGTCATGAAGGTGTCGGTAGTACGTTTTCACTTATTTTACCTTGTCAAACTATTGAGGGTACTCCCCCATCTGTAGATAGAGAGAAGATCGCTATAGCTTCTCAAAAAAGTATCTATTGTATCAAAGGTGAACAGACAGATATTGACTATATGAAGCATATCAAAAAATATTTTGATCAATCTAACATTGGGCTCAAGATAATTACACCAGAAGATATAGATAAGATAGAGAACGAGAGTATCATCCTTTGTATTGAGAAAGATTATAAAACATTCTCTTTTAAAGAATGTTATAAACGATTTGCATCGCAACTCATTATCATAGAATCATCTATATTTATGGATTTGGATGATCTATTTGGTGATGCTATATTGTTACACCGCCCACTCTTCCCACATAAACTGTTTGATGCGATTGCTGAACTTGGAACATCCCCAAAAGAGACAAAAGATCATGAAGTTCAGAATGTAGATGCAAAGGCAGAACCAAGAATCCTAAATGTGCTGATTGCAGATGATAATATTATCAATCGTAAATTAATGCAGGAAGTTTTGAAAAAACATAAGGTACTCCCATATACGGCTTCAGATGGAGAAGAAGCAATAGAAATTTTCCAAAAATACCCCATAGATCTTATATTTATGGATGAACAGATGCCTGAGATGAATGGAAGTGAAGCAATACAGTTTATTAGAGCTACTCCCAAAGGAAAAGATATCCCGATATATAGTTTAACCGGTGTAGCAGATGTGGATATAGTGCATAAAATTAGGGAAGCAGGAGCAACAGATATTTTATTGAAACCTATCAAAAATGAAATGCTGAAAAAAGTTATTTCAGCACATCTTTAAAATAGCTCATAGTTGACATAAAACGTGATCTTCGTTTTGGTTTTGGGGCGGGGATAATGCATGTAGGCGGTACGGATCACCTCCAGAGTGTTTTGGTCGAGTGCAGCGTAGCCCATGCGGCGCTTGAGCCGAAGTCCGCTGATATCCCCGTTGGGATGTAGATAGAAGGTCACTACATTGACACCCTGCTGTCCAGTACGTGCAGCGACGCTTGGATAGCCGTTGCGTGTAAGGGTGTTTTGGGTGATACGGTGGATCTCACCAAGCTTGTCACGGATAAACTTTTTTTGTACCGGGGTAAAGCTGTCAAACTCTCTGCCGTAGAGTTTGCGTATCATCCTCTCTTTGCTGCTCTCTCTTGACGGTGCTCTGTTGCGTGTCGGATAGACGGAGGTACCTGCACCAAGCAGGGCGTTTGCCAGTTTGCTTCTTTTTGGCAATGCTTTTCGTCTCTTTTTATAGATTTTTCTTTTGGATTGCTTTTTGACCACTCTTTTGAGAGATGGAGATTTATGCTTCTTTTTGACGATTCTCTTTTTCGCTTTTGTCTTCCGGGTGCTTTTGGTGACTCTTTTTTTGCTTTGGCGGGTTGCGTTGTTCTCTTGGTCGCTTTTTTCGGCGACGATACGTTTTTTGGTATCGATCTGCTTTTTTTGTATCTTTTGGGGAGCAGTTGCGGCGAGAGGTTGAGGTGTCGGTAGCTTATGGGGTGGTACTGCTTTTGCAGGTTTTGGCAGCGGCTTTTGTAGCGGAGGCAAACTTGGTTTGGTCGGCTTGGCACTGGGTGGCGGTGTGAACTGTTTGAGATCAAGCGTGATCTTCTTTTCACTGCTTGGCGGGGGAGGCATGATCACCTCCTTGAGCGTGAGAAAGAGGAGCAGAAAGATCAGCAGATGCAGCAAGAGAGATAGCATCAAAGCTATGAGTGTACGGTGAGTCTTCAAGCTGTTTTCTCCTCTTATCTGCCTTAGGGTATAATCTCTGCATTATATTCTACAAGGATTAACAGATGGGTTATGACAAAAGTATCGCGGTATTCAAGGAAGCCTATGAGGTCATCCCCGGAGGTGTGGACTCTCCGGTACGGGCATTTAGTGGTGTGGAGGGGACACCTCCTTTTATCGATCATGGTAAGGGCGGATATCTCTACGATATAGACGGCAACCGCTATATCGATTTTGTGCAGAGCTGGGGGCCGCTGATTTTTGGTCACTGTGACAGCGATATTGAAGCGGCAGTCATCGAAGCAGCCAAAAGGGGATTGAGCTTTGGTGCACCGACCACTGTCGAGACCGAGCTTGCCAGAGAGATCGTCGATCTTTTCGAGAGTATCGACAAAGTACGATTCGTCAGCTCCGGTACCGAGGCGGTAATGTCGGCGATCCGTCTGGCGCGCGGTGTGACCGGGCGTGATGATATCGTCAAGTTTACCGGATGCTACCACGGACACAGCGACTCTCTGCTGGTGCAGGCAGGATCGGGTGCGGCGACATTTGGCAATCCAAGCAGCCCGGGAGTACCCGCAGATCTTACCAAGCACACACTGCTTGCGACCTACAACGATATAGAGAGTGTCAAACAGTGCTTTGCCGACTCCAAAGAGGGTGTTGCCTGTGTCATCATCGAGCCGATCGCAGGCAATATGGGCTTGGTACCCGCAGAGGAGAGCTTCCTGCAGGAGCTCAGAGAACTCTGTGATGCCAATGGCGCTTTGCTGATCTTCGATGAGGTGATGAGCGGATTTAGAGCTTCGCTAAAAGGTGCTCAGGGTATCACTGCTGTCAAGCCCGATATGGTGACACTGGGCAAAGTGATCGGAGCGGGGATGCCTGTAGGGGCGTTTGGTGCGAGCCGTGAGATCATGTCCCACCTCTCTCCGGAAGGCCCTGTCTATCAGGCAGGAACGCTTAGCGGCAACCCTGTTGCGATGGCAGCGGGACTGACCAGCCTGCGCAAACTCAAGTCCAACCCCTCTGTCTATGTCGATCTTGGCAACAAAGCCAAAAGGCTCATAGAGGGATTCAAGAGTGCGGCTGATGCGGTCGGTGTGCCGATGGTGACTGATGTACGCGGCAGTATGTTTGGCTTCTTCTTCTCAGACAAGCCGGTCAAGAACTTTGCCGATGCGATGGAAAACGATCAGAAGATGTTTGCCAAGTTTCACAAAGGGATGCTTGATCGTGGTGTCTATCTGGCATGCTCCTCTTTCGAGACAGGCTTTATCTCTACGGCTACCACAGATGAGATGATCGATGATGCGATCAAAGCTGCCTATGAGACGCTTCAGGAAATTAGGAATTAGGAATTAGGAATTGTAGGGTGTGATTGCCATCGCACCTTTAAAAAAACAAGGAATCCAATGAAAAATGAAGAGCCTAAATTAAAAAAGGTGGTCGATGCAGCCGATGGGCTGAGTCTGGGTATCTCTATCGTTGTGGCGGTGTTGATCGGGGTAGGGATCGGTCTGGGGCTGCAGAAGCTTACCGGGGCGATGTGGACACTCTGGATAGGGGTATTTATAGGTGTCGGTGCAGCGATCCTTAATGTCTACAAAGCCTATGACATACAGAAGCGCTCACTCGATGCATTGGCAAAAGACCCACGATACAATCGTAAGCAAAGAGGCTACAGCGAGGATGAGGACGAGGATGAGAAGTACTAATCTCAAGATACTTGCCTTCCTCTTGGCAGCAGATATATTGCTTGCACTCATCTCTATGATATTTTTTGATATCAAGGTGTTCTACAATACGCAGGTAGGCTTTCTCTCTGCGTCTTTAATCATGTTTGCTTCTATGGCGAGCTACCGCCGTATGGTGGCTGCAAGGGTAAAGCATGAGATCATTACCGTTGATGACTCCAAAGATACCATCGATAAGATCGAAGACCCGTATGACCTCTACAGTGAGGATATCGTAGAGAATGAGGAGGATGAGCGTACACTCTCTGAGGTGGTCAAAGAGGAGAAGCGCAAACTCAAAGCCTCAAAACGCTCACTCTTTCAAACGCTCAAAGATACCAAAGCGGCACTCTCTTTCTACCGACTGGGAGCCTATGCGGTATTGATACTGGGATTTATGTATCTCAATCGTCACGGGATTTTACATATCCCTGCATTGATCCTCGGGATCTCTCTGCCTATTGTGATCGTCGTTGTTACGCTTTTGGCTACCAAAGCGAACCAAACAGAAGATAGGGTACAATAAATCTGTTTTAAATCCATTTTGAGACCTCTGGAAAATTATCGGTTTCACTCGACAGCTCTGGCAGTCGCGAACGCAAGCGCCCCTTGCAGGGGTTAGGCGCTCCTTTGTCGCTATCGAGTGAAACCTCCACGTATCATTATTCAGAGGACTTCTATTTTTTTAAGGATGTCTCTATGATAAACAAGTTGATTTTCCTCTCGGCAGCCTTCTGTGTGGGCGTGATACTTGGTGCAAAAGAGCCTGAGAGATGCATGACCAAGCTGATCGAGCCGCCACTGCAGATTATCGACAAACCCATCGACTTTGGCAAAGAGCGTATCGAGATGACCAAAGCCTATATCGCCAAGCACTACGGTAAACGGGTCAAAGATATCACGATCACGCCAAGGATCATCGTATTGCACTGGACAGCTGAGATGGATTTTGAAAAGTCATTTAACCGCCTCAAGCCCCAGTATCTCCTCACCGACCGCAAGGATATCGCTAAAGCCTCACGACTCAATGTCTCGGCACACTTTCTGATAGATCGTGACGGCAGGATCTACCGCCTCATGCCCGAGACCCGGATGGCGCGCCATGTCATCGGACTCAACTACTGGGCTATCGGTGTAGAGAATGTCGGTGGCAAAGGCAACAAGAGAGATGATCTCACTCCAGAACAAAGAGAAGCCAACAAACGCCTGGTGCGCTACCTCAAAGAGAAGTATCCGACCATCGAGTATCTTATCGGACACCATGAGTACCGCCGGATGGAGCATACCCCGCTATGGCTGGAGAAGGACAAGGGCTACCGCACCATCAAGCATGATCCGGGTGAGAAGTTCATGCGTGAAGTGAGAAGTGCTGTCAAAGATCTAGGGCTTAAAGCACCGCCGAAAGGAAAGTGATGCAAGCAGGGTTTGGTACACTCGACTGGATCGTTTTTGGCTCCTATTTTCTGCTTTTGGCACTCACCTCTGTCATCTTCTCTCAGATCAAAGTCAAGAACACGCGTGACTACTTTGTCGGGGGCAACAGTGTGCCGTGGTTTGCCGCGGCGATCTCTGTGCTGGCGACATCGCAGTCAGCGGCGACCTTTTTGGGTGGGCCGGAGTACAGCTATAGCAAAGACCTGACCTTTTTAGGCTTTTATGCTTCGGCATTTTTGGCGGTGTGGTTCGTCTCTGGGGTCTTGATACCGCGCTTTTATGCGATCAATGCCGTAACGGTCTATGAGCTTTTGGAAAAACGATACGGCACGGCTGCCAAGAAGCAGGCGGGCGTGATGTTTCTCATCGGACGGCTCTTTGCCAGTGGGGCACGGCTCTATATCGGTGCACTGGCGATCTCGATGATCCTCTTTTTGGATATCGGTGCGGTACATGTGGCGATCTCTATTGCGATCTTGATGCTCGCAGCCCTTGCATACGCCTACTATGGCGGTGTGAAGTCAGTGATCTTCTCGGACATCATTCAGGCGTTTACCTATATCTGGGCAGGGGTGGCGGTGCTGCTCTTCCTCTATCTCTCGCTTGATACTGATATGGGTACGATCTACCATACGCTCCAGAGCGAAGGCAAACTCAGACTTATAGACACATCGCTTGATGGAGGGTTTAGTATCTGGGCACTGCTGAGCGGCTGGCTGCTTCTCAATATCGCAGCCTACGGACTCGATCAGGATATGACCCAGCGCGCACTCACTTGCAAGAGCGCCAAAGAGGCGCAACGCTCGATGATGATGAGTATCTACCTGACGATCCCTGTAGCGTTGCTTTTTTTGCTGATCGGGCTGCTGCTCTATCTCTTTTATCATCACCCCGAACTCTCCAATCTTCATACATCCGTAGAACAAAAGTTTGACGGAGAGAAGATCACGATCTTTATGTACTATATCCTCCATGAGATGCCTGAGGGCTTGCGGGGACTGGTCACAGTAGGTGCGGTCGCAGCGGCACTGAGCAGCTCCAACTCCGTACTCTCCGCGATGGCATCAGTCGCCGTAGAAGACCTCTACCGCCCATGGAAGCAGAAGCAGGGTATCACCGATGAGAAGCACTATATCAAAGCCGGACGTCTTGCTGTACTGTTCTTTGCTGTGGCACTCTCACTTATGGCGATGCTTAGCTACTACTGGCAGCACGCCACTGACCTGCCGCTGCTGAGCTTCGCACTTGGCGTGATGGCGTTTGCCTACACCGGACTGCTTGGCGTCTACGCCGCAGCGATCTTCACCCGTCGCGGCAATGCACGCACCGTACTCTGGGCACTTATCGGCGGCTTTGTGACAGTGTTGCTGCTGCAGCCCTATGTGCTGGGCGGCCTGCTTGGTATTAAGCTCGGCTTTGCATGGCAGATTGTCATCGGAACACTTGTGGCGTTTGGGGTGATGATGGTGGGGAAAAGTAAGGAAGCAGGATTGAGGGTTAAGGATTAAGGGATTTTCGTATTCTCATCTATTTCCTAAATGATAACTTCAATTCAAGATGGTTATTGACATTTAGGAGTATATCCATTATAATATCCAATAAGATATGTAAAAGGATATACCATGTCAACAGTCAAAAAACTCATCTCTTTTGACAGCAATATCGCCGCTGAACTCGAAGCGGTCTCTGAGACACTGCATATCAGCCAAAAAGAGCTGGTGGAGCGTGCGCTTGATTTCTATTTTGACCATACTGACAGCATCATCGCACAAAAGATCTCGGAAGATGTGGAGAGTGGCAAAGTTGGGGTGCATGATGCCGATGAAGTATTTGAGCAACTTGGCATCAACTAATGTACAAACTCGAACTTACCGATATCGCTGTTAAAAATCTCAAAGATTTCAACCATGCCGAGCAGCAGCTTATTGCCAAAAAGCTGCACTACCTTGCCGAAAACTTCGATATACTCAAAGAGAGCAAAAAGGTCACAGAGCTAAAAGGCACGGACTATAAACATTATCGCTTTGTGATAGCGCGTAAGATCAGAGCGATTTTTGAGGTCAAAAATGAGAGATTGGTACTCTTGGTACTGCGCATTGGAAAGCGTTAGGTTTGGACAAGCCAAACATCTACGCATACCTCCGTATCATCGCATCAAGCACTGGCTTCATAGACTCGTACCATCTGTTTGTTTTTCTGTCAAAGAACTTGGTGTCTGAGTTTACTGCGTAGGGGATACCGTTTTTCTGTAGGGTGCGGCTGATAAATCTTGCCAGTTTTTGCTGCTCTTCGATGCTGTACTCGCCGCCTGCGGGAGCTCCATCGTAGCGTGTGGCATTTTTGTTGCCTGCCTTGTTGTAGTTGTTTGCCATCCAGGCGCCTACCCATGTAGGGATATGGTGTTCGCGGCTCCACTCTACTGCTGCTGCGACCCTGTCTGTGATGAGCTTTTTCTCTTCTGGTGTGCCTGTCGTCCAGCGTTTTGTCGGATGGTTTTTGTGCGGTCCTGCTGCATAGAAGTGCCACTCTGCCATGACGTAGTCATCGGGTTTGGGTATCTGAAGGTCTTTGAGCTTATAAGGGTTTGAGATCTTGTTGGCTGCGAGGATCACGATGCGTTTGGGGTCGATATCATGGATCGCTTTGGTTGCTTTGGCATAGAGCAGATTGAGTCTGTCGTCTCTCTTTTTGACCTTTCCTGTGGTCTCGATGACGATGTCGTAAGCGATCTTGTGTGATTTACCTTTGAACTCTTTGGCGACTTTTTGCCACCAGGCGACTACATGGTTAAGTGTGGCATCGTTATCAGGATGATCCTTGAACTCCTTTGCCTGATAGGCGATGACGGGGATAAGATCTGCTTTGAGTGCATCATCGATGACAGCTTTGAGCTCTTGCATCAGTGTTTTGCCGGTATCTTTGGAGATGGCATCACTGAGAATATCCTCTTTGATACGGATACGTACATGCGAAAGTCCTCTATTTTTAAAAAGCTGTGGCACATTCACACCTCTATCGTGCCAATACTGCGCCCAGTAGCGCCCCTCTTTGGTCTTGACCCAGTCGACATCCATCCCTGTTTTGAGCATCTTTTGGTAGGCATAGGGCGTGATACTGTCGTTTTTGTACTGAGTAGTTGTGTTTGTGGCTTTCACTATTGTAGGCTTTTGTTCACCACAGCCATACAAACATAGGAGTGTCAGAGTCAACAGCAATGATATTTTTTTCATAATGCTCCTTTTGTTCATATAGTGTTGTATTATATAGCATTTGTTTTAGTAAAGCTTTAGTCAGTATAATCATTTTAAAAAGAAGATCACGATCATGGCATACTCAGGCAAAGAAAAATACATCGGCATCATGTCAGGCACCTCGCTTGATGGGGTGGATGTGGTGTTGTGTGAGATAGATGCGCAAAGTTGTGAGCTTGTGTATGAGATCAGCTATCCTATGCCTGTAGAGCTAAAGGATGAGATCATCGCGATGATCGATGGAGAGACGACGCTTGAGCAAGTTGGTGCGACGGATCACCGCTTGGGGCTGCTCTTTGCCGAGGCGGTAGCGGCACTGCTGGAGGCGTCTCAGTACGATGCGGGGGAGATCCGTGCCATCGGCTCACATGGGCAGACGCTTTGGCATGCGCCGCAAGGTGAGTATCCCTTCACGATGCAGCTTGGTGATCCGAGTATCGTCACTGCGCGTACCGGCATCCCTGTCGTGGCAGACTTCAGGCGCAAAGACATGGCACTGGGCGGGCAGGGAGCCCCCTTTGCACCGGCATTCCATAAATTTATATTTGGAAATATTAAAGAGCGGCTTGCAGTGGTCAACATCGGAGGTATGGCAAATATCACACTGCTTGGCGAGAAACTTATCGGCTACGATACGGGACCGGGAAATGTACTGATGGATGCATGGATAGGGCAGCATCAAAACACTCCTTATGACAAAGACGGCGCATGGGCGCGTTCGGGCAGGGTAGATTACAAACTGCTTGATGCGATGATGGCGGATGCGTATTTTGCGAAGCCTTATCCCAAGAGTACCGGGCGTGAGAAGTTTAACCTGGGGTGGGTTGAGAGTGTTCAGCGTTCAGCGTTCAGCGCTCAGAGAGAAGCATTGCACAGCAATGCAAACAACAACTCTTCACTCTTCACTCTTCACTCTTCACTTCCTCCCGAGGATGTGCAGCGTACCCTGCTTGAGCTGACAGCGCTGAGTATTAGCAATGAGGTGTTAAAATCGGGCAGCGATGTAGCCATCCTCTGCGGCGGTGGAGCGAAGAATGGCTTCCTTGTCGAGCGTCTCAAGGCGTTGATGCCGGGTGTCGAAGTGGGCATCGCCAAGCATGCTGACCAGATCGAGGCGATGTGCTTTGCGTGGCTGGCGTACAAGCGTCTGCACAAGGAGCCGGTCAACCTCAAGGATGTCACAGGCGCATCAGACAATACACTATTAGGCGGAATCTATGAATGAAAAACTATTAGCGTGGCTTGAACGCTACGGGATCGAAGGGGCGTTGCAGCCACTCACAGGCGATGCAAGCTTTCGTAAATATTACCGGGTATCAGACAGCTTTCACAAAGGGATCGTGATGGATGCTTCCGCGCAGCGTGATAGTGTCGCCCCCTTTGTCGATATCGCGCATCGTCTCTATGAAGCAGGAGTACGTACTCCCAAGATCAATGCTTTTGATGCCAAGGAGGGCTTCATCTTCATGGAGGATCTCGGCAGCCGTCATCTCATCGATACGATAGCCAAAGAGGGCAGCTACTACTATCCCAAAGCCATTGAGATGATCGCAAGAATGCAGGAGTGCGATACCACAGGACTACCAGAGTATGATCGAGCGTTTTTGATAGAAGAGATGCGCTTGATGCCCCAGTGGTATCTTCAGGGATACCTCAAACAGAGACCTACCAAAGAAGAGGAGGCGACACTTGAAGCCTGCTTTTTGGCGATCGCCGATGTAGTATTGGAGCAGCCGCAAGGACTTTTTGTACACCGGGATTTCCATGCGCGCAACCTGATGTTTGACTGTTCGGACAATCTCGTGGCGATCGACTTTCAGGATGCGAGGGCAGGGGCATTGACATACGATCTAGTCTCGCTGCTGAGAGATGTCTATGTCTCTCTTGACCCCTCCGAGGTAGAGCGGTTGGCACTTCATTTTCGGGATATCCGCGGTATAGAAGCGGATGATGAGACCTTTATGAAGTGGTTTGACTTTACAGGGATGCAGCGTCACATCAAGATACTGGGTATCTTTGCGCGTCTTGCACTCCGTGACGGCAAGGAGGGCTATCTCGACGATATCCCACAGACACTGCACTATCTTAGAGAGGTTGCGTCCAAATACGAGGAGACACGCCCACTGCTTAATATATTAGATAATATTAAATAGCACAGCATAAGCACTATTTGGCTAAAATACACCCCTTACAGAAGTATCACTACAAAGGTTTAGGCATGGGCAAGAAAAAAGATTTTTTACGTAGGATCGTCGAAGAGGACTTGAAGTCAGGAAAGTACAGCGAGGTTGTCACACGTTTCCCGCCTGAGCCCAACGGCTTCCCCCATATCGGACATGCCAAATCGATCTCGATCAACTTTGGCATCGCCAAAGACTATGAGGGCAGATGTAACCTCAGAATGGATGATACCAACCCCACCACCGAAGATCCCCGCTATGTCGAAGCGATCAAGGATGCTGTCGAGTGGCTGGGCTTTGAGTGGGACGGGGATGTGCGGTATACATCTGACTATTTTGAGAGACTCTATGACTATGCGATAGAGCTTATCAAGATGGGTAAAGCCTATGTAGACAGTCTTGATGAAGAGACGATGCGTGAATACCGCGGCACCGTGACCACCTCGGGCAAGCGAAGCGAGTATGCCAATAGAAGCGTCGAGGAGAATCTCGATCTCTTCGAGCGGATGAGAAAGGGTGAGTTCGCAGAGGGGGAGCATGTGCTCAGGGCCAAGATCGATATGGCATCACCCAATATGAAGATGCGTGATCCGCTGCTTTATCGTATCCGCCATGCGCACCACTACAGAGCAGGGGATAAGTGGGCGATCTATCCGATGTATGACTTCGCCCACTGTCTCTCGGACTATATCGAGGGGGTGACGCACTCGCTGTGTACACTGGAGTTTGAGAACAACCGCGATATCTACGACTGGGTGATCGATACACTGGGTCTCAAGCCTCCACGTCCCTATCAGTATGAGTTTGCTAGGCTCAACATCAGCTATACTGTCATGAGCAAAAGAAAACTGCTCGAACTGGTAGAACAAGAGGTCATCAGTGGCTGGGATGATCCGCGTATGCCTACTATCGCAGGCTACAAGCGCAGAGGTTATACCCCCGAGTCGATCCTCAACTTTTGTGACGAGATAGGCATCGCCAAGGCGAACTCGGTGGTGGATGTGGCGCAGCTGGAGCACTGTATCCGTGATGATCTTAACCCCAAAGTCCCGCGTGTGATGTGTGTGACCGATCCACTCAAAGTGACGATCGTCAACTATGAGGGCAGTGAGGAGATCGACGCCTCCTACTATCCGCACGATGTCCCCAAAGAGGGCAGCAGGAAGCTTCCTTTCTCCAAAGAGATCTATATCAACCGAGAGGATTTCTCAGAAAACCCTCCCAAGGGCTACTACCGTCTCACTCCCGAGCAGCCAGTACGCCTCAAGTATGCCTATATCATCACCTGCAAAGAGGTGATCAAAGACAGCAGTGGCAAGATCATCGAGATCAAAGCGGAGTATCACCCCGACTCCAAAAGTGGAGAAGATACCAGTGGTATCAAGGTCAAGAGTGCGATACAGTGGGTCGAAGCATCAAGCGCCAAAAGAGTCGAGCTAAGACTCTATGACAGACTCTTCAAAGTAGAGTCTCCACAAGGCATTGAGGATATTAACCCTGACTCGCTCAAGATTATCAAGGATGCGCTGATCGAACCCTCTGTGATCACCGAAAAGCCAGATGAGCGCTACCAGTTTGAACGTGAAGGCTACTTCTATGCCGACCCTGTAGACTACACAGATGATGCTCCGGTTTTTAACAAGATCGTCTCTCTCAAAGACTCCTGGGCGAAAAAGAACACAGCACAAAAGCAAGCGCCCAAAAAACCTGCCGCCACGCAGGAGAAAAAAGAGAAAAGCAAAACAGCGCAAAAAGGGAAACACGAAGGCGAGCTCGCTGCTTTGAGCGAAGCTGAGGAGAAACGCTTTGCACACTATACCGAGACCTATGGTCTCAAACCGCAGGTTGCCAATATATTGGCAAGAGATCCGAAGCTCTCAGCCTTTTTTGAGCAGACGCTCAACTCTGTCGATGCAGCGGTAACTGCTGCCAATATCATCGTCAACGATGTAGCAAGAGCGCTCAAAGAGCATCCGGAGGATGCCTCGAATGTTACACCTGAAGCGATCGCCGAGCTGGCGTCCATGGTAGAAGAGGAGACGATCTCTTCGAAGATCGCCAAAGATGTCTTCGAGGAGATGCTCAGCAGCGGCAAAAGTCCAAAAGCGATCGTCGAAGAGAAGGGCTTGGAACAGATCAGTGATCCTGCCAAGATAGCGCCTATCATCGAAGAGGTAATCGCCAACAATCCGGACAACTTCCAAAAATACAAAGAGGGCAACAAGAAACTCTTTGGCTTCTTCGTCGGACAGGTGCTCAAAGCTACGCTCGGCAAGGCAAATCCGAAGGTGGTCAACGATCTGGTCAAAGAGAAGTTGGAAGGATAGCCGATTATGAAAGCGATGATCCTTGCTGCGGGGCTTGGGACGCGGATGCGTCCGTTGACAGACCATACCCCCAAGCCGCTGCTCAAAGTGGGCGGGATATCTTTGATCGTCTGGCATATCGAGAGATTGGCGCATGAAGGGTTTGATGAGATTGTTATCAATATCGCGCATCTTGGCTGGCATATCCCCAAGGCTCTTGGTGACGGCTTGCACTGGGGAGTGAAGATTAGCTACTCCGATGAGCAAGAAGAGGGTGGTCTGGAGACCCTTGGCGGTATCGTCAAGGCATTGCCTCTGCTTGAGGATAGCGATCCCTTTTTGGTACTCAACGGTGACATCTGGACAGACTACCCCTACGATCCCCACAAACAACTCTCAGAGGGCATCCTCGCCCATCTCATCCTCGTCCCCAACCCTCCTCACAATCCCGATGGAGACTTTGCGCTTGACGGCAACCGTGTGATAGACACCCCCCAATACACCTTTTCGGGTATAGGCTACTACTCTCCCAAGCTCTTTAAGGGTGTAGATTATGGCAAAGCACCCTTGGCACCTCTGCTGCGTGCGGCGATGAAAGAGGGGAAGGTGACGGGCGAACTCTACGAGGGAGAGTGGCTCGATATTGGGACACCTGAGAGGCTTGAGCAGTTAAATGCGGAGCTTATGAATCGGTATTGAGGTAGTGTGCCACCCCATCCTCATCATTAGAGTGCGGTAGTACCACATCCGCCACAGCCTTCACTTCATCGAGTGCATTGGCTACTGCGACAGAGGTGCCGGCAAGGCGGAACATCCCTATGTCGTTGACCGAGTCGCCAAAGACTGTAACATCCTCGGGGTCTCGTCCGAGGTATTCGGTGACTTTGGCGAGTGCGTGGGCTTTGTCGCCTTCGGGGTGGAGGATGGTGAGGAACCAGCCGCCGCCGTATTTCTCCGGTGAGAGCTTAGCTTCGACTACTTTGCCGAAGGTGGCGGTGATCTCATCGTAGAGTGGGCGCAGCTGCTCCTCGTAGCCAAAGTAGACGATCTTGAGGTTTTGCTCCATGGTACGGTTGTGCGGGTTGAACTGCATACGTGGATCGTCTTTGTAGCCTTTGAGTACTTCACGCTGATAGTCGTTGAGTTTGCGCGGGTAGAGAAAGGCTTCATTGATATTGCTGTCCTTAATACCGATGATAAAAGGATCGATGTCATGTCTGCTTCCTATGTCGACGATGGCATCTCCGGTCTCCTTGTCAAGGGTCTTGAGGTCGATCAGGGTACGCTCAGGAGTGACGATGATCGAGCCGTCAAGGAGGATCAGCGGGGCATTGATATGCAGCTGTGAGAGCAGCTCCTGCGACTTGGTGAAGCTGCGTGCGGTCGCCACCCCCATCAGGGCATTTTGGGCTTTGTTGTTCCAGGTCTCGATACTGTAGGGGCTGATGCTCAGATCCGAACGCAAAAAGGTATGATCAAGGTCGGTGATATAGATAGGCGGCATCTTAGCGGCTGGTGTTGGACTCGGATGGCGCATGCATCTGATGTTTGCCCACATCGAAGCGGCTGGCAAGGGAGGCGAAGAACTCTTTGAGTGCATAGGCAGTCGCACCGAAGACCGCTTTGGCTTCGTGGTCTGTCGCGGGACTCTGTGCGATCTTGAGCAGCTCTTCAAGCTCTTCGTCATTGAAGTCTCTGGCAGCATAGAGTGTCTCCCGGCGGGAAGCCTCCTGCATCATTTTGATATAGTTATCTCGGCTCTGCTTGAGGAAAGCATCATCGACCTTCTCTCCGCCGATGCCGTTTTGCATCAGTGGTTTCATCAGATCGTCAAAGAGGATCGACATGGTCTCTTTTTTGTAGAGGGCATTGCTGATTTTGTTGATGAGCTCTATGCGGTTTTGGGCTTCGGGATCACTCTCGAGCTTCTCTACATAGGCATCGACTGCTTTGGGATCATACTCCTGGGAGCTTGTCGCAGAGACGAACTGCAGCAGTACCATGTTTTTGTAGTTCTCAAGTACTTCGTTCATCTCATCTTCACTAAGTGCCTTTTGGAGGTACTCTCTAAAGCGGATTGAGAGAAGCTGGGTATCGTAGGTCTTATCTTCAGTAGCATTGGTGTCACGCTGTTTGAAGCTGTTTTGCATCGAAGCGAATGCCGCTTCCATTTGGATCAGCTCCTCTTCGGCATTGGAGACGTTGAGATACTGCTCGACCTGTTCGGCGGTTGCAGCAAATAGCATGGTGGAAAGAAGTGCAGAGAGTAGTATCTTTTTCATAGGATGATTATACCAAATTATCGCAGTTTTTTCCCATAGATCAGTACAGAGAAGAAGCGTATCCCCCAGAGAACAAACATGATGATCCATACAGTCACAGAGAGATCAAAAAGCAGCATAAAGTCCCAGCCCCATGCCGCGACCATAGAGGTAAGCAGGCGCATCACCACTACGACCTGTGTCCAGTTGAAGAGGACTTTCTCCCACATCGTCGCTTCCATACGGTTGCCAGAGTGCCCCAGTGTTACACGGGTGCCAAATCCGATGAGGATCGTAAAGACGAAGCCCAGTACCAAAATGTGCAGATCAAGAAAGAGAAACTCGGTACCGTTGATCAGCGCAGTGAGATTGCTCATCGCTGCGAAGAGAAAGGCGGCGGGTACCCAGTAGAGTGCCAGATGGAGGATCCAGAGCAGGGGGTTGGGATTGGGGAAGGGGAGTTGCCACCGGAAGATCTCTTTGGCTGTGAGATAGACGAGTATCGCGTCTGCGATGAAACTTAAGTGTGCATGGAGTGTCTCGAGGATGACATGCAGCAGCAGGAGTACAAAAATGTTGCGTAAAAAGTGCATATTTTTCTCTATCATGCAGTGGGAGAATAAGGGTACCATCCTCTGTGCGACAGAGAAGGCAACCAGAAAGAGATAGAGATAGATCGCCGTCTGTACCGCCAGGGTCTGCAGCAGCGGGAAGAGAAAAGAGAGGATGAAAAGTGCATGTGCGATGAGACCGGCTACCATCCCCGTGAGTATCCACTGCTGGTCATGCTTGTCGGGCATAGGGGAGATACGGTAGATATGCCAGAGGATCAGTATGGCCCGCAGATGTCCGGCAAAGAGCCCTCCCATCGCAAGGTAGAGCAGCACTTTGCTCCAGAGTGCCCCCACCATGAAGAGCAGCGAGCCAGCCGCAAAGAGCCCGAAGACCAATAGATAGCTTCTTCGCTCTATAGGTGCGGTAGATGAGAAGCGCGGAAAAGTCGTGAACAAAAATGCCAGAAAGGCAGGGGTGAAAAGCAGAAATATGAGACTATAGGCATGAAAAAGCAGCGGTGAGATGACCATGGGAAGGCTGCCTTTGTAGCCCAGTGCGAAAAGTACCATAGCGACAATAGCATTGAGAAAGCCAAGTAGAAAGAACGGCTGATGGGGTTGTGAGAAAAAATAGTGGTTTTTCATGGAATAGATGCCTTTTTTAGTGCATCATAACAAAAAAGAGATGAAGGAGGATTGATGCCGGACAAGGTGTCTTGTCCGGAGGTGTCTTAATTGGTGTCTGGCTTTGGTGTTTTCTCTGTACTCTCTGGGAACTGAGGGTAAGTGATAACAGGCTTCTTGCCTTTGAGTGCTTTGAGGAATGTCACGATCTTGGCGGTATCTGTATCTGAGATTTCCTTGCCAAGCTGTGTTCTACCCATCTCCTGTACTGCCTCTTTGAGGCTCCAGATCGCACCGTTGTGGAAGTAGGGAGCTGTCTCGGTGATGTTACGCAGTGTCGGTACCTTGACCATACCGTTCTTGTCACCTTTGAAGTCACCGATATCTGCATACTTGTACTTGCCTACCAGTGGGAAGGGCTGCATACCGCCACCCAGTCCGATACCGTTGTGACAGCTTGCACAGCCCATATCGATGAAGGTATTGAGCCCCTCTTTCTCCGCATCTGTGAGTGCATTGCTGTGTCCGCTCATGAAGTCATCGAAGCGTGACGGCGTAACCAATGTACGCTCGAAGACCCCGATGGTTTTGGTGATCGTATCAAAATCGACTTTGACCTTCTCATTATAGGCATCTTTGAATGCCGCCACATATTCGGGCATAGATTGTACACGCTCTACGACCAGTGTACTTGGTGAAGCCATCTCAGGAGCTGCTTGCATAGGACCTTTCGCCTGGTCTTCGAGATCGGGACTGCGTCCATCCCAGAACTGCTTGCTGTTAAAGACAGCGTTGTATACTGTAGGAGAGTTCAGGTGGTGAGGGTTGGCTGTCCAGTTGTGACCGATCGCAGCAGGTACGCCGTCCGTACCGCCCAATCCAAGGTTGTGACAGGTGTTACATGAGATGATACCGCTTTTTGAGAGTCTCGGCTCAAAGTAGAGCTTTTTACCCAGCTCCACGCGTTTGTCTGTGATCATCCCCTTGGGGTCGATCACATTGTAGAGCTCTTTTTTGTTTTGTGGGATCGCTTTTAGCCCGGCTTTTTGGGCTTTGCTGATTAGATCTGTACTTTGGGGTGCCTCTGCAAAGAGCAGGGCAGTTCCGATCAGTGAGAGTGTAAGTAAACCTTGAATTTTCATAAATTCTCCTTTTAATTTTGATAAGTAAGTATATCAAAATAATTCTTAATAGATAATAAATATCCTTTATGAATTAGGAGCCTGATATGATAAGGTCTATGAACGTTTACTGCCCTGTCCGCCGTTTCTGCTGTCACGTCCACGTCCGCGGTTGCCGCCGTAGCTGCTGCGATTACGGTTGTTGCTACGTCCGCCGTTGCGTCTTCTTGGTCCACCACGTCCTCTGTCGTTACCTCTGTTTTGCATCGCTCTTTCGATAAGGCGTTCTATCTCTTCGAGTCCCAGACCGATATTGTCCTTACCTTTGACGGCATTGTCACTCTGGATCATGCTTGCGAGCAGATGTGCGATCGTGACGATATCAAGGTCATGCTGCAGTGTCTTGACCAGTTCGATTGCCTCCGGGGTGATTTTGGTGTTGGCGATCTTGTTGATAAGCTCATCAGCACGGCTGTTCTGTACTTCGATACGGGTAGGGATCACGTCGCTGATCATTTTTGTACCGACATCTTTCTCGATACGTTTGATGGTACGGAGTTCATTGGGGCTGACCAGCGTGATCGCCTCGCCTGTCTTGCCTCCACGTCCCGTACGTCCGATACGGTGTACATAGGACTCTGAATCAAATGGCAGCGCGTAGTTGAAGACATGGGTGACATCATTGACATCGAGCCCGCGTGCTGCGACATCTGTAGCAATGAGCATCTCTATACCGTGAGGCTTTTTGAAGCCTTTGATCGTCGTCTCTCTCTGTTTCTGTTCCATGTCACCATGCAGAGATGAGACCTTGAAGCCTTGTGCGGTCATATGGCTTGCGAGTCTGTCGACATCCTTTTTCGTTCTACAGAAAACGATGCTTTTGGTAGGGTTTTTGTAGTCGATCAGACGGATGAGAGCATCATCTTTCTCATATTCGGGTACCACATAGTAATACTGCTGGATTGATGTATTGGTGCTCTCTTTTTTGGTGATAGAGACTCTCTTTGGATCCTTGAGGATATCTTCGGCAAGCTTTCTGATAGCCGGCGGCATCGTCGCGGAGAACATCAGTGTCTGACGCTCTTTGGGCAGATAGGTAAAGATATTTTTGATCTCATCGAGGAAGCCCATATCAAGCATCTCATCGGCCTCATCGAGTACGACAAACTTGGGATTGATCTTGATCTTGCCGCTCTTTAGCAGATCCTGCAAACGGCCGGGGGTCGCTACGACGATAGATGCCTGTTTGATCCTGTCGATCTGTTTGCCGTATGGTGTACCGCCATAGACGGTAGCTGTCTTGAGTCCGGCATTTTTACCGAAACGGAAGAGCTCGTCACTCACCTGCATCGCAAGCTCACGGGTAGGGACGATCACGAGACCTTCTACTTCGCCGTTGCCCTCCATCATGCTCATGATAGGCAGACCAAAGGCTGCGGTCTTCCCTGTACCTGTCTGTGCCTGTGCGATCACATCGTTGCCCTCTAAGATCAGGGGGATCGCCTCTTTCTGGACGGGACTTGGCTCGACGAATCCTGCTTCCTGTACAGCTGCCTGGATTTCCGGTTTCAGATCGAAGTCTGTAAATTTTATGTTGTTTGTTTCTGTTGTATTTGTTGTGTTTGTTTCCACTGTTTATTTCCTGTGTTTATGTGTTTATTATGTTGTATATAGGACAAGGCATAGTGATTGCCCTGACATATCGTTGTCGGTTGTTATGCGGTGTTGTAGTTGTCTTGATATTAAAGAAAAAGCTTCTTATGGTACTAAGAGGCGTAAAACCCTGTTTTATGCAACTGATACCAAACTTTTTGTTTCACGATCATTTCGCGATATAGAGGAATACATCTTGTGTATTCGGTAAGGAGTTTGATACTCTCTTGCAGAAAAGTTCGGAAGTATAGCACGTTTTTTGGCAAAAAGATAGGCTTTTGGTGAAATAAGAGAAAATTTGTCCCAATGACGGGAAAAGGAACAATTTTATACAAAATCAGTATTTTTTATCAATTAGATAATCTTAATTAATTTATATTTAAGTTATAATTGTTATAATTAAAGCTAATGAATAAGCACTCATATTCAACTAAACAGTTGAAATTAAATAATAAAAAAGGATATATTGATGAAAAAGATGATGTTACTCGCTTTGGTAAGCACATTTGCATTTAGCGGATTTTTCAATACAGATCAGGCAGAAGCTGAAAAAGCACAGAAAGAGGAAGCGGCAAGACTCTGCAAGGTCTTTACGATGAAAGCAGAGAAGTACAAAGAGACGATGCGTCACGATGAGTATGCGCAGAAGACTCTGGCAACCTATGTCGCAAAAGAGAAGAAATTTTGTGAAGCTGCAAACCGCAGCTAACTATCAAGGTCTATAGACCTTGACATCGGCTGATACGTCGGTATCTCTGAGATACTGCGCATGCAGCTGGCTCATGATGCCTTTTTCGCAGTAGAGGAGGTACTCCTTGTCCCTGGGCAGTGTTTTGAACGCTGTTTTTAGTTTGTGAAATGGTATCTTGAGCACTTCCCCCTCCACCTCTATACAACTCTCTTCAGGACGTATATCGATCACGACACTGTTTTCATGAAGCTCTTTGACGATCTCTACAGGTGCGGCTTGCGTGATGTCATCGATAATCTCATCGACATAGATACTTTTGGCATGCTCCACCGCTTTGTCGAGTACACTGTAGTCAAAACGCTTCGCCTCTTTCTCCATACGTTTGAATGATCCGTGTGTGATAGGGTTTTTGGAGATCACACCGCAATACTCCGGCATATTCTCCGCGAAGTGCTTGGTACCGATCTGCTGTGCTATAGCGATGATATCCGGTTTGTTCATGGTAGCCAGCGGACGCAGGACAAGTTTGGCGGTCGCCTGGTCGATGAGTGCAAGATTGCGCAGGGTCTGGGAGCTGACCTGTGCGACACTCTCTCCGGTGACGAGCGCATCGATCCCCATCTCATCAGCGATCTTCTCGGAAGCCATCAGCATCAGCCGCTTGAGCGTCACCCCCATATAGGTCTCGGCAGTAGAGCGGAAGATCTCTTCGATCACTTCATCGAAGGGTATGGTGACAAACTTCACACGGTGCGAAGCCCCAAATTTGTTCCAGAGATAGAGCGCGACCTGTTTGACCCCGATCTCATGTGCCGCGCCGCCAAGGTTGAAGAAGACAAAGTGGGTCTTGATACCGCGCTTCATCGTCAGGTAGGATGCGATCGTCGAGTCAAATCCTCCAGACATCAAGGAGAGGATATCCCCCTGTGTTCCTATGGGAAATCCGCCAAGACCCGGATACTTCTCGGTGATGATATTGAGCTGGTTGTTGACAAGCTCAATACGCACTGTCACATCAGGATGGTGCAGATCGACTCCGGCGGCATCGGTATGCGCAAGGGTGTAGCCACCCACCACTCGCTCGATCTCGGAGGAGTTGAAGGGGTGGCTGCCTGTACGTTTGGCTCGTACGACGAAGCGTTTGCCCGCAACCATTGGTGCGACGATCTCGGCGACTTTGGCTTTGATCTGATCGAGACTCTCCATCTTGTCAAACTGTAGCGCTTCGAGGATCTGTTCGATACCCGGTGTGTTGCGCAGCGTCTCTCTGACGGCATCGACCTGTGTGACGGGTGCTACGATCTCTATCTTGTCCGAGAACTTTTTGATTGCGATATCAGTGTCGATCATCCCCATCAGTACCTGCAGGTTGCTGTAGAGCTGCTGTACCATCTGCTTTTTGGCACTGCTGCCCTTGACCATGATCTCAGGAAAGAGTTTGAGGATAAATTTTTGTGTTTTTGTCGTTTGCACGAAACTGCCTTGAATACTTTATGATGTGGAATTATAGCAAAACTATTTGATCCCCGACACGTATCGTACCGCTTTGGAGTATCTGGGCACGGTATCCACCGATATATTTGAGTCCCTGCATCATATCGGCATCGAGGAGTCTGGAGAGGTAGCGGCAGGGCGGACAGCTGCGGAGGATCCTAAATTGCGCATCGCCGATAGCAAAAGTACGTTTTTCAAGTGCTGCAATATCCCCACCCTTGACAACGAGGTTTCTGCGCAGGTCAAGAAAGTCAAGATTACCTTCAATGCGCTCATTGCATATTGCGAGGGTGTCAAAGTCTATAAGGGAGATCTGTCGGACAGATTGGGAGAGCTGGGGTTTGTTGAAGGTGCCGCATCCATAGTAGTAGCGGTCACCGACGATGCCTTTGTCAGCGACTACCTCCGCTTCATCGACATAGCCAAGGGGTGCTTTTGCCTCTTTGCCGATGATAATCGCATGGAGTTTCATGGATACAGAAATGTAAGTGCTGTAAGTAGGAGGCTACAAAAAGCCCATCGCGAGTTTCGCTTCGTCGCTCATCTTCTCCTGACTCCACGGCGGATCAAAGACAAGTTCAACATCGATACATCCAAGCTCTCCGCCCATACGGGTAGGGATGGAGCGTACCAGGTCGACGATCATCTCACTCATCGAGCATGTCGCAGAGGTAAGTGTCATCGTGATCTTGCATTCGCCAAGCTTGCTTTTGGGATTTTTCCAGCAGTCTACATCGTAGATGAGTCCAAGATCGTAGATATTGACCGGGAGTTCGGGGTCATAGATCTGCTTGAGCTGTTCGATCACCTTCTCTTTCATCGCCTCATCCGCTTCAGCGCCTTCGGGCTTGAAGCACTTCTCTTCGGTAGCGTCAAAGCGGCTATCGACACCGCCGGTAGCGGCAGCATCCCCGCTCTTGGCACCGGCACCGAACTTCGCTTCCCATGCTGCCATCTCTTCGGCGGTAGAGGGGATATCGTCATATTGAATGTCGTTAGGGTCTTTCATATTATAATCTCCTTTTCAAAAAGCAAAGCTTCTTGAAAATTCCTCTCACTGAAGCTTTGCCCTTGGCAAGAGAAACTATCATAATTTTTATTTATGTTTTTGAAATATGATAGTTTCATTGTCCATTTTCCTTCTCTTTGCATGCTTTTGCGTAGGCATAGACCTTTTGGATAAATGCCTCGAGGCTTTGCTGACGTACGGGTGAGAGGAGCTCTACGATACCCAGTTGCCCCAACTCCTGTGGATCAAAACTGAGTATATCATCCACCTCTTTGTTGCTGAAGATATCCAGCAGCAGTGTCAGCATCCCTTTTGCCATCTCCGAGGTACCTTCACCTTTGAGGATCAGCTTGCCGTCCTTGCATTCGCCCACCAGCCAGGCAGGGGAGGCACAGCCGTGGATAAAGGTGTCGTCATTCTTCGCCTCTTCAGGCAGTGTGCTGTGCTTTTTGCCAAGATCGAAGATATACTCCATCTTCTCATTGGGGGTTGCAAAGAGGTCAAAATCCTCTTTGTATCTCTTTAAAACATCCTGGATCTTTTCCATTATCTATCCTTTTTGGCTATCTCTTTAGCTCTTTGTGTCCGGTATAAAACGCCTTTTCAAACGCTTTTTGGATGCGCTCCTGGTGGCGCGTATCTTTGACGGTCTCTATGAGGGTATTGGCGAAGGCGATCACAAGCATCTTGCGTGCCTCAACATAGCTGATGCCGCGACTTTGCAGATAGAATATCTGCTTTCTGTCAAGCTGCCCTGTGGTGGCACCGTGGCTTGCCTCGAGCTCGTCGATATAGATCTCAAGCTGCGGTTTGGCTGCCATATAGGCATCTTCGTGCAGCAGGATCGCTTTGGAGTTCTGGTGCGCTTTGGTCCATTTGGCGGAGTGCTCCACTTTGATCAGTGCATCGAAGATCCCGCGGGCATTGCCGTCGAGGATATTTTTGGCTTCCTGCTGTGACGTAGAATGCTCTCCGATATGGTTGATCTTGCTGACCGTACCTCTTTTGGCTTGATGGTTGAGATAGAGCAGATGTCCGGCATCGATATGGCTGTAGGTACCCAGATCGACTTTGAAAAGCTGCAGTGCTTGGTCTCCGCCGAGATCAAAGGTCTTGATCAGCGCATTGGCATGGTCATTGACCTTGATACGGTTTGAAGAGATCATCGCATAGCGGTTCTCATCCATACTCTGTGTTTTGATCAGTCTGAGTGTGGAGTCTTTGGCGATATGCATATCATAGCCGTAGAGGATGAGGCTATCAGAGATCTCTTCCGTCTCAAAGGTCTCATAGACCGTTGCATGCCGGTTCTCCTGATTGAAGAGCACGATGCGGTAAGGCAGCAGTGCACCGCTGTGGGTGTAGCGGTGTACCAGCTCCACTTCGGCATCCCCGTCAAGATCTATCTTGATGACGTGCGGTGCAAGGAGGTGACCCAGATAGTAGATCGGATCGTAGTGTGTCAGATCCAGCGCATCACACTGATCATAGTAGACCCGCATCCCTTTGGGCACCTCGATGATGATACCGTTCTCTATGACGATCTTCTCGCCGATCTTGGGCTCTTTGGGAACGTGCATGTGCACCTCATAGCTCTTGTCAAGAAGGCTTTCGACATCGAAGTAGCGATACTCCTCGCTCTTCTTGGTAGGTATGCCAAGCGTAGAGAGTCGCTCAAGTGCAGCCTCTTTGCTGGGGGGCAGATCATCCGTCAGCCCCAGCATCTGTGCTATTTCATCTTTGGACTTCTTTTTGAGATTATTGATTGTCAGTCTCATGGCCTTATTCCTCTATGGCGTCATAGCCGTGCTCTTCGAGCTGTGCTACAAGCTCCGGTCCTGCAGTTTTGATCACTTTGCCGTCCTTGAGGACATGGATATAGTCAGGCTCGATATAGTCGAGGATACGTGAGTAGTGGGTGATGACCAGGAAGCTGCGCTTGCCGTCCTTCATGCGGTTGATCCCCTCACTCACGGCTCTAAGTGCATCGATATCCAGACCCGAGTCGATCTCATCGAGGATGATCACATCGGGCTCGAGCATCATCATCTGCAAGATCTCGTTACGCTTTTTCTCTCCGCCTGAGAAGCCTTCGTTGAGGCTACGGCTGATCATATCCGACTTCATACCAAGCAGTTCGAGGTACTTCTTCATCTCTCTGAGGAACTCAGCGGCATTGAGCTCCTCTTTGCCTTCGTGCTTGCGCTTGGCATTGACTGCTGTACGCAGGAAGTAGGCGTTGTTGACACCGGGGATCTCGACAGGGTGTTGAAAACTGAGGAAGATCCCCTCAAGCGCACGCTCTTCAGGCTCCCAGTCTTTGATGCTCTTGCCTTTGTAGATGATATCACCACCGGTCATTTCGACATCGTAGTGTCCTACGATCGTTTTGCTCAGTGTCGACTTGCCCGCACCGTTGGGACCCATGATCGCATGCACCTTACCCGGCTCGAGATCGAGACTGAGCCCCTTGAGGATCTCTTTGTTTCCTATCTTTGCATGTACATCTTTGATCTCTAAAACTTTTTCGTTCTTGTTGTTACTCATCCTACACTTCCTTCTAATGTTAATTCCAATAATGCTTTTGCTTCTACCGCATACTCCATAGGGAGCTGACTAAATACCTCTTTACAGAATCCATGCACGATCATACTGACCGCATCCTCTTCGTTGATACAGCGCTGTCTGAGATAGAAGAGCTGCTCATCACTGATCTTGGAGGTGGTCGCCTCATGCTCGATCTGCCCCTTGGTATCCTTGGACTCAAGATAGGGGAAGGTGTGTGCCCCGCACTGATCACCGATAAGCAGGGAGTCACACTCTGAGTAGTTTCTCGCTCCCTCGGCACTGGCACCGATCTTGACCAGTCCTCGGTAGGTATTTTGCCCCTTCATGGCGCTGATCCCTTTGGAGATGATCGTCGAGCTGGTGTTTTTGCCCAGATGGATCATCTTGGTACCGGTATCCGCCTGCTGGGCGAGGGTAGTGACTGCGACCGAGTAGAACTCACCGACACTGTTGTCACCCTTGAGGATACAGCTTGGGTATTTCCAGGTGATCGCCGACCCTGTTTCGACCTGTGTCCATGAGATCTTGGAGTTGTCTCCCTTGCAGAGACCGCGCTTGGTTACGAAGTTGTAGATACCCCCTTTGCCGTTCTCATCTCCGGGATACCAGTTTTGGATCGTGGAGTATTTGATCTCGGCATCTTTCATTGCGACGAGCTCTACGACCGCAGCGTGCAGCTGGTTCTCGTCACGCATCGGAGCGGAGCAGCCTTCGTTGTAGCTGACGTAGCTGCCTTCATCCGCGACGATAAGGGTACGCTCAAACTGTCCTGTATTGAGCGCATTGATACGGAAGTAGGTACTCAGCTCCATCGGACAGCGCACCCCTTTGGGGATATAGACGAATGTCCCGTCGGTAAAGACCGCAGAGTTGAGCGCGGCAAAGAAGTTGTCCGTCATCGGGACGACGGAGAACATATACTTCTGGATCAGTTCGGGATAGTCACGGATCGCCTCGGAGATAGAGCAGAAGATGACACCGTGCTTCTGCAGCTCTTCCTGGTAGGTCGTTTTGACAGAGACGGAGTCTACGACTGCGTCAACGGCGACTTTCACGCCTGCAAGCTGCTTCTGCTCCTCGAGGGAGATACCCAGCTTCTCATACGCAGCGAGGATCTTGGGGTCGACCTCGTCGAGACTCTCAGGGCCTCCCGTCTTGGGTGCGGCATAGTAGGAGATGGAGTTGTAGTCGATCGGATCGTAGTGGAGGTGTGCCCAGTGCGGCTCTTCCATCTTGAGCCACTTGTGGTAGGCTTTGAGTCTGAGCTCTGTCATCCATTCGGGCTCCTCTTTTTTCTTGGAGATGAATCGGATCACATCGTCATTGAGCCCCGGCGGTACGACATCGGTTTCGACATCGATCTCGAAGCCGAGCGTATACTCGCCGGAGACGGCTTTGTCTATCTCTTCTTGTGCCATCTTGGTTTCCTTTTTGTGAAAATAGTGTAATTGATACAATTTTTATCTTATTTATAAGTTATAGCACAAAAATGCTGTAAGGGTCAAGTACCTTAGGTTGCATTTTTGCAGTATAATAGAAATGATACACTTTTATATCTTTTTGATACCAAAAAAGGAGGTACCTTATGAAACCGATCAAAGGATTGCTGTTTGACATCGGGGGTGTGCTCTATGTGGGTGAGCGTGCTATAGAAGGCGCACCTGAGACGATTGAGAAGCTCCATGCCCGTTACCCGATGCGCTTTGTCACCAATACCACCCGGACACTACCCGAAACAATCCTCGAGAAGCTCAAGGGCTTTGGCTTTGCTATTGCCAAAGAGGAACTTTTTACCGCTTTGGATGTGACACGCGATTTTGTCCGTGCCCAAGGGGCTACAGTGCTGCCCGTGATGACCGATGAGCTACTTTGCCGAGCTTGCATCCGGGAAGCCTGATTTTGTAGTGGTAGGGGATGCCCATACCAACTTCGACTATCCGCATCTCAACGCAGCCTTTAGGGCACTGATGGAGGGGGCATCGCTCATCGCCGCGGCAAAAAACAGATACTTCAAGGACGAAGACGGCAAGCTCTCGATGGATGCGGGCGGCTTCATCAGCGCACTCGAGTACGCCTCCGGCAAGGAGGCACGCATCATCGGCAAACCCTCACAGACCTTTTTCCATCTCGCAGTCGCCTCGATGGGGCTGCAGGCACACGAAGTGCTGATGGTAGGGGATGATATAGAGA
>JALWKQ010000197.1:11476-34176 GCA_027081395.1 Sulfurovum sp. | reverse complement strand
TAATCCAATGATACAAATTGATATGGATCATTTAGAGAGAGATCAAAAAGTCGAAGCATATTTACACACAATGTTGTTTAGATTGTATTCTGCTCATGTGGACAAGACTGCCGAAGAAAAAAGAGAATTATTTATAGAAATTGTAGAGACACTTTATATGTCAGTTCAGAAAGGAAATTCAAAGGATGGGTTAGAATCTGCTCCTATACTGAATTTATCAGCCAATGATATATCTTTAGATCAACTACTAAAAAAAGATTTTAAATTGATCCAAAAAGAGTTTGATAAAATTTTACAAGCTATAGAGGTTGCGTAGGAAGTTTTCCTAACTTTTCATAACTCTTAGGATATAATCCTAACTTATTTCACACCAAGGAAGAAGAATGAAATTAAGATCTATACTATTTGGATTAACGATTATAGCGATTTCTGCAAATGCAGGTCTCTTTGATCATGATAAGGCATACTATGCATCACATTTGGACGATGCTAATGAAAAAATAAAAGATTGTAAAAAAGCTATGGCTATTGCACGAATTGATAAAGATAAAGAAAAAGCTATGGAACTTATGAAAGATGAAGAGTGCAAAGCATCATTTGATGCAGTCAAAGAGCATAAACGCCAAATTTGGGAAGAGGAGCGTAAAGCAAGAGCGAAAAAAGAAGCAGAAGAAAAAGCCAAAGCAGATGCTCAATATAAAATAGACTATAAAGAGCAACTAGCACTCCAAACAAAAATGCCATATGAGGAATTTTACAAAATCAAAGACTCATGTGGTTTGGCTTTTGGTAAAGTATCTGCAAAATGTAAAGTGTACCAAGAATTAAGACTCAAAAGAAAAGATCAGGCAATGGCAGATCTCATCTCTCAACACCAGGGCGATGATCTTATAGCATATAGAGAAAAAACTTGTAAAGAGAAAGGTTTTCAGAGTGCAGAGTGTGATTTGGCAATGGGAGCAACTGCCAAAGATGAGCAAGACACTATCAAGAGATTATCAGCAGACAAAGAGGCTCTTAAAAAAGTATTTAATGAATGTTCGGCAAAAGTAGCAGCATATCAGAAAAAAATGAAGTGGAACGATGCAAATGCACTTACGCAAAGTTTCAAGTGTCGTACTGCAATGGCAGCAGCTAGAAATTTTGGCGTATTTGGGCTTAGTCAGCCTATGAAATAGGAGGAATTACAACGATGATAAATTACTACAAACAATTAAGAAACTCAGGGATCGTATGGTGGGCGTGTATTGGTCTGATTATTGCTTCACCTGTACTTTATCTGTATGGGAAACTTACAGAAAGAAAGTAACCTCTAGCAATATGTGGTATTTGCTTTTGGCATTTTCCACATATCACCGTACTTTACACCACATATAACCCTTAAAAGAGGATATAGGCTTATATCCTCTTTTATCGTTATTCACTAAATTTCATCCCTCTTAATATTTTTGGTACTCCCTTGATACACCACTTTTTTACTATTGTTTGTAGGATCCAAGATAATAGGTCCAGAAGAGGGCTTTTTAGCCTCTGGAGGGCTTGGGGCTATGGAGAGTTCCTCTTGGGTAGAAAAATGTTCTACAGGCTTATTTTGCATATCCTCTTTTAAGGGTGATTGCCTTTTGGATCCAAACTCTTTATTGAAGTGGTACCTAAATGTATCATAGGGCATTTTCCAGTTAAGTTTCTCTTTGAGAACTTTATGCAGCATAGTCATTTTTCGGTACCCTTTTTTGGTGTAATACTCCTCGATAGTATCAAGTGCAGCATAAAATTCTCTTACCGCTTCACCAACTGGGAGGCGATCTTCATATTTTCTACTTTTTGCCATACATCTCTCCAAAAGTTTTCTGTAGTATACAATACTTTTCTATAGTTTTCTATTTTAGGTAAAGTAGAGATTGAAAAGCACTTTTTCGATATAATCGAAAACAATTGAATAAATTAGAAGTTGAATAGAAAGGCAGGATGGGTTTATAGCCTCGTAAAATAAATTTTACAATGATCTAAACGTCCTGAAACTTATTCGCACTTTGTGACTCAACGAAAATTTATGCAAAAAAGAGGGGGGGAGTTATTGCCAAACTACGCAGTAATTAATAAAATTAGAGAAGTATCGTTGTCCTCAAATAATCAATATATACATACTAAAGTTTTCTCTGAATACCAGTTGCAGGCACTTAAAGATTTTTTTGGTTCGAATGAAGCTTTGTATGCAAGAAAAATCAATATACCCATCGATAAAATTGTTGCCTTAAGTAGAAAACATGATGCTTGGTATGATGGGGATACATGGCTGGATATTGTGCAACAACATTTGCATGGTACAGATTGGAATGATGCAGTGTTTGATTACTGTGAAAGTAGTTTATTTGAGAAGGAATTTCCTGCACCCGGGGCAAGAGGATATTTAGAGCTCACATCATACAATGGGCTTGCGTTATGTGATAATGGAAACCACAGGCTTCCCGCTATGATCTGTTGGTTGGCAAGTAAATATAATCATAAATATGAATTAAAAGATGTCTCTGTTAACCTGATTCCTTTTGATAATCAATATATGAAAACTTTTAAAACTTTTTATTCAGACTTAACATCAAGTATATATTTGTTTATAGGAGAGCTTAAAGACTATCAAAAGGAACTATTTGATGTTACAACAAGCCAAATATTTTTTATGGATAATAAATTATATGCTTTGTCGGAAAGTGCAGTTCAGCTAATATTTGAGAAAAGGGACTCCTCAATTGATCAAATAAAAAGAATGTTTTATGCAAAAGAGGCAAAAATATATGAAGCCAAAAAGAAACAACCAATAACTGATTTAAATGATGAACATGAAAAAGAACGTTGGATAGAAATACCAAATTATCTATTGATAAAACTGTTTGATGATACTTGGTTTAATAATACTTACCTAGATGAAAAAGATAAACAATGAAGTGTATATATTGCAATGAAGAAAAAGAGGAAAGTGAGTTTTCATTAGAGCATATTTTTCCATCGGCATTAGGAGGTAAATCTATTGATAACCCACTTTTTAAAACAAGGGAGGTTTGCAAAAAATGTAATAGTCTTTCTGGATTGTACATTGATAGTGCATTTGTAAAGAATTTTTTTGCAACTATGCTTGTACCATTTTCTAAATATCTTGGATATTACGATTTTGAAAAATCTCCGCATATCCCTTTTGCATATATAGGATTTGTAGAGTATATTAAACATCCAGAGTTTGAGTTTTGTGAAAAGTGGCTTTGGATAGATGGGAGTATGGTTTATCATTTCCATAATAATTCTAGTGAAGATTTTAATACAATAGCGGGAGGGGATCCACGCAAACGAAAAAATAAATATGCTGGAGAAGTTTATTTGGTTGGGATAACAGATAACCCCTTTTGGATGACTCTTTTGATGCAAGCATATAATAAGCAATTTCAAAAATCTAAAAAGTTTTTTGTTAATTATATGTTGCCTGATGAAGTGAAAGAAAAACTACCTGCTATTAATCAAATCCAAAAGAATATTTGTGAGGAAATATATAAGCTGCATAAAACAAAAGAAGAGCAAAAGCATACATTGGTAATTCAGGAAAACTTTAATATACGATTTCAAGCCAAATTAGCTTTGGGTCTTGGACATTCATTGTTTGGAGATGATTATACACAGTCCTCTGAAGCAAAAAATATTAGAGATATTTTTTGGAATAAGGATTATAAAGAGCTAGAAAGACTAAAGCCTGAAATGCTACAGTTTTTTTCAGAACCAAAAGAGAATTTATCGAATTTTACTCAATATATTAGTTTTCCAGGTTGCCATGGGTTATTCTTTTTTGTGG
Organism: Sulfurovum sp.; assembly: GCA_027081395.1. Classification (GTDB taxonomy): domain Bacteria; phylum Campylobacterota; class Campylobacteria; order Campylobacterales; family Sulfurovaceae; genus Sulfurovum. The sequence goes on along the minus strand of JALWKQ010000197.1, from coordinate 30,341 downwards.
TAGATAACTCTCTTATATTCTATGCCGATCTTTATGGGGAAGGTCAATATCCCGTTTTAACCGTGATAACAAGAAATTTAGATAGCTATAGCCATGCATTAGTTGAGGAGTATCCAGAGGGTTGGGGATATATCTTAGTACCACAAAGGGATATGTTTATTGGAGAGTTTGATATAGCCTCCATATTAGCTTATAATACAGGAGATAAGTCATCTTTGCCCGAGCTTCTTGAATTAGAAAAGCTACATAAAAGTAAAGAAGAACTACCTCCATTTAACTTAAAAGGTAAAGAAATTTAGATGTAAGCTTATCTCGCTAGGCTATTGTATAGTGTAGCCCAGTCATCAATTTTGATATAATTTGAAGAATAAACCCTTTTTATGATTTCTTCATCGTTTGAATATTCATCAATACCCATTTGGTAAAATTCTTTTGTATAGAGCTGCAATATCTTTCCATTTTTTTTGTGCTTAATTTCAATGCTCATACTTCCAGGGCTATCTGAATATGTATAGTCGTGAGCATCAATAGTTCTTTTGAGCTTAAGCTTTCCATATTTAGTTATTGAATATATGTTAATTGGCATTTTTCTTTTTGGTGTCTGATCTTGGTGTCGATGTTTACCATACTGAATAAAGCTTTTACAAAACCTTTCCCAATCATGTAGATAAACATAATTTTCACCATCGATAAAAGCCATAGTTGAGCCTATATGAGAGTCTTTAAAAAATTGAGCAAAAGCTAACTTCTCAATATCATTAAGTTTTATACCAGGCGAATAGACATCAAGACCAAAAAATGTTTTATTTTCTTCAAATTCAAATAGTTGTTTCATGCTACATCCTTAAATTATGGTGGCATTATATGTAAAATTTTGAATGCAGATATTGATCGTATTGTGATTGAGGTTATTCACCTTTACCTCAATAAAAATAGATCGTTAACAGTCAATTTTCTGCTTCTTTTTCTTTTTGAAGAAGCCTGTTTTTTCAGATTAAAATCTTTGACTTTTTTTAAATTTTGTGCAGAAAAGGCTTCTAAAATAAATGGCTCATTTTTTGGTTTTAATGTAAAAACTTTCTGCATTTAGCAGCCTTTATTTCTTCTATCATATTCATCATGACTACATACACATACCAGGTATACAGTATCACTAGAAACATTCATCAAAATGCGATATTGTGTGTTAGGGATGCGGATTGAATATCTATCTTTATCTTTTTTACAAGTCATTTTTTTATACTGTAAAGATGTATGATATTGATCTTTTTCAAAGAGATCTAAAGCACTCTCAATTTCAGCTTTAGAGAGAGTATGTTTTTTAATCAGTTGTTTTTTGGTACGGAGGTATTGAGAGGTTTTTATGATCTCCATAGGATTATGCTGACTTTTGATTTTCTTGGAGTATACGGACTTCCAGTTGTCCCATTCTGTCCATATAGATTACTAGAGAGGAGTGAAGCTTATCTGCTTGTGCATAAAGATCTTCAAACAGAGTATCCTTCTCTTTGATCTGCTCCAGTTTCTTTTTAAAGAGATTGATGTTATCAATAGCATCAAGTGTAGTATCATAAAATTCATCTAAATCATCCACAGGGAGACTATGCATCTCATCCATTTCTAGGGCTAATCGTTGTAACTCTATCTCTTGATCATGAAACTTGTTAAGGATAAGACGCATCATTTTTTCAAATAGCTTTCTAGGTGCTGTTTCTAATGCTTCCTGAACTACATCGATGAAATCAACATAATCAATAAAGCTTCCATCCATTCGAGCAGTCATAATAATATCCTCATAATTTTTTGTTTAATTATAGCATAAAATAATAGATGAGAAAAAAAGTTAAAGCTATTTGTATTGCAAATGTAGGTTTTTAAAAAAATATTGATTGGCTATATTAATTTCATCTGACATTGCATTTAGTAACTTCTCTCTTGCATTTTTAACTTCTTGTATTGTTTCAAAATTTTTATTATAAAACTTTTCATATTCTGTTGTATTTAAATCAGAGGGGTCATCTTTTGCTACACTATTAAGGGATATTGCCTCCAGTAATGGAGTTGCCAAGGATTCAACTCTGTGACCAAAAAGGAAGCTAAGGCTTTGTAGCTTACTTACTAGGATGTTAAGATCTTGTTGAAAATCAGATTTCTTTTGAAAGATTTTTTTATTTACTTCAGTTAAATCATCACAAGTTGTTGGTGTTGTTTTACATAGGTGCATTGTAAGCGATAGCTCTGCATATAATAGCTTATAGTCTTTGGCGGTAACCTCTAGAGAAAGAACTTGACGATTAATCTCTTCATATAGTTTAGTTTTCTTTTCAATCAATTTATCGATATGCTCTAGATAAGTTCTTTTCTCCCAATATTTATGTTCTTCACTTAATTGATTTTTCGTTAGAAGATATGAACCACCAAGACTTAATATTGATGTTATTAATGCGGTAATAAATATTTCTAAGAGTCCTATTTTTTCTTTTTCCATAGAGGTATTCCTTTTTTAAATTCTTAAATTATATCTGAAGAGTTCCTAAGTGTTAAGAAAAAATGGCAAATTGACATATTTTTAGAACTCTAAAAACTATAATGTGTTATACTAAATCTTCCTAGTTTGGCTTAAAAATATTTTTTTATTAAGCTTGTGCCAGGTGTATAGCCTTGGTCGAATTAAATTGTACACATTGCTTGCGAAGTTCTAATTTTAGCTCTTTGCAACATGCGTTACAAATATCTAAAATCAGATCTTCGCATCTTAAAAGTAGGAGCCTGGAGATAAGTGCCTCTTATCTCCAAAGTATAAATGGCAATAATTACTCATAGAGATTTATCTTTAGAGATAGATGAATTTAAATTTATTTTTCAAAAACCAAAATCAATTCAACAGTATTTGGAGGTTGTCTTTGTTTTTGGAAGTGCCGATACCAATCCTGATAATTCAATCCGTTCAAAATTTTTAGAATATATCAACGACAAAGAAACACCTTTTAATTTTATCACTATTGAAGCACTATACAATGATTTAAGAGATTTTAGTTTTAATGGAAATCCTGTTACTGCAAGAAGAACAGCATTAGTATCTTTAGAATTGCAAGCCATAGAGCAAGCCTATTCTTTAGTCATATTTCCAGAAAGTATAGGCTCTTATGCAGAGCTAGGTTACTTTACTGCCATAGAGGAAACACAGACGAAAATCTATGTGGCAAATGATTATAATTTTTCTAGCGAAAGCTCTTATTTGAATCATTTGATAGATGTCATTCACAATAATAGAGAGTTAAGACCTCTACTTATGGATTTTCGGAATGGAAATGCAGAGCAGATATATGAAAAATTTAACTTACTAATAAGAAATCTTTCTGATGGTTATAGGGCAAAACAACATACTTCTCATATTAAAAATAATAAGTTATTGTCTCTGGCAATAACTTATGAACTAATAAGATTTATGCCATTTTTAACGTTTACTCAATTAAGAGATACCACGAAAAAACTTTTAAAAGATTTTGAGTTTAGTTTCTCTGGATATGAGAATACTTTTGCTGTTAATATTTCATTACTTATTGTTTCTGGGTTGATTAAGAGAATTAAAAAGGAAGAAACTATTTACTTTGTTCCTATTAATACAGATCATAGGTTTATAAATTTTTCATTAACTGAACTTGAAAAAGCAAAAGAAATGGATCTTTATTTGGATTATCAAGAAAGATATTATAGTAGGATTGTGGAATGAATATATTTCAAGAAGAAATTAGTAGGCATTTTGAGAAATCTTATAGAGATATATTTCAATATGCATCAAGAGCATCCAGACGCTATAAATCATATACCATACCTAAAAAGACAGGTGGTAGCAGGAAAATAGTTCAGCCATCTAAAGAGCTTAAAGAATATCAACGATATCTTATAGCAACTATATTCAATAAACTTCCAGTTCATGATGCGGTTTATTCATATCGGGAGGGTAGAAGCATTAAACAAATGGCAGAGAAACATATAGATGCTAGATATTTACTAAGAATTGATTTTAAAGAGTTCTTTCCTTCAATTAGGGGTGAACATATAAGAGAGTTCTTAACAGATAATATACATCATATAGAGTTAAGTATTAGTGATTATGATTTGACCTTAATTAATCTATTGGTGTGCAAAAGCAATAAGTTAACAATTGGGGCTCCGTCATCCCCTATTATCAGTAATACAATTCTTTATGAGTTAGATAAATTTCTTTTTGATACATGTCATGCAGAAAACATTATTTATACTAGATATGCAGATGATTTATATTTTTCTACCATGTACCCAAATAAATTACAAACACTTTTACCAATCTTAAAACAATATTTGAAAACTTTTTTTATCAGACTTGCTATTAACGAGGATAAAAATATTTATACATCCAAAAAGAGGAAACAACAAGTTACAGGGTTAACTTTAACTACAGATAAGAAAATATCTGTTGGTCGTAAAAAGAAACGATATATAAGAAGTTTAATTCATAAGTATTCTCAGCAAAATATTACTGGAGAAGAAGCTAATTATTTAAAAGGGTATATGTCTTACTTGTATTCAATAGAACCTGATTATATAGAAAACTTGGTTCGGAAATATTCCAAAGAAACCATTGCGGAACTATTGCCACTAAAAAATAATAATTGAGAGTGCATATAAAGTTATAGATGTCAGCCAAATTGTCAGTAAGTAACGCCCATTATCTACTGACATTTATATTTTTTTAGATACAATAAACCCTAACAAAACCCTATACTACGGGGATTAGAGCTATTTCTGTGCTAGCCATCCGAGGGGTTCGAATCCCCCTCTCCCGGCCACCTTTTCAAATTTTTTCACTCTATTATCCCATTCGTTTTTTCAATCATTTAAACTAAGATATTAATACTCCATATAGTATATCGTTTGGAGCAATCTCTCTATATACTGCTATAATACCTTTAAACACAATCAAGGAACTTGCATGGCTGAAAATATTGGAAAACTGCTGCTTAGGGTGATGCTTGGCGGGATGCTGCTCTTTCATGGTATCCACAAGATTATACACGGTATTGCCCCGGTCAAAAAGATGCTTGTGATGCACCATCTGCCGGAGATGCTGGCGTATGGGGTCTATGTTGGAGAGGTGCTTGCACCGATCTTTGTGATCCTTGGATGGAAGAGTCGTATTTGGGCGGGTGTTATCGCGCTCAATATGCTTGCTGCGATCTATCTGGCACAGTGGCGAGATCTGCTACATCTAGGTGCACATGGCGGATGGGCGGTAGAGCTGCCTCTATTTTATCTCGGTACGGCGATAGCCGTGATGCTTCTGGGGTCGGGCAGGTACGCGATCTTGAGGGATTAGTACATACCGAGTACACACAGAGGCTTTACAATAGCATCAAAAAAGGAAATGACAATGATAAAGAAACTTTCACTCTTTCTGCTTTTGTATGCGGGACTCTGTATGACAGTTGCTGCGGCAGATACAGGGGTGCCTGCCGGGTTTGCCCCATGGAAAAGCAAGATAGAAAAACTCAGCGGTTTTGAAAAACATGTGATTATTGACAAAGGTACCGAGCGTCCGTGGTCGGGGAAATATGTCAACTTCAGTAAAGATGGTATCTATCGATGCAAGGTTTGCGGCGCGGCACTTTACAAGAGCAGTGACAAGTTTGACAGTCATTGCGGATGGCCGAGCTTTGATGATGCCCTGCCGGGCGCGGTCAAAGAGGTTCCTGATGCAGACGGCTACCGTACAGAGATCGTCTGTGCACAATGCGGGGCACACTTGGGGCATGTCTTTCGGGGAGAGGGGCTGACACCTAAAAATACCCGACACTGTGTCAACTCCGTTTCGCTCAAGTTTACGCCCAAAGCATCCCAAGACAAGAACACTGTAAAAGAAAACAATACTACACAATCCAAGCAGCAGCAGGCTGATACACCCAAGATCGCCAAGGCCTATTTCGCAGGCGGGTGCTTCTGGGGTGTAGAGTACTATATGGAGCAGATTCCCGGCGTGGTTGAGGTGATCTCAGGCTTTATGGGAGGCAAGATGAAGCGCCCTGGCTACTACGATGTGGTCAAGGGGGATACGGGACATCTTGAGACGGTGGAGGTGCGTTATGACCCAAGGAGGGTTGACTATGAAACACTTGCGAAGGTCTTTTTTGAGATACATGACCCTACGCAGCAAAACGGTCAGGGACCAGATATCGGTAGTCAGTACCGCTCTGCACTCTTTGTTGCCAATGAAGAGGAGCGCCGCACGGCAGAACGATTGATCGGCATACTGGAGAAAAAGGGATTGAAGGTCGCAACGAAGATAATGCCTGCTACCACCTTTTACCCCGCAGAGGAGTATCATCAGGATCACTACCGTAAAAAAGGCGGCACCCCCTACTGTCACAGACGCATTAAGCGTTTTGATTAGTCTCGGCTATTGACCATCCATTGCGAAAAGACATTGAGGTAGTTCCAAAAGCTTTGGATATTGGCATTGCTGCTGCGCTGCTCCTCGATGATGGGCTGCAGTGCCTCTTCAAAGAGTGTCAGCCAATGCAGACGTGCCGTCGGGGTGATGGCAAATGGTGCATGACGACCGCGCATCTGAGGTGCACCTCTGTTTTGGTTGAAGTACTTTGGACCTCCACAGATCTGGATAAAGAAGTCTGCAGAGTGTTGTGAAGCGGTCATCATCTCGTCAAAGTCTTGGGGGAAGAGATGTTTGATGGGACTTTCGTAAAGCTTGGTATAAAAGCGGCGCAGGAGGTCGCGCATCCCCTCTTCGCCGATATCTTGAAGAAATTCAGGATTGGGTTTGGTCACAGGAGGGTTGACCCCTTCGACATAGGGCTGGATAGAAAAATCGATGTTTGAAAATTGCATGAGTGAGAACCTTTTTTTGATGGTTTATACCATTTTGGGGCGTTGCTGTCAAGCACAGCCGCCGCTGCCACAGCTTCCACTGTCATGTGTGGCAAAACTGTTAGAGTAGTCACATACGTTACAGGTAAATGTCAAGAGTGAGGGACCTCCGCATCCACCGCTGCGTTTGTCGGTTAGCTCGATACTTTTTTGATGGCACTTGGGGCAGAATCCACGCTGAATACTCGCAAGCTCCGCTTTTTTCTCTCTGAGATAGTAGATATAGACAGTGACCGAGCCGATCAGTACGATCAGAAGAAATGCCAGAAGATAGGGATCCATAGTGTGACTCCTTTAGGTTGTATAGCTTTTGAGGGTCTGAATATGCTGTTTGTAGTCAGGCAGATAGGTGCCCACAAGATCCCAAAACGGCTTTTGGTGGTGCTTGTATCTGATATGGGCAAGCTCATGCACGATTACATATTCGATACACTCCATAGGTACTTTGCACAGCATGGTGTTGAAACTGAGCTTGTTCTTTGCGCTGCAGCTTCCCCACTGCCGTTTGGTTTTGCGAAATGTGATCTCTTGCGGGGTGAGTTGCATGCGTTTTGCCCACTTCTCTACGAGGGGAGGAATAATCCGCTGTACCTCTTTTTTGTAAAATGCATCAAGATGCTTTGTATAGCGGGCAGGGTCATGCCTATCATACCCAAATCGGAACGTTTCTCCGTCAAAAGCGATGGAGATGCCGCGTTTCTTGTGCTCATGGAAGCTGACGGGATAATCATGACCGAGATAGTAGATACGGCTATGGGCGTCAAGTGTACCTGTTCGTCCCTTTTTCTCCTTTAGTTTCTCTCTGGCGCGTGTGATCCATGCCGATTTGCGCAGCAACAGTTGTTCTATTTCCTTGGAAGAGATCCTTGGGGAGCGGATGATGAGGTTGCCCGCATCATCAAAACTCAGATAGATATGTTTGAGTTTAGGGTTGATTTGATGGATATAGTGCGGAAGGATATCCATCGTTTAGTTGACGATTCTTCCGTGCTCATACATCACTTGTGTATGGATACTACCGTCTTTGTTATAAGAGGTTGCAGGCCCGTTCTTGACCCCGTTCTCATAGGTGTAGGAGACCATTACATCCCCGTTTTCATAGTAGGCTTCCTGTACACCGTGTTTTTTGCCGTTGACATAGGGGACTCTCATCAGTACACGTCCTTTTTTGTCGTACCATGTCTCAATACCGTCACGTACACCGTTTCGTATATGGGCGATAGAGGTAAGTTTGCCGTCATAGCCGTATTTCTTAAGGGTGCCGTTTTGACCTGTATCATCGTCCATGATAAACTCGGAGCGTATCTGTCCTCCTGTGAAGTACTCTTTTTTGACCTTTTTGCCAAAGGGAACGGAGAGCCCGGAACTGCCGCATCCGCTCAATACCAGGAGAATAAAAAGCGAAAGAAAAAAAGTGATTTTTTTCATCAAAACCTACCTTGTAATGTGAGTATTGCCATAAGTATACTATAAATTACTTTGGCTTAGAAAGAAGCAAAATAAAATGGGGTAGGAAGGAATAAAAAGAGGTTAATATATGGCAGGCAGGAAGGGATTCGAACCCTCGAGGGCTATTCACCCTACACGAGTTCCAGTCGTGCGCCTTCGACCACTCGGCCACCTGCCTATAGCCTGCACAGACGTGCATAGTAAGTACCTCTTCCCAGATGGCTGCGGCACACGAGAAAGAGGGGTGGGCTGCTATGTTCCCATCCTGACCCGTTGTCCCTCAGTCCCGTTGCACAGGTCTGAAAAGAGGCAAGCGGATTATATCAGAATATCTATTAATAAAAGTTAATCAATCTATAGGTTCCTCTGTATGTCCGATACTCCACTCATGGAAGGGCAAAGCTTCAAAATGTACTTTTTCTATTTCAAAGCGATACGTGTTTGCGATGGAAACAATCGTCACCTTCTCAATCCCGTATTTCTTGAAGAGCGTAAACTTGTTTTGTGATTTGACCCACATCGCCTCTTCGCTTTCGAAGGGGGCGGGGATGATGAGTTCGTTGTCCAGACTTAGATAGCCGTGCAGCCCGAGTGTACGGAAAGGCACGGTATGTTTGAGCAGCGTGAGTGCCACCATGCTGTCGAACTGGCTGCCGAAAGGCTGGTGTGCAGTGAGGTATTTGGCAAAGGCGAAATCGTACAGGATCATCTTTTTGCCGCTACGCTTGTCGACATTGTCGATAAAGTAGAGCAGTCCCTCATCGACAAACTGTTTGACGGCACGATAGACAAAGTCTTTGGATATTTTGAAGTGCTCTTTGGTAAAGGTATAGATCTGATGGATGGTCATCGGCTGCGTATTGTATCGTGCCAGGATGAGAATCAATGCCTGTTCGTTGGGGGTAAACTGCTGCTGGAAAAACTGTTTCATCAGCAGGGTCGTATGTTTGCCCTGGCGTGCCATTGCCGGCAGGGTACCGCTTTTGAGAAAATGGTTGAATCCCACAGTGGAGGTGCCACCTGTCTCAAAAGCGAGAAACTCCTCATAATCTAGAGGGAAAAGCTGCACAGCGGCAAAGCCGGGTGTCCGGATGGGGACACGGCTTATGACAATGATGCGTTTGACACGAGGAAAGGTCTCAATCATCCCCTCCTCGTAGTGATCCAGGATAAGCTCATCGATCTTCTGCTCATCGATATATGCCTGCAGGGGGAGCGTGTCGAGCGTGTTGAGGATGAGGTTGGGATCTTCAAGGTCAATATAGAGCAGGTTGGAACCGTTTTGTGTTTTCAGGACTTGATCGACATAATCCAGTGCCAGTGCGGTTTTTCCCGAGCCTCTGGCTCCGTAGAGGTTGACATTGCCGACGGGCGGAATGGATGTTTTGCGTACAGTGAAGCGCTCTATCTGAGGCGGATTGTCATAATAATACTCCAAAAGATCCATCCAAATAAGCCTTTTTAACCATTATTTTTCCTTTTCACAAGGAAATAATTTTTCATATTGTAGCGTGTTTGCGCTAAAAAGTATTGAACGTTTGAGAAAGTTTGGATATAATTCGCGTTCCTAAATTTATGTTAGGGGGCATTACGCCTCGTGTTTAGGCACTTTCACTAACGAGTTCTTTAAAGGGTAAATATGGAAAAAATTAGATTAAAGCTTAAAGCTTACGATCACAGAGTACTAGACAGATCAGTTGCTGCTATCATCGATGCAGTCAAACGTACAGGTGCAGAGATTAGAGGGCCGATTCCAATGCCAACTAAGATCAAACGCTATACCGTTCTTAGATCGCCACACGTCAACAAAGATGCACGTGAGCAGTTTGAGATCAGAATTCACGGAAGAATGATCGATATCGTTTCGGCAACTTCAGACACTATTGATTCACTCATGAAGCTGGATCTGGCGCCTGAGATCGAAGTTGAAATCAGATCAATGGACAAGTAGGAGTAGAGAATGGAATTTATTGTAGAAAAAATTGGTATGAGTAGAACAGTAGACGTACCAAGTGTTCCAGTTACACTTCTTAAAGTCGTTGATGCGAAAGTATGTGAAGTAAGAGAAGACGGGAAGGCACTTGTTGCGTATAACAGCAGTAAAAAGATCAACAAAGCGATCGAGGGTCAGCAAAACAAATTTGGTATCTCAAAAGAGTTCAACAAATTTATGACTATCGAAGTGGCTGAAGGTACTGAAGCCGGCGATCTTGATCCTGCGGCACTCGCTGAGGCAGCAGTGGTCAAAACATCTTTGAACACCAAAGGTAGAGGTTTCCAGGGTGGTATGAAGCGTCACGGATTTGGCGGCGGACCGGGAAGTCACGGTCACAGATTCGGTAGACGTATCGGTTCTATCGGTAACGCTGAATGGCCTGGACGTGTCCAAAAAGGTAAGAAAATGCCAGGACAGTACGGAAACACAAAAGTCACTGTCAAAAATGAAGTTATGTCATTTGATGCTGAGAACGGCATCCTAGTATTAAAAGGTTCAATTCCTGGTCACAACGGGGCTAGAGGATTGGTAAGGATTGTGAAATGAGTAAAGTAACGACAATTAAAACAACTGACCTTCCACAGAAGTTTCTGGAAGTGCATCCGCATAACCTGTACCTTTACTGCAAAGCGTATGCAGCCGGTCTGAGAGCCAATACTGCGCAGACAAAGAACAGATCTGCAGTGAGCGGCGGCGGCAAGAAGCCATGGGCACAAAAAGGCGGCGGACGTGCCAGAGCAGGTTCTTTGAGATCACCTCTGTTTGTCGGCGGTGGTGTTGCGTTTGGTCCAAGTACCAACAAGAACTATGATCAGAAAGTCAACAAAAAGCAGAAAAAACTGGCACTCTACCACGCGTTGGCAGAGAAAGCGGCAAATGATGCACTGTTTGTGGTTGACACTGTTGCGATCGAATCAGGAAAGACAAAAGATGCTGCAGCATTTGTCAACGGTCTGAACCAGAGAGATGTCCTCGTCGTCAAAGAGATGATCGATGACAAAACATTCCTTGCATTCAGAAACCTTCAAAATGCGTATCTGATCGAAGCTAATGAGCTTAATGCATATCTTGCGGCGGCATATCACTCTATCGTGATAGAAAAAGCTGTATTTGAAAAATTGACTAAAGAGGCTTAAGATGGCAGATATTACAGATATCAAATCAATTATGTATACAGAGAAGAGTTTGGCTCTTCAGGAAGAGGGTGTCATCGTAGTTCAAACAACTCCAAGAATGACTAAAAACGGTCTCAAAGAGGTATTCAAAGAGTACTTCGGGATCACACCACTGAGAGTGAACTCTATGAGAGTAAACGGTAAAGTGAAGAGATTTAAAGGTATCGAAGGTAAGAGACCCGACTTGAAAAAGTTCTATGTCAAGCTTCCTGAAGATGCAAAAATCGAAAGCTTAGCGGTATAAGGATAGAAGATGGCAATCAAAGCATATAAACCATATACACCTTCCAGAAGGTATATGACCAACCTTGACAGCGGTGACATCACTGCAAAAGCAAGCGTAAGATCACTCCTGAAGAATCTTCCAAGATCTGCAGGTAGAAACAGCAACGGTAGAATCACGTCTCGTCACAGAGAGGCGGGTGCGAAGAAACTCTACAGAATCATCGACTTCAAAAGAAACAAGTTCGGTATTGAAGGTACAGTGGCAACGATCGAGTATGATCCGTACAGAAACTGTAGAATCTGTCTTGTCAAATATGTAGACGGTGACAGAAGATATATCCTTCAGCCAAAAGGTCTCAATGTCGGTGACAAGATCATGTCGGCTGAGGCAGGACTGGATATCAAGACCGGTAATGCAATGAAACTGAAGAATATCCCTGTCGGTACACTGGTACACAACATCGAGATGAGCCCGGGTCACGGCGGTCAGATCGCACGTAGTGCCGGCGGTTACGCACAGATCATGGGTAGAGACGGCAAATATGTCTCTCTCAGACTTCCATCTGGTGAAATGAGATATATCCTCGGTGAGTGTCTTGCAACGATCGGTACAGTTGGAAACGAAGACTTCTCCAACATCGTGATCGGTAAAGCAGGTAGAAGCAGACACCTTGGTATCAGACCGCAGACACGTGGTTCTGCGATGAACCCGATCGATCACCCGCATGGTGGTGGTGAAGGTAAGACAAACTCTGGTCGTCACCCGGTATCTCCTTGGGGTATGCCAACCAAAGGGTATAAGACTCGTAAGAAAAAAGCTAGTGATAAACTCATTATCTCTAAGAGAAAAAAGTAAGGGGCTAAAATGGCAAGATCGACAAAAAAAGGTCCATTTATTGATGGTCACCTCATGAAAAAAGTGCTTAAAGCAAAAGAAGAAGGTTCAAATAAACCGATCAAAACCTGGTCAAGAAGATCTGTGATCTTCCCGGAGTTCATCGGATTGACAATCAATGTACACAACGGACGTCAGTTTGTTCCTGTGTTCATCACTGAGAACCACGTAGGATACAAACTGGGTGAATTTGCACCAACAAGAACGTTCAGAGGCCATAAGGGTTCTGTTCAGAAGAAGGTAGGGTAATATGAGTAGAGCATTATTGAAATTCGTAAGAGTATCACCTACAAAAGCGAGACTGATTGCCAGAGAAGTGCAAGGGATGAATGCAGAGCTTGCATTGGCATCACTAGAGTTCATGCCGAACAAAGCAGCGGGTATCATCTCCAAAGTGATCGCATCTGCGGTAGCCAATGGTGACTATGAGCCGGAAGAAGTGGAGATCACTTCATGCAGAGTTGACAAAGCGGCAGTAATGAAAAGATGGAGACCTAGAGCAAGAGGTACTGCGTCAAGAATCATTAAACCAACAGCACATATCCTTGTTGAAGTTGGTCCAGCGAAAAAAGATGGGGAGGACGCATAATATGGGTCAGAAAGTCAATCCAATAGGTCTTAGACTTGGTATCAACAGAAACTGGGAGTCAAGATGGTTCCCTGCGAAAACAAGAGCGGCTGATTTTATTGCTGAAGACTATAAGATCAGAAAGTTCCTCAAAAAAGAGCTCTTCTATGCAGGTGTATCCAACATCATCATTGAGAGAACAGTCAAAAAGCTCAGAATCAATATCGTGACTGCACGTCCCGGTATCATCATCGGTAAAAAAGGTGCGGATATCGAGAAGCTTAAGGCGACATTGACAAAAATGCTCGGCAAAGATGTTGCGATCAACATCAAAGAGGAGAAACGTCCTCAGGCTTCCGGTCAACTTGCTGCTGAAAATGTTGCAACACAGCTCGAAAGACGTGTTGCTTTCAGACGTGCGATGAAAAAAGTGATCCAGGGTGCGCTCAAATCAGGTGCCAAAGGAATCAAAGTTTCTGTATCAGGAAGACTCGGCGGTGCTGAAATGGCAAGAACTGAGTGGTATCTTGAGGGTCGTGTACCTCTGCATACGCTCAGAGCAAAGATCGATTACGGTTTTGCCGAAGCACAGACTACATACGGGATCATCGGGGTCAAAGTATGGATCTTCAAAGGTGAAGTGCTTGCCAAAGGGATTCAGCAAGAGCCGAAAGAAGAGAAAAAAGGTGGTCGCAGACCGTCTAGAAAGAGAGGTGAATAACAATGTTAATGCCTAAAAGAACCAAATGGAGAAAGCAGCAAAAAGGGCGTAACCGCGGTAAGTCTTTCAGAGGTAACAAGATTGAATTCGGTGATATCGCGATCAAAGCGGTAGAGCACGGAAGAATAGACTCTCGCCAGATCGAAGCGGCGCGTGTTACCATGACAAGAAAGATCAGCAGAACCGGTAAAACATGGATCCGTGTTTTCCCAGACAAGCCTTTGACCGCCAAGCCTCTTGAAACAAGAATGGGTAAAGGTAAAGGTGCTGTTGACAAGTGGGTTATGAATATCAAGCCGGGACGTATTATCTTCGAGATGGCAGGTGTTGATGAGGAGCTTGCAAGAGCTGCACTCACACTAGCGATTCATAAAATGCCGTTTAAGTGTAAAATCATCACTGCAAAGGATAGTAATGAATTATATTGATATTAAAGATAAGAGCGTTGCAGAACTTGAAGCGATGCTCAAAGAGAAAAAACTTGAGTTGTTCACGTTGAATGCAAAGCAGAAGACTATGCAGCTGACAAACACAGCTGAGTTGAGAGTAGCGAAGAAAGATATCGCTAGAATCCAGACAGCATTGACTGCTGCTAGATCGAAGTAAGGGGTCATTTATGCCAAAAAGACAAATAACAGGTACTGTGATTAAAAAAGCCGGTGACAAGACTGCAACTGTATTGGTTGAGAGAAGAGTCCTGCACCCAAGATATCACAAAACAGTAAAAAGATTTAAAAAATATCTTATCCATGATGAGAAGAACGAGAGCAATGTTGGAGATACGGTTACAGCTATCGAGTGTAGACCGCTTTCAAAAACCAAATCTTTCAGACTTCTTGAAATCGTGAAGAGAGGAGAAGTGTAATGATCCAGGGTTTTACTAGATTGAATGTAGCGGACAACTCCGGTGCGAAAGAGATCATGTGTATCAAGGTTCTCGGCGGATCCAAAAGAAGATATGCATCTGTAGGTGATGTAATCGTTGCATCTGTAAAGAAAGCACTTCCCACCGGTAAAGTGAAAAAAGGAAAAGTTGTCAAAGCAGTTGTCGTCAGAACAAAGAAAGAGATCCAGAGAGAAAACGGATCACTTATCAGATTTGACGATAATGCAGCAGTGATCATCGACGATAAGAAAGAGCCGATCGGTACACGTATCTTCGGCCCGGTAAGTCGTGAAACAAGATATGCAGGTTTTATGAAAATCGTATCACTTGCACCGGAGGTATGGTAATGGCAAAGAAGTTCAAGATCAAAAAAGGTGACCAAGTCATGGTTATCGCTGGCGATGACAAGGGTAAAACAGGTGTAGTGCTTCAGGTACTTACAAAAAAAGACGCTGTGATCGTCGAGGGTTGTAAAATAGCTAAAAAAGCTGTAAAGCCTAGCGAGCAGAATAAAGAGGGTGGATTTGCCAATGTTGAAATGCCTATCCACATCTCCAATGTAAAAAAAGTAGAGGGCTAATCCTATGAGTAGAATGAAGCAAAAGTACAATGACATCGTACCTGCTCTCAGAGAAGAGTGCGGGATTGAAAATGTGATGCAGACACCGAAGCTTGAAAAGATCGTGATCTCCGTAGGTATCGGTGAAGAGGGTAAAGACAGCAAGTTGACACAAAACATTGCTGATACTATCTCTCTTATCGCAGGGCAGAAGGCTGTCGTCGTTGCTGCCAAAAAATCTGTTGCAGGTTTCAAGGCAAGAGAAGGCGCACCTTCAGGGATCAAAGTGACACTCAGAGGTGAGCAGATGTATAACTTCTTTGACAAGCTTGTCTCTATCGCACTTCCAAGAGTGAAAGACTTTAGAGGGGTACCGAGAAACGGTTTTGACGGACGCGGTAACTACAACTTCGGTCTTCAGGAACAGCTGATGTTCCCGGAAGTTGATTTTGACAAGATCATCAAAACACACGGTATGAACATCACTATCGTCACAAGCACTGAAGATGACAAACAGGCATTTACACTTCTTGAGAAGCTTGGAATGCCTTTTGCGAAAGGGAGAAACAATGGCTAAGAAATCAATGATCGCTAAGCAAAAGAGAAAACCAAAATTCTCAACTCAAGCATACACACGTTGTAACATTTGCGGCAGACCGCACTCTGTATACAGAGATTTCGGTATCTGTCGTATCTGTTTAAGAAAAATGGCTCACGAAGGGCTCATCCCTGGTATGCGTAAAGCAAGCTGGTAAGGAGAAGAAAAAGATGATGACAGACATAATTGCAGACTCACTTACTCGTATAAGAAATGCTGCGCAAAGAAAATTGGACACAACGGAGCTGCTGCACTCTAACGTTATTGAAGCAACAGTAGCGATCTTTGTAGACAAGGGTTACCTTGAGAGCTACAAAGTCAAAGAGGATGGCAACAAAAAAACAATCAAAGTTGTTTTGAAATATGATGACAATGAAAAAAGTGTGATCAACGAAATCAAAAAGATTTCCAAGCCCGGACGTCGTGTACATCAGGGCAAAGATGAAATCAGAACATTCAAAAACGGTTACGGTACGCTGGTTGTTTCAACAAGCCAGGGTGTACTTGCAAACGATGAAGCCTACAAGCGCGGCATCGGCGGCGAAGTAATCTGTAGTATTTGGTAAGGATAAGAAGATGTCAAGAATAGGAAAAACACCAGTAACTGTTCCAAGCGGTATTGAAGTCTCTTTGGACGGTACGACTCTCGTGGCTAAAAAAGGCAACCTTGAAAAGAGACTTGAGACACACGGCAGAGTCAATATCACTATTGACGGCAATGAAGTACAGTTCTCCAGAAAAGGTGACGACAAGCAGTCATCGGCGTTCTGGGGTACATACAGAGCACTCTTTAACAATATCCTGATTGGTCTGGACAAAGGCTTTGAGAAATCTTTGGAGATCAACGGTGTCGGTTACAGAGCGGCAGTCGAAGGCAAAACACTTGTACTTCAGCTCGGTTTCTCTCACCCTGTCAACTTTGAGATCCCTGAAGGGCTTGAAGTAAAAGTGGATAAGAACATTATCACTATCAAGGGTACAGACAAGCAACAAGTCGGTCAGGCAGCAGCTGAGATCAGAAGCTTCAGACCACCAGAGCCGTACAAAGGCAAAGGCGTGAAGTATACTGATGAAGTGATCATCAGAAAAGCTGGTAAAGCAGCTGGTAAGTAAGGAGCGGTAGTATGTTAAAAAGTATTCAAAAAAGAAAAAACAAGCTTCGTGCACAGAGAAAAGCAAGAGTCAGAGGAAAGATCTTCGGAACCGCTGAACTTCCGAGACTTTCTGTCTACAAGTCCAACAAGTACTTCTACGCTCAGGCGATCGATGACAATGCAGGTGCTACACTTGCGGCAGTCGACGGTAGAAAACTTGGACTCAAATCCAACAGAGAAGATGTCAAGAAACTGGCTGCCGAAATGGCAAAGAACCTTGCTTCTAAAAATATCGAAACTGTTGTCTTTGACAGAAACGGTTACCTTTACCACGGTGTAGTTGCTGCATTTGCTGATGCGCTCAGAGAAGCCGGAATCAAGTTATAAGGAAGCATGATGGAAAATAATGAAATTGAAAATGAATTTGAAGAAGTAATCGTTAACATCGGTCGTGTTACCAAAGTTGTCAAGGGTGGTAGAAGATTCAGATTTACCGCACTTGTTGTCATCGGTGACAAAAAAGGGACAGTCGGATACGGATTTGGTAAAGCCAAAGAGGTACCTGATGCGATCAAAAAAGCGGTAGATGACGCTCACAAAAACCTTGTGAAAGTCAACATCAAAGGTACTACGATTGCACACGACATTGAGCACAAATTCAATGCCAGCAGAATCGTACTCAGACCTGCATCTGAGGGTACAGGTGTGATCGCCGGCGGTGCGGCACGTCCGGTACTCGAACTTGCAGGCGTTCAGGATGTACTTTGCAAATCAATCGGTTCTAACAACCCAAATAACCTGGTAAGATGTGCGATTCAAGCACTTACCAGAATCAAAGCGTAAGGGGTAAAGTATGGGTCTACATAATTTACAGCCTGCACCGGGATCTACTCGTAACAGAAAGAGAGTAGGTCGCGGTCAAGGATCAGGCACAGGTAAGACAGCAGGACGCGGTAACAAAGGTCAGAAAGCAAGATCAGGTTACAGCAAAAAAAGAGGTTTCGAGGGTGGACAGATGCCACTCTACAAGAGATTGCCTAAAGTAGGTTTCACTTCAAAAGTTGAGAAACCTTATGTAATCAATGTAGAGAAGATCAAAGCGGTTGCAGAGCTGGATGAGATCACACTTGAGAGCATCAACGCTGTGCACAAGCTCAAAAAGACTGTAACCAAAGTGAAATTGATCGGTGTCGGTGCCAAAGAGTTGGCATCCAAGATCAAAGATGACGCAGTTACAACAAGCGGAAAATAATCATGAATAACGCTTTAACTCAGAAAATCCTGATTACATTGGGATTTCTTTTTGCGTACAGAGTTTTAGCCTACATTCCTACACCGGGTGTTGATTTGAATGTGATCAAAGAGTTCTTTGATACCAATTCAAACAACGCTCTTGGGATGATGAATATGTTCTCTGGAAACGCGGTTGAACGACTTAGTATCATCTCCCTCGGTATTATGCCCTACATTACAGCTTCCATCGTCATGGAACTTCTCGCAGCAACTTTCCCGGCACTTGGTCAAATGAAAAAAGAGCGTGACGGTATGCAGAAATATATGCAGATTATCCGTTACTTTACGATTTTCATTACTGTTGTACAGGCGATCGGTGTCTCTATGGGACTGCAGAGTATGACAGGGCGCGCAGGTGAGAGTGCAGTGATGATCGATCCGGTCACTTTCACGGTATTGACCACATTCTCCATGCTTACAGGTACAATGCTGTTGATGTGGATCGGTGAGCAGATCACACAGAAAGGTATCGGCAACGGTAT
>JALWKQ010000197.1:0-11376 GCA_027081395.1 Sulfurovum sp. | reverse complement strand
GTGAGAGTGCAGTGATGATCGATCCGGTCACTTTCACGGTATTGACCACATTCTCCATGCTTACAGGTACAATGCTGTTGATGTGGATCGGTGAGCAGATCACACAGAAAGGTATCGGCAACGGTATTTCACTGATCATCTTCGCAGGTATTGTCTCGGGACTTCCGGCAGCGATCGGTAACACGATCCGTGCTGTCAATGCCGGTGAGATGAACTTCCTTGTGGTGCTTGGTATTTTGGCGATCATGATTGCGACGACACTCTTCATCATCTATGTAGAACTTGGTGAACGACGGATCCCTATCTCCTATTCGAGAAAAACGATCATGCAGAACCAGAACAAAAGAGTGATGAACTATATCCCGATCAAAGTGAACCTTTCAGGTGTTATCCCCCCGATCTTCGCTTCAGCGGTATTAATGTTCCCACTGACTGTGCTGCAGGCAAGCAGCAACCCGTGGGTAACTGCGATCGCTGATGCTTTGGCACCTGGTGGCGTACTCTTTAATGTAGCAACATTTGTACTGGTTATGTTCTTTGCTTTCTTCTACGCATCGATTGCATTCAATGCGAAAGATATTGCAGACAACCTCAAGAGACAGGGCGGTTTCATCCCGGGTGTAAGACCCGGCGAACAGACCAAAGAGTTTCTCAATGAGGTAGCGAGCAGACTAACGGGTGCAGGCGCACTCTATCTGGCTATCGTTTCGACGGTACCTTTCTTGCTGATCAGCAAGATGGGAGCAAGCTTCTATTTCGGGGGTGTCTCGGTATTGATTATCGTACAGGTTGCTCTTGATACGATGAGAAAGATCGAAGCACACCGCACCATGAGTCAATATGACACTCTGGGCAATGTAGGTCTATAATGGCTATTGCTATCCGAAAACCCGATGAGATCGCCAAGCTCAAAAGAGCGGGCGAGATCGTAGGGAAAACACTTCAATACCTCCAAAACACAGTAAAACCCGGTATGACACTCAAAGAGATTGATGCGATGGGTGAAGCCTATATCCGTGAACAGGGTGCAGAGCCCTCATTCAAAGGACTTTATGGTTTCATCGGTTCGGTCTGTACCTCTCTCAATGAAGTCTGTATCCACGGTGTACCTGACGATACAGTTGTCAAAGAGGGGGATCTTCTGGGGCTTGATATCGGTACAAAACTTGACGGATACTATGGGGATGCGGCGATCACGATGGGAATTGGTGAGATCTCTGCGGAGGATCAGGCGCTGATCGACTGCTCCAGAGGGGCACTCTATCATGCGATCGACTCCATCAAGGAGGGGATGCGCTTCAAGGAGTTGACCAAGATTCTTGAAGATTACATTACCCAGTCCGGATTTGTACCGCTGCGTGACTACTGCGGACACGGTATCGGTACCAAACCGCATGATGAACCCAATATTCCAAACTATCTTGAAGGCAAACCCAATCAGGGGCCCAAGATCAAAAACGGTATGGTATTCTGTCTGGAGCCTATGGTCTGCCAAAAAAGCGGCACGCCGGTGCTCCTTGAGGACAGATGGTCTGTGATCAGTGAAGATCAGATGCGTACGGCGCACTATGAGCACCAGGTAGCGGTGGTAGACGGCAAAGCGGTGATCCTGACTGAAGCTTGAGGCTTCACGATAGATTCACAGTTTGTCACTATAACAGAGAATATGCACAAAAAGGAAGAGCATGGCAAAAGATGACGTAATCGAAATCGACGGTAAGGTAGTAGAAGCGTTGCCCAACGCAACATTCAGAGTAGAACTGGACAACGGACACGTGGTCCTGTGTCATATCGCAGGTAAAATGCGTATGCACTATATCAAGATCCTCCCCGGAGACAAAGTAAAAGTGGAGCTTACACCATACAGCCTTGACAAAGGCCGTATCACTTTTAGATACAAATAAAACCGCAGGGTGCGTGACAACGCACCGTATATGCAATCTTTGCAAAGGCGTGTGCCACACACCCCTACACAAAACAACCCTCTCTCAGAAAAGTTCAAGAAATATTTCGGTATAATCCTCCTCCCTATTGCTATAGGCTTTGGGAAACTGCGCGAAGAATCTTTGATTAATGCGCACCGATTACTCGAGGATTGGATAGAAAACATCGTCTATCCACGCAAACAGAAGGTAGCAATACCGAGGTGCAAAAATTTTTAGGAGTCACCAATGAAGGTTAGACCATCAGTTAAAAAAATGTGCGATGATTGCAAGATCATCAAGCGCAAGGGTATCGTACGCGTGATTTGTAAAAATCCAAAACATAAACAGAGACAAGGATAAACATGGCACGTATTGCAGGTGTTGATTTACCACAGAAGAAGAGAATGGAGTATGCGCTTACTTACATCTACGGGATTGGCTTGACACGTTCAAGAGAGATTCTTGACAGAACAGGCATCAGCTATGACAAAAGAGTGCATGAGCTTACCGATGCGGAAGCTGCATTGATCCGTAACGACATTCAAGAGCACTACACTGTTGAGGGAGATCTCAGAAAGAAAGTCACTCTTGACATCAAAGCGTTGATGGATCTGGGTAACTATAGAGGACTGAGACACAGAAGAGGACTTCCTGTTCGTGGACAAAAAACGAAGACAAACGCGCGTACCAGAAAAGGTAAGCGTAAAACTGTCGGCGCAGCGTAAGGAGTAGCGAAGTATGGCTAAGAAAAAAGCAAAAAAGAATATCGCAAAAGGTGTAGTGTATATCGCTGCAACTTTTAACAACACAGTGATCACTGTCACAGATGAGATGGGTAATGTCATCGCATGGAGCAGTGCGGGTTCACTCGGGTTCAAAGGTTCTAAGAAATCAACTCCTTTTGCCGCGGCGGAAGCAGTAGCGGACGCTATGAACAAGGCGAAAGAGCACGGTATCAAAGAGGTCGGTATCAAAGTACAGGGACCTGGTTCAGGTAGAGATACTGCAGTCAAATCTGTAGGTGCGACTGAAGGTATCAGAGTAACATTCTTGAAAGATATTACACCGCTTCCACACAATGGATGCAGACCTCCGAAAAAGAGAAGAGTGTAATACGTAACAATTGTTACTATTGAGCATCAGTGGCATGCATTGCACAGCGGCGCAAACCGCCGAAGCAGTGTTTTTTGTATATAAGAATATATAGTAAAAGGTATAGAAATGGCAAGATATAGAGGTCCAGTTGAAAAACTAGAAAGAAGACTTGGTGTTGATCTTGGATTGAAAGGTGAGAGAAGACTCGCCGGAAAAAGTGCATTGGAGAAGAGACCATATGCACCGGGACAGCACGGACAGAGAAGAACGAAGATCAGTGAATACGGTCTTCAGCTCAGAGAGAAGCAGAAAGCGAAGTTTATGTACGGTGTGAGCGAAAAGCAGTTCCGTGCACTCTTCCAGGAAGCAAACAGAAGAGAAGGGAATACAGGGGAGATCCTGATCCAGCTTCTCGAGCAGAGACTTGACAATGTTGTTTACAGAATGGGCTTTGCAACGACAAGAGCGTTTGCAAGACAGCTGGTAAACCACGGGCATATTCTTGTTGACGGGAAAAGAGTCGATATCCCTTCAGTGAGAGTCAAAGCCGGTCAAAAAATCGAAATTAGAGAGAAGAGCAAAACAAATCCTCAGATCCTCAGAGCTGTCGAATTGACAAACCAGACCGGTATGGTCGAGTGGGTCGATGTGGACAAAGAGAAGCTTTTCGGAATCTTTACAAGAATCCCAGAAAGAGAAGAGATCGCAATCCCGGTTGAAGAGCGTCTAATCGTCGAGCTTTACTCTAAATAATTCACAGTCAAAGGCTAGCTAATGAGAAAAATTAAAGTTGCACCATTTATGCCGACAGAGGTAGAAGTCAACGAGATCAGCGCAAACCGTGCTGAGATCGTCGCCTATCCTTTTGAAAGCGGTTATGCTGTTACACTTGCGCACCCGCTACGCAGACTGATCCTCGGATCATCGATCGGGTATGCACCTATTTCTGTGAAGATCGAAGGTGCTGCACATGAGTTTGACACGATCAGAGGTATGCACGAAGATGTTGCGGTATTTATTATCAACCTGAAAAATATTCGTTTCAAAATCAAGGACGAAAGCGACAGAGTTGAAGTCAAATACTCTTTCTCCGGACACAAAGATGTCACAGCCCAGGATCTCAATAATGACCAGATCGAAGTCGTCAACGGGGATCTTCCTCTCGCAACACTCAACGAAGATGCTGAGCTGAACTTTACCGTAGTCATTGCCAAAGGTATCGGATATGTACCGAGTGAAGAGCTCAGAGACGAAGTTGATCCGGATGCGATCGCACTCGATGCTTTCTTTACACCGGTCAGAAAAGCCAACTACAAGATCGAGCCTGTGCTCGTAGAAGACAATCCGAATTTCGAAAAGATCACATTTGATATCGAAACGGATGCACAGATCGGTCCGGTAGAAGCCTTTACCAATGCGCTGGAAGTGATGAACAAGCAGCTTTCGGTCTTTAATGGTGTACTGGATGTAGATATCTCTGCAACGCCGGTCAAAAAGGGTACTGATGACAGCGAACTCAAGCCGTTCCTTGTGACTGTAGACTCTCTGGGACTGAGTGCAAGATCATTCAACTCTCTCGACAGAGCTGGTATCAAGTATCTCGGTGAGCTGGTACTCATGAGCGAAAATGAGATCAAAAACATCAAGAATCTCGGCAAGAAATCACTCGATGAGATCAGTGAATGTCTGGTAGAGCACGGATTTGGTTCGGACTACGAACTTGCAGATACAACAAGAGCAAATCTTGTCAAAAAAATAGAGCAGCTTAAAGCCTAAGCTGCCAAGAAGATAAAGGATATAAGATGAGACATAAGCATGGTTATCGTAAACTAAGCAGAACATCGGCTCACAGAGCTGCACTGCTTAAAAACCTCTCTATCGCTTTGACAAAAGAGGGTAGAATCGAAACGACACTGCCAAAAGCAAAAGAGCTGAGAAGCTACTATGAAAAATTGATCACCAAAGCACAAGCAGGTGACTCAAATGCGCACAGAGCGGTCTTTGCAATGCTTCAGGACAAAGAGTGTACAAACAAGATCGTTACAGAGATCGCACCTGAGTACAAAGAGAGAAAAGGCGGGTATACCCGTATCATCAAAACACGTACAAGAAGAGGTGATGCAGCACCTATGGCGATCATCGAACTGGTATAAGTTCGATCTGCGCTTCTGCAACTTCGTATTTCAAGGCACTGCCTTGAATACATACTTTCTACAAAATATCTAAAATCCTTAAAAATAATTGACAAAATAACACTTTTAGTGTATAACACGCTTGAGTACACAAAAGCTTTACTCGGTTTTTGTTATAATAAATCAAGTTAACAAGCGAAAAAAAGGAGAATCATTGATTCCGTTTACAGATGAAGAGTTGGAACCTGCAGTGATGAATGTGATCGAAAAGGTCAGACCGTCTATCAAGCTTGACGGCGGTGATATTCAGCTTATCGGTATCAAAGACGGCAAAGTCTATGTGCAGCTTCAGGGTGCATGTGTAGGATGCTCGAGCAGCAATACCACATTGAAATTCGGTGTAGAGAAACAGATGCAGACACTGATCCATCCGGAACTGACGGTGGTAAATGTGCCTGCCGGATTTGAAGACAAACTGGAACAGTTGGGGTAAAATGAGTAAAGTCAGTCAGGAAGTTTTACTGGAAAGAGCAGAATCAAAGTTCCTCGAGGGGGATTATCAGGATGCATTGCGCTCCTATGCTCTGATCCTAAAAGAGTATCCGACACTTGAAGAGGCGAAAGTAGGTGTCTACCTGAGCGACCTCGGTACCGAGAACGAAGAGGAGGCACAGGCACTCTTCGATTATTATCAGGCGATCAAGGATCAGCAGGGCAATGCGGTAGAGATCATCGACAGTATCATGAATACACTCTCTTATTCGCAAGAGAGGCTCAAAGAGCTGCTTGACCCTGTTGAAGAGCAGGTCGAATATGGCGAGGGGATCCGCTACAGTGATTTTCTTGAACTGATCGAAAGCAAAGGGAGTTTCAAGCGTGCGTTTGAGGATATCATGTTCTCGACCAAAGTGGTGATCACCAACAAAGATGAATTTATCGACTTTGTAACCAGACTCTCAAAAGAGGGCTTTGATGAGATGGCGCTGAACTACCTCGATGCAACGGCAAGTCTCTTTGGGGATGACCAGGATGTATTGACACTCTACAGCGTCGTCAAAGGTGCAAAACAGTGAAACTCCCCTTCGATCAGAAGGGATACGCCTTCATCACAGACGACACGAGCAAGATCGACGAAGAGACCCTCTTTCTCAAAACCTACCAAAACAGCCGTTACTATGATGCTTTGGAGAGTAAACCGGAGTATATTGATGCGCAGACATTGATATCGCTATGGGATCTGGACAAGATGAAAGTGGTCGGCGTGACCGGCACCAACGGCAAGACGACAGTCACTGCGGCGATCTACTCCTTTTTGCTTGATTTGGGAGAGAAGGCGGCACTACAGGGGACACGCGGACTTTTCGCTAACGATGAAAGAGTTGAAGAGAAGAGTATGACCACCCCATCGATACTCGAGACCCTGTACAATATGAAGCAGGCTGCCCAAAAAGGTGCAGAGTATTTTGTCATGGAAGTCAGCTCCCACGCGATCGATCAGCAGCGTATAGAGGGGATCACCTTTGCGCTCAAAGTGCATACCAATGTCACGAGTGATCACCTCGACTACCATGGTACGGTAGAGGAGTACCGCCGTGTAAAGAGCCTCTTTTTTGCCGATGAAACACCCAAACTCCTCAACAAAGACGATATCCGCAATATTACCTACAATCCTATCGGTGCACAAAGTTACGGTGTTGATGAGCCTGCGACCTTCAAGGTACAGGCATTCTCCCTGCTTGACGGGATCACTGCAGGGATCAAGCATCTGCAGGAGGAGGCGACCTTTCACTCCCCGATGGTAGGGCTCTTTAATCTTTTTAATCTCATGGCAGCGATCGGTGCGGTACAGATGCTTACCAAGCGTCCTATCGGTGAGATTTGTGAAGTAGTGGAGTATTTCGCAGGGGTCTCCGGGCGGATGGAGGTGGTAAGCCGTGATCCGCTGGTGATCGTAGACTTTGCCCATACCGATGACGGGATGCATGTGGTGCTTGAGGCGATGAAGGATCGTGACCTGGTTGTGGTCTTTGGTGCAGGCGGCAACCGTGACAAGCAGAAGCGTCCGCGTATGGGTGCCGTGGCAGGACGCTACGCCAAAAAGATATATGTTACATCAGACAATCCACGTGACGAAGTCCCGGAGCAGATCCTCGAAGATATTCTGGTGGGACTGCGCGGCAAAGAAAATGTCACAGCCTGCCCTGATAGACGACTGGCTATCAAGATGGCACTTGATGCACTTGAGCCCAACGAAGTGCTTCTGATCCTTGGTAAGGGTGACGAAGAGTATCAGGAGATAAAAGGGGTTAAGCATCCGTTTGACGACCGCAAAGTGGTACGTGAGTTATTGGGCATTTTATGATTTCTGTAGGGTGTTGCCCTTGACAACACGCTGCTCGCATAAACATGAAAAGGTGTTGTGAAGATACAACACCTACGCGATATTCATCTCAAACTTCTCACCTGTTTTCTGCGTATGCCTATAGAGTCTCCATGCATGTACAATCTGCCAGAGCATCCAGCCAAAAGAGAGTATTGTCAAGAGAGCTGAGATAAAGAGAAGCGGCGCAAAGAAGAGAGCCAAGAGAAAAGTGACAACCGTTGTCAAATGGATGTAAAGGTGTTTCATCGCGGTTTTGGGATGGATGACCTCATGCATCATAGGGGCGGCAAAATAGCCTTGAGCGTTGAGATGAAACCATGTCAGGAAGGGGATGATCTTGTAGAACATCGCAAAGACGATACTCAGTGCAAAGGCAGGATACAATATCTCTGCAAGGTTGCCAAAGAGAGCGGTTCCCGTCAACTTGTAAACGACAAGGGTTGTCATGGCAAGCAGTAGCATCGACAACCCCAGACGCCAAAACCAGACGGTCGCATCGGCAATGGGTCGCTTGCGCTGACTTAAGCGGCGGAGTGTCAACACCGCATAGCCCACAAGCAGCAGAGCGGTCAGTATGTGCGAGAGGACCCATAACTGCGGCAGCCAAAAGGCAGCAACTGTAGTGACAAAGAGTAGTCCAAAAAGTGTCAACGGCAGATAGCGTCTGACAAGTTTTGGATAGGGCGGAGTAACATAGAACATCTCGATCACCTGAAAAGAGATAGAGATGATCAGCAGGGCTATCCAGCCGAAAAGTCCCATCGAATAGTGTGCGGTTCTCACTTCAGGATAGTAGCTTCCTTCAAGATACCCGGTGAGACTCAGTGTCATATAAAATGCGAGGATGAGGACAATACCCAATGCCAATAGAGCGATGAGCATGCCTTTGGAGGAGCTGCTGTGATCACGGAGTCTGACAAGTTTGCTGAGCATGAGGAGGGTGATCCAAAGCAGGGAGGGGACAAGCAGCAGAGAGGCGGCACCAAAGAGCCAGCTCTGCTGCGGCATGTTAAAGGCTGCAAGCAGCAGGAGCACCCCTGCCGCAAAAGGGTAGAGCAGAAAGTTTGCAGTGGAAACGGGTGCGGTGAGCTTGACACCGGCAATGACAGGCAGCATCTGAAAGAGAGCAGCGAACATAAAAGAGAGCATGATACCGAGTGTAAAGGTATGTGTCAGGGTCAGTGCCGCAGGAGAGGCGGCATCGAAGATAGCGCTCTGATAGTAGAACACAAGTCCGCCGCCAAGCAGCCCAAAGAGTGCGCCAAGCGCAAAGAAACGAAAGACGACACTGATGGGGGGTGCCTGATCGAGAGAGAGACCGTTTTGGCTAAACACGCAGCAGCGCCTCAAGATCGATATCGGGGTCTTTGGCAATGAGGATATGCCAGTCGCCCTGCGCATCCTCCCTGCTCAAGACCTGAAATCCCTGTTCGCCGGCAAGGTCAAGCAGCGGAATGGGCTTTTTGCGGTGCAGCATATAGAGATAGCTATCCTCTGTAAGCCCCTGCAGGATCTTTGTCGCCTGTACAAGCGGCTCAGGATGTTCCAGTGCTCTTGTGTCGATCCCTATCTCTCTCATAGAGCGACCTGTTCCATCGCTTTGATGGTCTCTTCTCTGAGCTCTGGAGGGAGGGTACGGTCGCACATAGCGTAGAGCATCTGCTCCTCTTTCATGTTGTGCTGCTGCAGTAGGATCATCATCGATTCTGCCAGCGATAGGTAGGCATCCCTATCTTCATTTTCGAGGGCTTCCGCCATTTTGCCTATGAGTCCGCGTACCTGCTCATGTTCATAGCGCATCACCTGTGTAGGACCCTGCTGCATCCCGGTCTGTTTTTCAAAGGCGGGAAAGAGCTCCTCTTCTTCTTTTTTGAAATGCCGGAGGGTTTCGTTGGCGAACTCCAAAAATGTATCATTGGCTGTTGCCCACTCCTTGTTGGCGACAGCCTCTTCTGCTTTGGCGAAGATCGTATCGCACTCTCTATGTTCCTGTTTCATATATTCGGAAATACTCATTTTATGCTCCCTGTTAAATAACGGTAACCAACTGATTCCATCGGCTCATATCGGTGAGGATATCTGCAACCCGCTCCTGCCACAATCTGCCGAACTCTTTGATCTCTTCGGGTGTTGCTGTTCCCTGCAGTGCCTTAGCCATAAGTGGCTGCATCCTCGGATCGGCAGGAACGATGGAGGGGTCGTAAGAGAGTGTCACACTCTCCTCGGTGTCAAGTCTTGTCAGTCTGACTTCTCCGTCGATCGGCTGATTGTAGGAGACAAGATTGTCTCTGGAGAAGTTACCCTGAATGCCCTTGAAACCCCCTTTTCCGCTGGCACCTACGATATAGGAGATGACATTACAGGTCACTCCGGTCACTCCGTCGGTCTCTTGGTCGCGCATCTCGACCTTGATTGTACCTCTAACCGGGTGGGTATCGGGATAGAGCTTTTGCAGTCCCATCAGCGTCATCAGGTAGGCACCTGCCACGGTGGGGCAGGAGTGTCCGGCAAGTTTGACACAGTCAAGATACTCGATCTCGACGATGCCGTCATCTATGGCGCCGAGAAAATCGCTGAGGGGATCATAGAGGTTCATTGAAACCACACGGTCATAATACTCCGGATAGGTCATGGCTTGCTCCTATAATGCATCTTATGCGGCAATTATAATACAGCTCCGGCAAAAAAGAGTTGATGGAGGTCAAGAAGCAGTTTTATCTGAACTTAAGCAAATAGGAGTAAAATACTCTCAATTAAAAAAATCAAGGATGAAACATGATACAAGGTGTACCACAACCAGCATTCTATATCTTCAAATGTCAACAATCGGCACCTCCGGGCATGCCTAAACCGAGCTGTGTCAAACAGGATGACCCTGAGTCTCAGCAGCTCTTTCAGCATCTTGCACAGACACTGATGCAAAAAGGGATTATCGGGACGGTTCAGCCGATCCAGACCGGCTGTCTGGGGCGTTGTCAGCAGGGACCAGTCATGCTTGTTGAGCCAGGACATACGATGTATGTAGGGTTGACAAAAGAGAAGATCGACAGAATTATAGATGAGCATATTATCGGCGGAAATGTGGTCGAAGAGTATATGATCCCTGAACAGATGTGGGGTGAGCCTGTTCCTCCGTCACAAATGGCAAGATAAGCTTAGCTTCGCAGGTATTTCGGGAGAGGTGTATTAGACAACTCTTCCCGCTTTTCCCAATTTCTTCACAATTTTCAGTATAATAGTACAAGATATGGGATTTTGGTATAATCCTACGATCATTTTGTGTCGGCAAGATGTCGGCAAGCAAGAGGGAGTGTGGCTTTGCCCACCGCTCTGCAAGACCAACAATGAGGAATGATGATGAACATTACCATGCTTTACAGCAAGCTTCATAGAGCTACCGTGACAGATGCCAATCTCAATTATGTAGGTTCTATCACGATCGATCAGGCGCTTTTGGATGCGGCAAATATGCGTGTAGGACAGAAGATCGATATCGTCAATGTCAACAACGGAGAGCGTTTCTCGACCTATATTATTCCCGGTGAACGCGGGAAAGGTGATATCTGCCTCAACGGAGCAGCCGCAAGAAAGGTACATAAGGGCGACAAGATCATTATCATCGCCTATGCAGACATGAGTGAAGCCGAAGCAGACAGCTATAAGCCGAAGATTGTCATCCTCAATGACGACAACACTATCGCACAGGCTTTTGAGGGGCTTGAGTAATAATATGAAAGGGATACGTTATGTTTGAAGGGCTTGATCTCAGCAATATGGGAAAATTGATGGAGCAGATGCAAGAGAAGGCAAAAGCGCTTCAGGAACAAGCCAAAAACGTAGA
>JALWKQ010000196.1 GCA_027081395.1 Sulfurovum sp. | reverse complement strand
TTAGAGACGGTACGCTCACAATAGATCTGGAGGACGGTACACAAAAAGAGATCCATATCACTGAGGCGCACCTTGAAGCGGATGCGGGTAAAAATATGCATGAGGGTGACCACTCCAAAGTCGATCTAAACCGTGCGGGTACACCGCTGCTTGAGATCGTAAGTGCACCCGATATGCGCAGTGCCGATGAGACAGTAGCATATCTCAAAAAGCTGCATGCGATGGTGCGTTATCTTGATATCAGCGATGCCAATATGCAGGAAGGATCGTTCCGCTGCGATGTCAATGTCTCTATCCGCCCCAAGGGAGAGGAGTCTTTCGGCACCCGTGTAGAGATCAAAAATATCAACTCATTCCGCTTTGTCGCACAGGCGATCGCCTATGAGGTGCAGCGTCAGACTGAAGCGTATGAGGATGGTGTCTATGAGCAGGAGGTGGTGCAGGAGACCAGGCTCTTTGATGTCAACAAAGGTGAGACACGTTCGATGCGAGGTAAAGAGGAGGCGGCAGACTATCGCTATTTCCCCGAGCCGGATATCAGACCTCTGGTAGTGACAGAAGAGATGAAAGCGCTAGCACGAGATATCCCGGAGCTGCCAGACGAGAAGGTGATACGCTACACAGAAGAGCTGGGCATCAAACGTACGGATGCACTGGTGATCACCTCGGATAAAGCGTTGGCAAGCTATTTTGAAGCGATGATAGAGCAGGGGGCTGCAACCAAAACAGCAGTGACATGGCTCACATCCGAACTGCTTGGTCGGCTCAACAAAGCCGGACTGAGTATAGAGAACTCTCCGGTTGACGCCAAGACACTGGGCACGCTGCTTTCGAAGATCGCAGACGGCAGTGTTTCGGGCAAAGGTGCCAAAGAAGTGCTTGATTATATGATGGAGAGTGACAACAGAGATGTTGATGCCATCATCGATGAACTGGGACTGGCACAGGTGAGTGATGACGGTGTAATCCTTGCTATCATTGATGAGATACTCGCCGCCAATCCTGAAAAGGTAGAGGAGTACAAAGCGGGCAAAGAGAAGCTCTTTGGTTTCTTTGTAGGCCAGACGATGAAAGCGAGCAAAGGCAGTGCCAATCCCGCCAAAGTCAACGAACTGCTCAAGCAGAGGCTCTCTTAGCCGATGCTGGGGACTCTCCTGGTTCGTTTCGCATTTGCACTGCAGGGGTCGGCTGCCTATCGCCGTATCAAGCAGTTTTTTCGTGACATTCTCAACAATCCTGAATGCAGTTACAAAAAATATTTTGACTCCCTGATGATCTTTTTGATCCTTACCTCTGTAGGGATACTGGTCTATGAAGTACGTCATCCCGTGCCAGAATGGATGATCATCTATGATGTCTATGTGGTCTCACTGATCTTTGCGGTCGAGTATCTGCTGCGCCTCTGGGTCTACAGTGATGTACATACGGAGATCATCCGGGCGTACGAAGAGGCGAAATTTCTTCGTAAGCCCTTTAGGCTTTCAGAGGTATTGGCAAAGATTGCCAAAGAGAAGTTCCGGTATATTATTTCTTTGCCTGCGATCATCGACTTTTTGGCGATCCTGCCTGCCTACAGACCGCTGAGGATACTGCGTATTTTTGTACTCTTTAGGGTATTTAAGCTGCTGCGCTATACCAAGAGCATCAATCAGTTTGTTGATGTTCTTTCCAACAAGCGCTTTGAGCTCTACACCCTGCTTTTTCTCCTGCTTTTTATTATGGCGACAGCAGGAATCGCGATCTACGTCTTCGAAGAGGATAAAAATCCAAATATTACATCACTTTTCGATGCT
Organism: Sulfurovum sp.; assembly: GCA_027081395.1. Taxonomy (GTDB): domain Bacteria; phylum Campylobacterota; class Campylobacteria; order Campylobacterales; family Sulfurovaceae; genus Sulfurovum. The sequence goes on along the minus strand of JALWKQ010000196.1, from coordinate 502 downwards.
TTCTACTGGGCGCTTGTGACAATCTCTACGGTCGGTTACGGTGATATCGCGCCGGTGACACCACAGGGCAGGATGATCTCCATCTTGATCATCATCAGTGGGATTGCGATGATCTCATTTGTGACATCTGTGATCGTCTCTGCATTTTCAGAAAAGCTGGATGCACTCAAAGAGAATCGGATCATTGAAGAGCTCAATAGAAAAAAAGCCTTTTTGATCATCTGCGGCTATGGGCAGATGACCAAGATGTTTTTGCGTCAGGAGCAGAAACTGGGAAGCGACTATGTGATCATAGACAAAGATCCCGATGTGGTGGCACGGGCGATGAAGGATGGATACCAGGCGATCAATGAAGATGCCAGCAGGCATGATGTACTTGCCAAGTTCAACTATGAGTATGCCAAGATCACAGTGCTGTGTCTAACAGACAGTGATGTGGAGAATATCTATATCGCACTCAACGCCAAAAGCCTCTCTCCCTCTATCAAGGTGATCGCCAGAG
>JALWKQ010000195.1 GCA_027081395.1 Sulfurovum sp. | reverse complement strand
CTCTGGCGATCACCTTGATAGAGGGAGAGAGGCTTTTGGCGTTGAGTGCGATATAGATATTCTCCACATCACTGTCTGTTAGACACAGCACTGTGATCTTGGCATACTCATAGTTGAACTTGGCAAGCACATCATGCCTGCTGGCATCTTCATTGATCGCCTGGTATCCATCCTTCATCGCCCGTGCCACCACATCGGGATCTTTGTCTATGATCACATAGTCGCTCCCCAGTTTCTGCTCCTGACGCAAAAACATCTTGGTCATCTGTCCATAGCCGCAGATGATCAAAAAGGCTTTTTTTCTATTGAGCTCTTCAATGATCCTGTTCTCTTTGAGTGCATCCAGCTTTTCGGAAAATGCAGAGACGATCACCGATGTCACAAATGAGATCATCGCGATTCCACTGATGATGATCAAGATGGAGATCATCCTGCCCTGTGGTGTCACCGGCGCGATATCACCATAACCGACCGTAGAGATCGTCACAAGCGCCCAGTAGAAAGCATCGAAAAGTGATGTGATATTTGGGTTCTTGTCCTCTTCGAATACATAGATCGCGATCCCTGCCGTCGCCATAATAAAAAGCAGGAGAAAAAGCAGGGTGTAGAGCTCAAAGCGCTTGTTGGAGAGAACATCAACAAACTGATTGATACTCTTGGTATAGCGTAGCAGCTTAAATACCCTAAAGAGTACGAAAATACGCAGTATCCTCAGCGGTCTGTAGGCAGGCAGGATCGCCAAAAAGTCGATGATCGCAGGCAGAGAGATGATATACTGGAACTTCTCTTTGGCGATCTTTGCCAATACCTCTAAAAGCCTAAAGGGCTTACGAAGAAATTTCGCCTCTTCATACGCCCGGATGATCTCGGTATGCACATCACTGTAGACCCAAAGACGCAGCAGATACTCGACCGCAAAGATCAGCGAGACCACATAGACATCATAGATGATCATCCATTCTGGCACAGGATGACGTACTTCATAGACCAGTATCCCTACAGAGGTAAGGATCAAAAAGATCATCAGAGAGTCAAAATATTTTTTATATTCATAATCTGGATTATTGAGTAAATCTCGAAAAAACTGTTTGATACGGCGATAGACAGCCGAGCCCTGCAGTGCAAATGATAAACGAACCAGGAGAGTCCCCAGCATCGGCTAAGAGAGCCTCTGCTTGAGCAGTTCGTTGACTTTGGCAGGATTGGCGCTGCCTTTGCTCGCTTTCATCGTCTGACCTACAAAGAAACCAAAGAGCTTCTCTTTGCCTGCTTTGTACTCCTCTACCTTTTCAGGATTGGCGGCGAGTATCTCATCAATGATAGCAAGGATTGCACCGTCATCACTCACCTGTGCCAGCCCCAGTTCATCAATGATAGCATCAACATCCCTGTTGTCACTCTCCATCATATAGTCAAGTACCTCTTTGGCACCTTTCCCCGAAACAGTGCCGTCTGCGATCTTCGAAAGCAGCGTGCCCAGTGTCTTGGCGTCAACCGGAGAGTTCTCTATACTCAGTCCGGCTTTGTTGAGCCGACCAAGCAGTTCAGAGGTGAGCCATGTCACTGCTGTTTTGGCTGCAGCCCCCTGCTCTATCATCGCTTCAAAATAGCTTGCCAGCGCTTTGTCCGAAGTGATCACTAGTGCATCCGTACGTTTGATACCCAGCTCTTCTGTGTAGCGTATCACCTTCTCGTCTGGCAGCTCCGGAATATCTCGTGCTGCCGCTTTCATCTCTTCTGTCAGCACCAGAGGTCTAATGTCCGGCTCAGGGAAATAGCGGTAGTCTGCCGCCTCCTCTTTGCCACGCATAGAACGCGTCTCGCCTTTGTTGACATCAAAGAGCCTGGTCTCCTGCACCACCTCCTGCTCATAGACACCATCCTCATACGCTTCAGTCTGACGCTGCACCTCATAAGCGATCGCCTGTGCGACAAAGCGGAAAGAGTTGATATTTTTGATCTCTACACGGGTGCCGAAAGACTCCTCTCCCTTGGGGCGGATAGAGACATTGACATCGCAGCGGAACGATCCCTCCTGCATATTGGCATCGCTGATATCAAGATAACGCACCATCGCATGCAGCTTCTTGAGATACGCCACTGTCTCATCGGCACTGCGCATATCAGGCGCACTGACAATCTCAAGCAGCGGTGTACCCGCACGATTCAGATCGACTTTGGAGTGGTCACCCTCATGCATATTTTTACCCGCATCCGCTTCAAGGTGCGCCTCAGTGATATGGATCTCTTTTTGTGTACCGTCCTCCAGATCTATTGTGAGCGTACCGTCTCTAA
>JALWKQ010000194.1 GCA_027081395.1 Sulfurovum sp. | reverse complement strand
TGCCGCTTCGGCAGTAGACCAGAATCTTTTTCTCCTTTGGGAGTTTGGCAAGGTTCTCTTCAAGTTTGTCCAGAGGGATAAGTGTGGCATCTCTGAGGTGCCCCTCTTTGTACTCCGGGATCGTACGTACATCCAGAAGCGTTACATTATCATCATTTTGCAGCATAGTGATCGCCTGTTTGGGCTCTACAGACTCAAAATCGGCGAGTATCCACCCTTTGGAGTAGGCATACCACAAGAGCAGTCCAGCCATAGCGATATAGTAGAGCAGGTCGATCCATCGGTTTCTTTTTTCTGTTGTTGCCATTGTTTACCTTTTTCTATTTCAGTTTCTTTTTTCGTATTGTATCCCATTTTGAGCTTGTTTCACATAGTTACACACCACAAACTAATTGGACAAAGCAAAGAGAGCCAAATCTACTTTAACAGAGTTTGAGATAGTATTGGGGTAATATTCTGAGCATTCTCCGTCTATAGTATGGCGCGGGAACAGAGGATACTTAAACAAAGGGATTAACATGACTCATGTACTTACAGAACACCCCTATTTCGGTGTATTTGTTTTGTTCGCGTTGACAGCGGTGGCGTTTCCTGCGACACTTTGGCTCGCACGGTTCGTTTCCAGAAAACTGGCACGGCTTGATACAGAAAAGCTCAAACTGACCATCTACGAGTGTGGGCCGGAAGTAACCAAGCAGCCCAACACGATCTCGGCGCAGTTCTATCTGATCGCGCTGCTGTTTATTTTGTTTGATGTGGAGATTATCTTTATGTTCCCTTGGGCAATTGACTTCAAACTGCTTGGATGGTTCGGTTTTGCGGAGATGATACTGTTTATATTACTGCTTGCGATTGGATTCGTATATGCATGGAAGAAAGGAGCACTTGAATGGCACAGCATCAAGTAAATTATGCCAGCGCAGCTGGATTGCCGATAGCATTGACTTCGGTAGACAAACTCGTCAACTGGGGGCGTTCAAACTCGCTTTGGCCGCTGACATACGGACTCGCGTGCTGCGCGATCGAGATGATGGCATCAGGCGCATCACGTTACGACTTCGACCGTATGGGTACGATCTTTAGAGCCTCTCCGAGACAGGCGGATGTAATGATCCTCGCCGGTACGCTCTCAAAGAAGCATGCTGAGTTTGCCAGACGTCTTTATGACCAGATGACCGAGCCAAAATGGGTCATCTCCATGGGAAGTTGTGCCAATACAGGCGGGATGTTCAATACCTATGCGACCGTACAAGGTGTAGACAGGATCATCCCGGTCGATATCTATCTGCCCGGATGTGCACCGAGACCGGAGACACTCCAGTATGCGCTGATGATGCTGCAGAAGAAGATCCGAAGAGAGTCTGCTGATATGAAGAAGAGACCAATCCAGGATCTGACACACCAAGATGGCAAAAAAAGAGCGAGGTTGATCTGATGAGAAAATATACACCAAAAGATAATGTACAGGCAAAAGCCTACTATACAGACAGATTTTGGGTCTCTCCCCGTGTACCGCAGAGTCCCGTAGAAGAGGGCACACACTTTGCCAAGGTGGTTGAAACGCTGGGCACACAGTGCAGAGAGGCGTATATCGTGGACGGTCAGTTGGTAGTCCACATCGATGCGACAGAGAACTTCAATGTCATGAAGACCCTCAAAGAGCAGTGCGGATATACGCAGTGCTCCGAGCAGAGTGCGGTTGATTATCTGGCGCAAGACGGTGAGTTTGAACTCTTCTGGCAGCTGCTCAATATCGATGAAGCCAAGCGTATCCGTGTGACAACACGTATCAAGCAGGGTGAGGCAATCGAGAGTATCGAAAAGCTATACAGATCGGCGAACTTCGCGGAGAGAGAGCTCTTTGATATGTTCGGTATCAAGGTCAATAACCATCCGTTCCTCAAGCGTATCCTCATGCCGGACGACTGGGAAGGGCACCCGCTGCTCAAGACCTATCCGCTCCATGGAGACGAGTTCGCTTCATGGTATGAGGTCGACAAGATCTTCGGCAAAGAGTACAGAGATATCATCGGGCCTGAGAACAGAGATCCTGCGATGATCGACAGATATGACACCAAGCGTTTCTCAAGGATCGGTTACGAAGTACCGTTCGCGGCGGATTATACAGACGAAGAGCAGCAGCCGGTAGAGTACAGTGATACCTTCCTGGTTGATTACAACAAACCGTCCAAAACACTGGATGAAAGAAAGTAGGAGAAGGCATGGCACAGGTAAAAAATAAATTAACGCCGTTTTTTGAAAACCTCAATTTCGAGCGTGATGACAACACAATGGTCATCAACTTCGGGCCGCAGCACCCTTCTGCACACGGACAGCT
>JALWKQ010000193.1 GCA_027081395.1 Sulfurovum sp. | reverse complement strand
GGTTTTCTCGCTTTGATATCCTCTATCTTTTCTCTGTAAGGCACTACTTCTGTATAGACGCCTGATTCTCTCAGTTTACGTGCGATCAACTGTGTATACTGTGACCCGAAGTCGAGTACCAAAATAGGAACTTGTTTCATATTCAATCCAATCCTGTTTAAAATAATTTAAGGGGTAAATCTACCCGTTATACGCTACGCTCTACCCGCTTTTTTGCGATAGCAATCGCACCCTATATATGGTGTGCACCGATATGAAGCACCTCAAACTGGATATACCAGATAATAATCGAAATGATATATCCCACAAGTACCGTCCAGGCATATTTCATATGGGATGCAAAGGTGTAGATACCGTGCATTTTCCCCATCACGCCTACACCTGCGGCAGAACCGAATGAGATCAGGCTCCCTCCGATACCCGCTGTCATCGTCACAAGCATCCATTGGGACTGTGCATCGGGACCCATGTTGGGATCTGCTTTGAGCACCGCTGACATGACCGGTACATTGTCGACCACTGCAGAGAGGAACCCGACACCGATATTGACCACTGTTGCACCAAACTGATCATAGAGTGCTGTAAAATACTCAAGGTATCCCAAGAAGTGCAGCCCGCCGACTGCCGCAAGGATACCAAAGAAGAAGAGCAGTGTATCATTCTCGATCTTGGCGATCCATGAGAAGGCATTGAGCTGAGTAGGGCCTGCGTTTTGGTTAATATAGTAGACATACATCTTCAAGAGTGCCAGACCAAACATCATCCCCCACATTGCCGGGAGATGAAGCACCTGATGCGAGAGTACCGCCATCGCAATAGTCAAGGCAAAGAGTCCAATAATCGTCTTACCGCCCTCTGCTATTTCAATATACTTCTCTTCAGCATTGAATGGTGGCTCTCCTTCGGGGACAAAACGTGACAGAAGATAGGCTGTTACGAACCATCCGACAATCGCTGCGGGGAAGAGGAAAAGAAACTCTGTAAATTCTGCTTTGCCCGCTACCCATACCATCAAAGTCGTGATATCTCCAAAAGGTGACCAGGCACCTCCGGCATTGGCAGCGACGACAATATTGATCGCACCGGGTACAAGAAACTGCTTGTTCATCTTGTCTATCGTCAAGAGCACTGTCGATAAGATCAATGCCGTTGTCAAGTTGTCCGCAACAGGAGAGATGAAAAATGCCAGCAGCCCAGTTACCCAAAAGAGCTTTTTGTAGGTATAACCATGTGAGACAAGACGATAACGCAAAGCAGAGAATACACCTCTGTCGATCATCGCTTCGATATAGGTCATCGCTACAAGCAGGAAGAAGTAGATCCCAGCAATCTCATAGATCAGATTTTTGACCTCCTCTTCAAGCGGATGTCCATCGATACCATTGATCGCAAAATAGAGCCCGATCAGCATAAAGATAGTAGTTCCCGCAAGAAGCGCAGGCTTGGCTTTGTTGATATGGTATTTATCTTCTGCCGCGATAAAGTAATATCCCACAACAAACACAATCAGTGACAAAAAGCCCACCCATGTCTTAGTCAAATCAAGATGTTCTGTTGTTACGGTATCTCCTGATGCAAATCCGATTGCTGAGAGCATCAGCAGTAATACGAGGTGTTTCATAGTCTCCCTTTAGTTTTCTATATAGTGTGAGCCCAAAGACTCTTTGCGTGCCAATGCCGCCTCGACGATAGCCGAAGCGGTATTGAGACGAAGCTGAAGCAGTCGCCCTATCTCCTGGTTTTTCATATCGTAGATAAGGTTTTTTGCTTCATGCAAGCCTTCGGTCGTACGGATAATGCCTATATCTTCCCACATAATGTGGCGAAGTTTTTCTTTGTAGATTTTGTCATTTTCCTTGTGCAGAATGTTACCATAATCCTTATCAAATGCAGGTGTTTTGACTGCCTGATGTCCTTTGCCCAGCAGATGATCTACCGCACGCTTGGCAAAAACAACACCCTCCAGCAGAGAGTTGGAAGCGAGACGGTTGGCACCATGCACTCCCGTACGTGCCGCCTCTCCGATGACATAGAGTCCTTCCATGCCCGGGATGCAGCCGTTGGTATCGCACTTGATACCTCCGTTGGCATAGTGGAATGCCGGGGAGATCGGCACCCTGCCTTGGGGGAAGTGGTACCCCAGTGCCTCAAACGTACGTGTGATGTTGGGAAAACGCTCATGAAACCACTCCGGCTCAAACATAGAAAAGTCGAGATATGCCTGCTTGCCTGTTTTGCGCTTGTGGTCAAAGATCCCTCTGGCGACAATGTCTCTGCTTGCCAGCTCTCCGCGCTCATCATAGTCGAACAAAAAGCGTCTGCCTTCATCATCAACCACATG
>JALWKQ010000192.1 GCA_027081395.1 Sulfurovum sp. | reverse complement strand
GAGTGTGTCGTAGAGACCGGTGCTTTGAGCCAAGTGGCGAGATTGAGCCAGAGTGCCGCTGCAAGCAGGGCTGCTGACATCGCATAGACAAAGAGCATCGCATCTCCGCCAAAAGCTGCGGGATCGATGATCCCTTTTTTGATCGTACCGACCACATCACCACCTGCGACCAGTGCACCCATCGCTTCAAATATAGATGCAACAAGGATAGCACCGCCGATTGTCAGTGCGCCCGCACCTACCGCAGGCCCTACGTTGTTCGCTACATCGTTCGCACCGATATTCATCGCCATGTAGGCACCAAACAGTGCGGCAAGTACCAAAAAGCCGCCATGCGGATTGTTGCCGACGATACTATTGGCATAAAATGCCACTGCCACGGCAAACGCTGCTCCAAGTAGGATCTTAAAGAGATTGTTCATTACACTTCCTTTGGTAAATAATGCTACAAGTATAGAGAAAAAGTATTACAATTTTGTTACGAAATCTCTATACACTTCTGACATAATAGAGGCAGATTAGAATTTGACAATGACATCCAACTGCACACGCTCATAGTCAGCCTCTGTACCCGTTTTGCTTTTGCTTGCATAGAGGGTATCAAAGAAGAAGTTTCCTGCGAGATAGAGGTTTTTGCCCGCTTTGTACTTCGCTCTGATAGCATGTCCCTTTGCCGCTGTACCGCCGCCGAAGTTATCCGAATCAGAATAGGCACCAAAGACCGCATCCTCCTGAATATCTGTGTAGGAGTATTTCACCTGCCACTGGTCGACATGTTTCGCTTTGCCCAGCTGAAACGCTATGTCATAACCAAAATTGTTGTCATCTGCAGCAAAATTGTATGCAACGGATGCCGCCGCTTTGAACGGCATACCAAAAATGTCACCAAACTGCAGCTCACCAAACCCTTCAACAATATGATACTCATTTGCATAAAGACCGTTTACTAGGGTATTGCCTTTGCTTTCACCAAAAAGAGGTACATTTCCTTTCAGTCCATCATAGAAATAGATACCGGCACCCAGATTAAGTTTGGCATTTTCCAGCTTTGTTTTATGCACATATTGCGCCAAGTATAGATTGACAGTATCTGCCTTATCATCTGCTTTCTCTTCCAAAGTCGGTTGGTTTATCCCCAGCGTTACGATGCGTGCATCATCTTTATACTGGTAATTCACTCCGTTCAAAGAGACATCGTTATCCCAGACAAGCTGTGATTTGATCGGTCTGTACATCATATAGGGCTCTCTACCTATCTTGTAAACAGCGTTGCCCTCTTTATAGGTAAACCCAAGCACATTAAATCTAAATGATTGCCAAAAATAATCGCTTAAAGGCTGATCGTCATGGAATGTCTGGTTACCCGATGTAGGGTTGCCAAAGCCGCTTCTCATACCGACATCAAACATAAGGTGATCGGTAATATCGATATGTGAACCCAATCGTATACGATATCGATTTCTATACTTGTTGTTCGCATCATCTCTTTCGATGCTCTCATATCTCAATCTCAAATCACCCTTGAAGTGCACTCTATCGAGCATACTCTTTGCTGCTACCGGAGTGGTTGTTTCTTTGGTCTGCATGATACGATCGTGGGGATGGTCGATGTCTCCTGCCGCCATTGATAGTGTCGCCACCGCGACTGTAGAGAATAGGATTCTTTTCATGGGGTTACTTCCTTGTGTAAAATTGTGCCGGAAGTATAGGAAAAAAAAGTTACAAAATGATTACAGGGAAGAAGAGCGGGTTACTCTTCATTGGGGTAGGCTTTGAAACGGGCGCCCTTCTCTTCAAGAAACTCCAGTGTCTTTTTCTGCCCCAGTTTCTTGGCATAGTCTTTGGCGGACATGCCTGTATTGTCAAAGGCATCGAGCTCTGCACCGTGATCGAGCAGCATCTGGATCATCTCAAGATCGGAAAAACAGCATGCCAGCATCAGCGGCTTGATCCCGCTTTTGCGCTTGGTGCTATTGAGATCAAAGCCTCTCTCAAGGCAATACTTGATCACATCTTTGCGCTTAAACTTGATCGCCATATCGAGCGCGGAGACACCGTCACTGTCACACGCGTGCAGATCGGCGCCGTTTTCAAGTAAAAACTCGATCAGATCCAAAGAGGCGTACTTGCGTATCGCATAAAAAAGCGGCGAGATGTCATCGTAGTCATCCAGTTCATACTCTTCACCGATCAATATCGGCTTGTTGATATCCACACCTTTGGCTACAAGCGACTTGAGTGTTGCTATCGAGTCGTTCTCTATCGCTTCTGTTACAGGATTCATTGTTGTGCTCCAAACGGGTTTAGTCCGCCCATCATATTCATCGCCTGAGACTTGCGATTGTCCTCGACCATTTTATT
>JALWKQ010000191.1 GCA_027081395.1 Sulfurovum sp. | reverse complement strand
TTTATAAAACATTAAAAAACATTTCGGTATAATCCCGCACTTATTCTCTAACAGCGTACTGCAAAAGCAGATGCGGGATAAGCAAATACACATGTAGTTATTCCTTGAACGGTTGCGCATTGTGCGTTAAGGACTACAGAGGGCTCAAACCACTGTGAAGCGATAGCTTCTAATTATTTATATAGATATACCAAGGAGAAAACAATGGTAACAATGAAAGACCTACTGGAGTGCGGCGTTCACTTCGGACACCAGACAAGAAGATGGAATCCAAAAATGAAGAAATTCATTTTCGGTGCAAGAAAGAACATCTATATTATCGACCTTCAAAAAACACTGAGATACTTCAAATACACCTATAACGTTGTTAGAGATGCTGCGGCAGAGGGACAGACTGTCCTTTTTGTAGGTACCAAAAAGCAAGCACGTCAGGCGATCAAAGAGCATGCAGAGAGAGCAGGTATGCCGTATGTTGCGACAAGATGGCTCGGTGGTATGCTTACCAACTATCCAACTATCAAAAAGTCGATCAGAAAACTTGAGATCATCGAGCAGATGGAAGAGAACGGACAGATCGACCTTCTCACAAAAAAAGAAGCACTGATGCTCAAGAGAAAGAAAGAGAAACTCAACTCTTACCTCGAGGGTTACAGACATATGAAAAAACTGCCTGATATGATGTTCGTCATCGATACTGTCAAAGAGCATATCGCTGTCAAAGAGGCAAGAAGAATGGGTATGAAAGTGGTTGCACCGCTCGATACCAACTGTGATCCTGATCTGGTAGATCTGCCGATTCCAGGTAACGATGATGCGATCCGTTCTATCAACCTCTTCTGTAAAGAGATTGCAGACGCTATCATCGAAGGTAAAGCAGCGTACGCTGAAGCTAACGGTGAAGAGGTAAGTGAAGCACCGAGCGATGCAGAAGTTGAGGCAGTGATGAGTGAAGCAGCAAAAGAAGAAGCATCTGCACCTGCAACAGAAGCAGAAGTAGAGAAGCTTGCAGAAGAGAAAGCTGCGCCAAAAGCAGAAGAGAAAAAAGCTGAAAAAAAAGGTGATGACCTGACCAAACTCAAAGGTGTAGGTAAAGTCTATGCAGAGAAACTCAACAATGAAGGTTTCTACACATTTGCAGATGTTGCAAATATGACTGATGAGCAGATTCAGGTAATGGAAGACAAATACAGCTTTAAAGGCGACTTTAAAGAGACTGTAGCACACGCAAAAGAACTGGCGGAGGCGTAATCATGGCAAACTTCGGACCAAAAGATATCAAAAAACTTCGTGAAATGACTGATGCGGGAATGATGGACTGTAAAAAAGCCCTCACTGCCGCAGACGGTGACATGGACAAAGCGGTTGAGTGGCTCAGAGATCAAGGGATTGGTGCTGCTGCGAAAAAAGCAAGCAAAACTGCTGCTGAAGGTGCCATCGGTGTCAAAGTCGAAGGTCCAAAAGCGGTTATCGTAGAGATCAACTCTCAGACTGACTTCGTTGCACAGAACGATAAGTTCAAAGCGTTGATGAACGAAGTGGTCGAGCATGCATTCAATAACGATCTTGAAGATGCTGAGGCGATCAACGCTTCTGAGATCAACGGACAGCCGTTCAGTGAATTCCTCGCGCAGAACATCGCTGTCATTGGTGAGAACCTTGTCGTAAGACGTGCAGCGCTCATCAAAGGTGATGACAAAACTGCCGTAAGCGGCTACGTACACTCCAACGGTCAAAACGGTGTTATCATCGCAGCAGAGTGTGATGATGTAGAGACTTGTGAAAAGATCACACCGGTACTCAGAGAGATCGCAATGCATGCAGCCGCAATGGCACCTAAAACACTCTCTTACAAAGATTTCGATGCACAGTATGTCGAAGAAGAGACCAAAGGTAGAATCGAAGCGATCAAAAAAGAGAATGAAGAGCTTGAGAGACTCGGTAAGCCTCTCAAGAATATCCCTCAGTATATCTCCAGAGCACAGCTGACAGACGAAGTACTCGCAGCAGCTGAAGAGGCGATCAAAGAGGAGCTCAAAGCAGAAGGCAAGCCAGAGAAGATCTGGGACAAAATCCTTCCCGGTAAACTGGAAAGATTCATCTCTGACAACACCACACTCGACCAAGAGCAGTGTCTGCTTGATCAGAAGTTCGTTATGGATGACAGCAAAACTGTAGCAGAGTACTTCGAAGAGAAATCCAACGGCAAAGCGAAGATCACTACATTCACACGTCTTGAAGTGGGTGAAGGGATCGAAGTGGAAGAGGAAGACTTCGCAGCCGAAGTAGCCAAACAAATGGCATAAAATTCCTGCTTCACTGCATCTTCAAGGGAGCGCGCTCAGTCACATACTTTACGTATGCTCCTTCGGCGCAACCCTTGAACCTACAGCAAATCAGAAATTTTCTACATTTTC
>JALWKQ010000190.1 GCA_027081395.1 Sulfurovum sp. | reverse complement strand
GTTTCGGCACTGCGCGCAAGGCACCCTGTTCTCATAGGCGCAGACGCTCCAACATGATGCTCAACCCACTCAACCTCAAACATCTCAACCGTATCGATGAGAGTGATGCCGATATGATCACCCTCAACCTCGAAGATGCCATCGCTCCATCCAGAAAAAAAGAGGCACTCTACAATATCGCACTCTTTCTCTCACATCTTCCACAGAGCCCAAGCTGCATAATCGTACGCGTCAATCCTCTTGGGCATGGCGGTGAGGAGGAGATCGCTTTTTTGAATGATTTCGCTTTTGATGCTATACGTGTTGCAAAGGTCAAAGACCAACATGACATCGCCCGTGCCCTGAGCCTGCTCGATGAGACAAAAGAGCTGCACATCTCACTCGAGACCAAGGAAGCTCTCCGGAGACTCAGCTCACTGCGTATCGACCCGCGGCTAACGACTGCCAATCTCGGCATACTCGATCTGCTCACCTCACTGGGGCTGCCTCAGTCACTGGTACAGATAGGCAACCCATCTATAGACTATATCCTTTCCAAATTTCTTATCGATGCCAAAACTGCCGGCATCCATCCCATCAGTTTTATGTTTCAGGAGTACAACGATACCGAGACCTTCAGACAATGGTGCCAAAGAGAGAAAGCGATGGGGTATGAGGGCAAAGCCTGTATGGGGCCCAAGCAGGTTGCCATCGCCAACGAAGTCTTTGGTGTCAGTGAGGAGGAGAAAGCACGTGCGCAACATATTAAAAGCGCATTTGAGACCCATAGTGCACGGGGGATCAACGGCTTTATGGATGAGAAATATAACATCTTCATCGATGAGCCGATCTACCGAGATGCCCTGCTCATACTGGGAGAGTCTCATGATTAGACATCTTCTGATTTTTATGCTGACACTACTGCTACTTGCAGCCAATGAGGATCGACCACCCGTTATCTATGACTATCTCTCGAAGCCTTCTGTGCAGCGATTTATAGACAAGATGCACAAAACCTATGGATTTGACAAAAAATATCTTCGTGAAGTTTTCAGTCGTGCCAAGCTTGATCGTGATACTTTGGCACGCTACACAGGCAAGTTCAAACGCAACAGCACTGTAGGAAGCTGGGAACGCTTCAAGCTCCATGTGGTCAATCCCCAGACCTTCAAAGAGGCAGCCGACTTCAAGCGCAAGCACTACAAAACGCTTCTCAAGGCAGAGAGAAGATACCATGTGGATATGGATTACATTGTCGGGTTCCTCGGCGTAGAGAGCCGGTTTGGCACCTATACCGGAGACTACAATGTCCTCAATGCCCTTGCCACACTGGCATTTCACCCCAACAGAATGCAGCGCTTCTTCAAAAACGAACTCAAACATCTCTTTTTATTCGCCAAAGAGCGTGGCTACCGGGTCGAGAAACTCGAGGGCTCTTTCGCCGGAGCGATGGGTTGTGTGCAGCAGGTACCATCCATAGCAAGAAAGTTCAATGAGGATTTTGACGGGGACGGGGCCAGTGTATGGGATATCGAGGACTGTATCGGGAGTATCGCCAAATTTATGCACCACAACGGCTGGCAGAAGGGTCTGATCGCTGCTGTGCCTGCTGCCTATGAGGGCAAACGCTTCAAGAGAGTACGCACATCACACAAACGTATGAGAAGTCTCACAGAGATACGACACTACGGTGTCAAACCCAAGCTTCCCTTCCCCTGGAACAGAGCCTACTTGATCAAAACACGCAACCGCACCCATGACGGCCTATGGCTGGGTACCCGAAACTTCCGTGTACTCACCCGATACAACAACTCAGCCAACTACGGTGTCGCTATTCATCTCATCGCTGCTTCACTGCGGCAGTGACATACTTTCTGTAAAACGCCTCTTTTTCCAACGGCGCATCGAAGTAAAACCCTTGAAAGAGATCACAACCGTGCTTCACCAGAAAATCATACTGATCTTTGGTCTCTACCCCCTCTGCAACCACTTTCAGATCAAATGTCTTGGCAATAGAGAGTATCGTCTTAACCATAGTCTCATCCTCCTCGCTCATCTCTATATGGTGAACAAAGGATCCGTCGATCTTCAGTTCATCGACAGGCAGTTCTCTCAGATAACTCAGTGAGGAGTATCCCGTACCGAAATCATCCATCGCAAAACGTATCCCCAGACTCCTAAGCTCTTGCATGACACGGATCGCTTTGGGGATATCCTCGACCAGGATACTCTCTGTCACCTCAAAATAGATCGTACTCCTAAATCCGGAAGAGAGGTTCTCTGCTATCGCTGCCTTGACATCTTCAACAAAGGCACTGTTAGTCAACTGTCTGGCGCTGATATTGATAGAGAAGTGGCTACAGTAATGCCCCGCTGCCTCCCAGCATGCAAGGGTCTTGAAACTCTCTTCAAGGATGTAGTTGCCCAGCTCGATAATCAGCCC
>JALWKQ010000189.1 GCA_027081395.1 Sulfurovum sp. | reverse complement strand
CACATCCACGGCAAGGACAAGATCATGAGAGGCTTCATTGATACCGAGATTTTCACAGAGAAAGCCATCTGCATAGATCTTGCCGCCTATCTCATGCTCATTGAAGATCCCGGGGATCGCCATGGTTGCAAGCAGCGCATCTTTGATAAAGATATTGTCTTTGGCACTGAAAACCCGCTTTTCGCCATCGAGCAGGTTGGTTGCTATCAGTTTAAGAGGTATTTCTGTCTGACACATGGTTCTTGTACCAAAGATCTCATTGAAAGTATGTTCTATCTTGGCATTGTCGACGATGGCATTGCCCGAAAAGGTAAATTTCATCCATTTGGAGAGCGTGGCGAAGGCTTTGAGCTTTTCGTGTATCTCGGATTCTGTCATGCCGATCGCTTTGCATGCTCCGATGATGCCGCCCATACTGGTACCGACGATCTCTGCCGGAACCATACCGGCACTTTCCATATCGTGCAGGACACCAAGGTGTGCGATACCGAGTGCCCCTCCGCCCGAGAGAACCATAGAAAAGTCTCTATTTTGTAAAAGTGATGCATCCATAGCGGATATTATATCAGTTATTTTGAAAATAAAGAGCAATTTAACGGAACGTTAACACTTTTTTGTCATAATCCAAGAAATAAAAAATATCCATTAGGGAGTTGTAATGAAGGATAGAATACCGGGAATAGATCTTTCTGATATGAACATAGAGTCGGATCATGCAGCTCCCTCACCGGTATCAGTCAAGAATGTATCGAGGCTTCTAGAACTCAGACGTAACAAGATACTGCAACAAAAACAGCTCTCTGATGATATGCAGTATATCGATCCGCTAACCCGTTTGACAAACCGTGAATACTTCTATACTAAAGCTTTTACGGTACTCAAGTCAAAATTTAACCGATACAATACACACTGTATCCTCTTTCTTATAGATATTGCAGATTTTAAGCTGATCAACAGTGCCTTTGGTTATGCCAATGGAGATGAGTGTCTCAAAGAGTCCGCGGTAAGGCTGCTTGACGGCATAGAGAAGGTCAAAGGTGATGTCAGCCTCTCTCGTATAGGCAGTAATGAGTTTGCACTCCTGATCGGCTCACTTGGGATGAGCCATCAGGAGACAGTGGCGTATGCCAACCAGATGCTCAAAAAAATCTATAAGAAGTTCGAATCCCCGGTACTGATGGGTGATCAGAGATACCAAGTCAAGATACATACAGGGGTAACGCTCTTTCTGGCACATGAAAAAGATCTCGAATCGATGATTCATGAAGCTTCCCTTGCCCTTGAGGCTGCCAAAAAACATCCCCATAGAATGTTCTGCTTTTTTGAACAGGAGATGTCGGAAGCTTCAGTATTCAAGACAGAGTTGTTGTATGCATTTGAAAACGAAGTGGAGAAGAGGGTACTGCTCTACTATCAGCCCATTGTGGATCGCTCCTTCAGGACAGTAGGCTACGAGGTGCTTTCGCGATGGAAGAAAAATGAAGCACACATTGTGACAGCACAGGATTTCATCCCACATCTTGAGGAGAACGGACGCATCGTCTCCTATGACAAATATATCTTTGAGAAGGTCTGCCGACAGATAGCAGAGTGGGAGAACGAAGGGATCACCGATATGGTGGATTTTATCTCCATCAATATCAGCCCGATCAGTTTTATGAGTGCGGATTTCCTGCTTTTTGTACCAAAGTGTGTCGAGAAGTACGGTGTCGATCCCAAATCTATCATCCTTGAGATTACCGAAAATGAACTTCTTTCCGACTTTGAACTGGTGGAGCGCAGGATGAAGCTGCTGAGTGACTACGGCATACGTTTTGCACTGGATGACTATGGCACAGGCTATGCTTCACTCTCCTATCTGCATCGTCTGCCTTTTAGTGAGATGAAGATTGACAAATCCCTCATCAGTAATATTGACAATGACAAGAAAAATAGAAAAATCGTCTCTCTCATCTTTATGATGGCTGAGACGATTGGCTTGAATGTAATTGCTGAGGGTGTGGAGAGAGAAACACAGCGTGATACACTGCTTGCGATGGGATGTGACTACTTCCAGGGCTTCCTCTTCGACTCTCCGGGAATGCCGCTAAAATATTCACTCTGAAAAGCTCATTTTTCTATTTGTCTTTTTTGCTTTGTATGACCGCATCTCTACGCTGTGTTGGTGATAGCAGCTACTATGCTATAATAAGCATCAAAATCTATACTCTATCAACAAAGGATTATCAATGAACAGAAGAGAAGCACTCAAAGCAGCCGCATTGGCGGCAATGGCGACAACGGTCGCTTCAGCATATGATGAGAAACTGATCGTCAATAGAACAAAGATGAAGATCGCAGATCCAAAGCATCCGACCAAAGCGGAGCTCAAACATACACCGGAGATAACGGTCGGCGAGAAAGATGCGGCAGGCTACACACTCGTAGAGGTCACTGTGGGACAGGAGGGGATCATCCACCCGAGCAAAGCGGATCACTGGATCTATGAGGTCGAACTCTTTGCCGACGGCAAAGCCGTCGACAAGGTCTCGCTCGAGCCGGTGATCTCACGCGGCTATCTGGGGTCGCGTGTCAAGCTTGACGGCATCAAAACACTCACTGCCGTTGCCAAATGCAACCTGCATGGAGACTGGGAATCCTCGATCACACTTCATTGATTGATCAGTGATGACGCTTGCGTTTTCCGCGG
The DNA here is from genome assembly GCA_027081395.1 of Sulfurovum sp. Lineage (GTDB taxonomy): Bacteria > Campylobacterota > Campylobacteria > Campylobacterales > Sulfurovaceae > Sulfurovum. The sequence goes on along the minus strand of JALWKQ010000189.1, from coordinate 7,797 downwards.
TAGCCGCCACGGCTGCCTGAGCCACGCTTGTTGCTGCTGTGGCAGGCATCACAGATGCTGAAACGGTAGGAAAAATCAAGCACTTTCCCGCATCTTCTGCACTGTTTGGTGAAGTGTCCCTGTCTAAGGGAGTTTTCGATAAAGCTGTTGAGGCGAGATCTTGCTTCGAGTGCCTTTTGGGTATCGGGGAAGATATCGGGAAACTTGAAGCTGAGCCAGAGATAGAGAGAGATCTCGCGTACCCTGTCTTCGGCATTGAGCAGCATATCGTTGGTTTGTGCAAATTTGGGCAGATCCCGCGGTGGGATGTAGCGTACCTGTTCTCCCGCTTCGATCTGTCTGACATAGCGGTGAAATACCGACTCGATATAGGGTGAGTTGGTACTTGCCGGCGCACAGCTGAGATAGTAGCGGGTCTTCAGATCGATATCATACTCATCTACAATAGCAGCCACCTCGAGCATACTCTCGATGTTAGCAGCGACAAAGGGACCGTCAAACTCCATATTGTCTGCGAAAAACTCCAATATAGTCGTGATATTTTCTGTCTGGAGGATCTCACCGATGAGCATCACGTGCTCCAGACTCGCCATGACCGATACCGGCAGTTTGATATCGGGTAGGGGAGAGTGAAACTGCTGCTCTATTGTCTCGAGAGTCGTCTCATCGAGCGCTCCGACATAGCCCTTCTCCTCCATACCGTATCTTCCGGCACGCCCGGCGATTTGAAGCACCTCTGTGGGCAGAAGCTCACGGCGGCGTAGACCGTCAAATTTGTTGTCTTTGGAGAAGAGGATCGTTTTGATAGGGAGGTTGAGTCCCATAGCGATCGCATCGGTAGCGACGAGTATCTCACTCTCTCCCTCCCGAAAGCGCCGTGCCTCTTCGCGTCTGACTTCCGGCGAGAGGTTGCCGTAGACCACTGAAACACGGTAGCGTTCGGAGAGCTGCTGTTTGAGCGAGAGCACATCGCGCCTGCTGAATGCCACGACAGCAGTCTGGGGCTCGATCTTGCGCATAGGGGTAGGGTGCTTCATCATCACCAGCTCATTTTTTCGCTCAAACTCCACGATCTCAAGCTCCTCGCCGAGATATTCGGCAAGCTCTTTGACCGCGGGCAGTGCGTCTGCTGATCCTGTGAGGATCACTTTTTTGGCTGGCGCACCGATCAGTGCGTTCGCCCATGCCCATCCGCGGTCTCGATCGGCGATCATCTGTATCTCATCGATCACACAGACATCTACATCGACAGAGGCATTCATCATCTCAATGGTCGAGGAGATGTGGGTCGACTCCTCGTCGATGATCTCCTCCTCACCCGTGATCAGTGAAGCATGGACACCCTCTTTTTTGAGGTTCTCGTATCCCTCGAGCGCAAGCAGCCTGAGCGGTGCGAGGTAGTAGCCGGTTGTGGCGTTTTTGAGCTCTTGCAGGGCTGCATAGGTCTTGCCTGAGTTGGTCGATCCTACATGAAAGACGATCTTTCTTTTGAGCTCGCGTGCAAGAGGGTAGAGACGTTTGAAATCCCGGATGGTTTTGGCAAGCAGCTCTTCACGTTTCTGCTTCTCAAGAAGAGGCTTGATATACTCACCGAAGTGAAAGAGGATACGCCGCTTGCTCTTCTCTTTGACCTTGAGTGTACGTGATGAGCGAATCTGCGGCTCGATAAAGCGTACAATGAACTCCTGCATGGTCTGCTCGTCGACATCGATCTTTTCGCTCATGAGGCGCATCTCTTCGAGGATATCATCGATCGCTACTCTGAAGTGTGCCAGCAGATCATCGTTGACATGGTTGATATCATCTTTGACCGGAAGCTCCTTGCCTCGCCAGATCAAATTGTAAAGAAAGGGTTTCTCATAGGCTACGGAGGTGTTGTAGTAGAGCATCGTGCCAAAGAGATTGTGACTCTTCTCTTTTTCTATAATGATATGATCACTGCTCTCAAAGACTTCATATTTATTACTAATATTTGTTAATATTTTTTCGATTATCTCAAACTTGATGGGGGCATGATAGAGAGGTGACTCGATAGGCATACGCTTAAGCGCTTCACTCATCTGCTCTTCGTTTAAATAGGGGTGTTTGGTATGGACAAGATGATCGAGGAACGCCTCTATCTCATCGCTGCGCTCCTCTATCGTCTCCTCTTTGATCTGCTGCAGTTTTTGGAGCATCTCCTCTTCGGGAAGATCCCAGAGGCTTTCGAGTGCCAAGGGTTCGGTAGAGCAGAGCAGTAGCTTGTTGAAGTCATACTTTTCGAGTCTGAAGGTAAAGCTGTGTGTAAATTGCATCTCATTGAGCGAGGTGAACTCCACGCCCAGTTTTTTCTCAAGTGCCAAGAGACGCTCTTTGTGGCGGAGGTAGTGCAGCTTGTTGCCGATCTTCTCGGGTGTGATCTTGGCAGGTCTCATGTCGATAAAGGCATCGAGTATGAGGTTCTCCTCATGTTTGGTATGATCAAACTGTGAGAGGATAGTGAGGATCTTGCCGACTTTGTCTGTACCCTCTGCCTCTCTTGCACCTTTGGGAACAGCTTTGTGCTTCTCGGTCAGATAGGAGACGATCAGCTCCCGTGTCCCCGCTCCCTCTTCACTCCAGACACGGCGTAGCGCACGTATCATTTCTTCTCTATCGCCAGAGGGGATATTGAGTTCAAGGAGCATGACCAGCTCCATCAGTTTTTCGTCATCGAGTGTCGCTACCCCCTCGTCAAAGGGCATACCGTCGAAGTAGTTTCGTATTTTATTATTGAGTTTGATGAGATATTTTTTCTTTTTCTTTGCCATTTAGCCTCTATTTTTTCTATATGATAACATATTAGTGAATAGACCTTTAATCGATTGTCTCTATATCGACCAGTGCGATGCCGTCACACTCTTTTTTGAGGCGCTTGTGTTTGCGCGCATCCTCTTCTGCCAGTTCGAGCAGGTCTGCAAAATCGTTTTTGCTGACAGTAAATTCATAGACCTCTTTGTCCGTCTTGATCTCTATTTCGCTATCCTCACGGCTGCTTAGTGCGAGATTTCGCAACCCTTTTGCATACTCGCTCTTGATCGCTTTGGCGACCTTTTCGTTCGAGAGAATGTCAGAGAGCTTTAGCACTATATTGACATCATTTGCACACATTACCGTATAACTGACTTTGATCATACCTTCCACCTTGTACCTCCAAAATATAATTGTTATCTATGATATACAATTTCTGTGTAAACGGTATCCTAATATGTCATATTGTCATATATTTGGACTTTGCTACCTGAGTACCATCCCTAAAATATTTTTTATATTATAGTTAAATTATAAATATGATACAAAATTAAATAGGAAGATAGAATATGAACCAAACACAAAAACCGTTCGGTCTCTGGAGCGCGGTATTTCTCGGTATCGGCTCTATGGTCGGCGCGGGAATATTTATCGTTATAGGAGAAGCTGGAGCGATTGCCGGTAATTTGGTCTGGCTATCATTTATGCTGGGAGGCATCGCTGCCATGCTAAGCGGATACTCTCTAGCCAAACTTGCGATCGCCTATCCTTCACGAGGAGGGATCATCGAATATCTGGTTCAAGAGTATGGAGAAGGCGTTTTTTCCGGAAGTTTAGGAATACTGTTTTATTTTTCCCAACTTATTGCTATCGCTGCAGTTGCCAAATCTTTTGGGAGTTATGCGGCTACATTTATGCCTTTGGGTGAACATTGGAATAATATTTTTGCAGTAGGGATTGTGGGTATTTTTATTCTGATCAACCTTATTGGAGCAACAATCGTAGCAAAGTCGGAAAATATTATTGTAATCATCAAGATATCTGTTTTAATACTTTTTACAGCTATAGCACTTTTTTATGTCAAGCCTGAACTTTTGAGCGTCAAAGAGATGCCACCGATAAAGGATATGTTTTTTGCAGTGGGGTTGACTTTTTTTGCCTATCAAGGGTTTAGTGTGATCACGAATACGGTTGAAGATATGGAAAACCCAAAAAAGAATATGATGCGTGCCATGCTCATAGCCATTGGGTTGGTGGGGGTACTTTATGTTCTGACAAGTATTGCCGTTCTTGGCAATCTACCTTTGGAAAAGGTCATAGAGACAAAAGATTATGCCTTGGCTGAAGCTGCCAAACCCATCTTTGGAGAGTGGGGGTTCAAGATCATGGCAGCCACAGCACTACTGGCAACAGCCTCAGCGATCAACGCAACACTCTATGCAGCTACAGAGATCAGCTACACGCTGGCAAAGGATGGGGAACTCCCCAGTGTATATAGCTATAATATCTATAGCTCCTATGGAGGATTGATCATTAGTGGTTTACTGATTCTACCGATGATCCTTTTTTTTGATCTTTCTCAAGTCACGACCATTGCGGCGCTGGCTGTACTGATCATACAGGGGTTGACTCATGCAGGGCACCTGCTGAAGACAAAGGAGACAGGCGCACATCCTCTATGGGTTGGAGCAGCAGCAGTCGGTATGTTTCTTATTGCGGCGGTGACCCTTTATTATACCAGTCATACGAAGATGTCGACTATCGGTCTTTATATCTTTGCTGTCTTTGTGTCGGCATTCTTTGTAGAGATCATTCTGCGTATCTTTACCCATAGAATCATCAAAAGGCAGACAGATAAAGGTATACTGATTAAACTGGAAGAGAGACTCAAACATCTTATAGGAGAAAATGATGGAAAATAATAGAAACGAAAAAAGTGAAGTGATCATCAAAGGGGTAGATATCCCATTTATCGATTTAGTGGTATTGTTGGTCAAACTGGCATTTGCATCCATACCGGCAATGTTTGTCATCTATTTTGTCTTTGCGTTTATGACAATGATATTTGGCGGTATGTTCCAGATGTTTATGTTTAGAATATAATCCGGCAAAATAGATGATAGAAAAAGGATGATGATGAAAAATATGATTCATGCAGTGATCGTGGCATTTAGTGAGATATTGAGGTGGGAGACGATCAAAGTCGTGCTTCTGAGCGGTATACTTGTGACGGCTTTCTGGGTCGGTGTCGGGTTCATGCTCTGGGATCAGCTTATGGCTATCAGCGCAAAGATCCTTGAGTTTGTACCCTTTTCAATGATCCGTGCCAACGGTGCATGGATGCTCTCCGCATTTCTCTGGTTTCAGCTTGTTTTGATCACCTTTGCGTTGATCTATGCCTTTTTCGGCAACCTTGTGCTGCGTGTCGTCTCCAAAGACTGGTACAGTGCTTTTACATTTTTGACTGTCTTTGTGAGTGCACTCTTTTGGGCTGTGGTCTGGTTCTTTGCGGGAGACTATATCTACGATCAGTTCCTCAGGCTGATGACCTGGCTGCCGTTTGAGACCATAGAGAAGGGCTTGGCATTTCTGATTGCACTCTATATGGTATACAATGCGATCATCGTTACGATGCTCTTTGTGGCGAGTCTCTTCAGTGAACCGATCATCAAAATGGTCGAAAAACGCCATTTTGCCGAAGATGAAGTAGTGAAAGAGAATATCTTTGCATCGTTGAAATATACGCTTAGAGACTCTCTGCTTTTTGTCGGGCTCTCTATTGTTGCTTTTCCGCTTCTTTTTGTGCCGGTACTCAATATCATCATCCAGATCGTTTTATGGATCTGGCTGGTGAAGGATACGATGAGCTACGATGCGATCTCTCTGGTCTACCGTAAGCCTGACAGGACGATCATCAAGCAGCACCGTTTTGCGACCTATTTTATCAGTTTTGTGACGGTACTTTTCAACTTTATCCCGGTTTTCAATATTTTCGGTCCTTTCTTCGGGGAGATCGCCATGTTCCATTATTTCAAAAGTATCAAAAAAAACCAAAAATAGCGACCTGACCTCTCTGTACTTTCAAGGCTTTTGGGTTAGAATAATCCAAGCCGAGTTAAAATCCCAAATCTCGAAATAGAAATGCATGACTTTGCATCATCATCGCATTCACGGACTTCGCATAAAATCATCGTCGAACCTACGGGTGCGACTCAAATTTTCTGCAAACCCCGTAAATACGAGCATAATACAAATTCAAAGAATCCTATTTCGAGACTTGGGAACACGACTCAATGAATATAAAGCAGGGTCATGATCGCCAAACTTCTCATCGCCTCCATCATTACCGGACTGATCAGTGGGTTTTTTATCACCTTTTACAGTTTGCTGATCACCTTTTTGACCTATTTCTTCTTTACGGGAGATCCGATCAAGACCATCCCGACCTTGCCGGTATGGTATCTCTATCTGCTGCCGACAGTGGCGATCTTCATCGTCAACTATATCGTCTCCAAAGATCCCAATGTCAAAGAGTATGGACTCAATGAAGTTGCCGACTCGATCGTTGCAAACCGTATGAAGCTCTCGCTTAAGACACTTTTTTTGAAGATCTTCGCTTCGGCGCTTTCACTCTCGAGTGGTTTTACTGTCGGTACAGAGGGACCAAGTGCAAGTATCGGTGCGATGGTGGCCTACCATATACACAAATGGTTCAGCCTCCCTTCGATGCTGGTCAAGATGATGATCAGTATCGGTGCGAGCAGCGGGATCGCCGCCATCTTCGTCTCGCCGGTGACCGGGATCGCCTTTGCTGTGGAGATCATCGCCTATCAGTTTATCAAGCAGTACATCGGTTACTTGATCCTTGCATCATTCGTAGCCTTTTCTGTAGGGATCTATTTTCTTGAACCCATTGTATTTTTGCATTCACAGGGGAGGGGGTTTGACTTTTCACTGCTGCTGCCGCACCTCTTTTTTGTCCCTTTTATCACAGCATTTATCTACTTCTACCTTTTTCTCAAAAAGCGTGTGCTTAGTTTCGTCGATCTTGAGATCTTCAGCACATTCGCCCGTTACCGTAACTACATCTTCGCACTGATCGGGGGCAGTGTTATCGGCACGATCCTGACGATCGAACCGCATGCTGCGTTTAGCGGACATACACTGGTACTCAGTCTGATCAACTCCGATGAGATGATCCCTGTAGGGGTGATCTTTACGATCCTTATCCTGCGTATCATCGGTACGACCGTAGCGATCTACGCCAATGCTGTCGGGGGGATATTCTTGCCGCTTATGAGCATTGGTGCACTGGTCGGTTACGGGTATGCGGAGATGCTCACGACATATACTGCTGTGGCAGCTGAACCCTTCTACTTTGCGGCAGTAGGTGCGGCGGTTTTCATGGGAGTGATCATGAAGCTCCCGCTGACAGCGGTGATACTGGCACTTGAGACCACCTTTGACTACAATGTTGTGATCGCAACAGGCGTGAGTGTTGTCCTTGTAGAGTACTTCTCTCAGCTCTACTTTACGATCCAGCGGCGCAATGTCACACGTGCAGACCGTCCGAAGAAGAGCCCCGAAAGCACTACACCATCCAAAGAGGAGTCTGAAGAGAAACAGATTGAAAAAGCGGATTCAGAAAATGACGGGAACAAAAAAGAGAATAGGGAGGAGGGCAAAGAGTGAGGGGCATAAGAGCCTCTCTTGGGCACGATCAGTAGTGATCGTATTTACCCTCTTCGATATCTTTGTGGATCATATCCATGACCTTCATCATTGTTTCATAGATCGCGACTGCGGCATCTCTGTCCTCATGAAGTTCAGGGATATTCATATTGATCGTTGTCAGGGAGTCCTCAAATATTTTGTACATCCCCTCTTTGATCTCCGGTCTGAGTTTGTAGACCTCACGGTCGATGATCTCTTTATCTACTGACATGGTACACTCCTTTCTTTTTTGAAGCATTGTAGCATGGTCAGCGAGTGATAGGATGCAACTTTAGTTACGTTTTTGTCAGATCA
>JALWKQ010000188.1 GCA_027081395.1 Sulfurovum sp. | reverse complement strand
GGGGCAGAACATCCCGCACCTATCTTTGAGACGAAGTCACGCTCTACTTTGGTACAGAGAAATGTCTCTTCATCATTGAGACTCTCAGCGATCTCTCTGACCCGGTCATTGGCTGCGACGATCTCGATACCCAATGCCGCCTGTCCCATAGGGGGGATAAAGAAGTCCAGCTTCTGCACATAGGGAATATCCTTGAGCAGATCGAGGCGCTTGAGTCCGATATAAGCGAGAATGATCGCATCATACTCACCCTCTTTGAGTTTGCGTAGCCTTGTATTGACATTGCCGCGCAGCTCTTTTACCTTGAGATCCGGACGACGCTCAAGTAGCTGCATACGGCGTCGGAGACTGGTCGTTCCCACTGTCGCTCCCTGAGGGAGGTCATCCAGACTTGCATAGGTATGTGAGAGCAGTACATCACTCTGATCCTGACGTTTGGTGATCGCACTGAGCTCCAGACCCTCTGGGATATAGGTCGGTACATCCTTGAGTGAATGTACCGCCATATCGGCATTACCTGCCAACATCTCATCCTCGAGCTCTTTAGTGAAGTGCCCTTTCCCCCCGATGAGCGCAAGCGGTTTGTCAAGTATCTTGTCACCTTTGGAAGTGATTTCATTGAGTTCTACCGTGATTTCGGGGAATGATGTTTCGATCCGTTCTTTGATATGATATGCCTGCCAGAGTGCCAGCGCACTCGCACGTGTTGCTATGACCAGTTTTTCCAAGAGATTACCTTTATAGAGGAGTATTTGGGTAGAGAAGCTCACGCTTCTGCTCACCCTTTATTTGATAAGTTTTTTATATCCGTCGCGCATTTTGTCCCATTCACCGTCGATATAGACTGTCGGGGTACCTGCTACCATTAGCTTCGCCGCTGCATCCTCATCGGCTTTGAGTGCTGCCTTGGTCGCATTGTCATCGACTTTGGTCGCTGAAACGCTGTAGCCGGTATGCTCTTTGACCTTTGCGAGGACTTTGGTCATATCGGTCGTTCGCGGATCGATCTTAAGTGAGTACATCTTCTCTACCACATCTTTTTTGCCCTCTTGCTGTGCAAGATGCATCACGCGTGTCAAGATACCCGATACAGGATGGATACGCAGCAGCGGCAAGTGATAATAGTAGAGTGCGATCTTATCCGGATGCTCTTTGGCAGCCTTCATGATACCCGGTACCACCTCCTGACAGAAGGGACACATCGGATCAGAAAAGACAAGGATTTTGTGTGCCGCATCTTTGTTCCCAAAGAGCAGATGTGCGTCATCATACATAGATGCAGGGACGGTCGGTTTGATATCTTCGCGGTAGTCATGTCCATTCTTGAGGTTGACCAGATGTCCTGTAGCCAGACCATCCTTGACAAAGATCGTCTCAGGTACCTTGATATCTTTCCCCTGATACTCCAGATCCATATTTGTCAGCAGGACATTCCAGCCCGGCAGCGCTTTGTGTGTCTTGGTCTCGATCACCTTGATCCCTTTGACCTTCACCTGTGGGTTTTTGACTATATTTCTTTTGATATATTTCAAGAGCTGCTTATTGGTCGGCATGCTGCTTGGTGTATCTGCATTGGCACTAAGCGCGATCGTTGCGATCAGTGTACTCGTCAATAACTTCGACATCAATGACATCATCTTCTCCTTGTTGTTGAAATGGATTTTGTTGTTCGGGTTTCATTTTAGCAGTAAATTGTAAATAAATCGCGTAAAGCAGTGCGGCAAGCCCCAGAAAATCACTCAAAACACCGGGAATGATCAACAATATCGCTCCCAGCATATAGGCAGTTGCCGCATTCTCAAAGCTCTTCATACTCAGCTTGCCCTGCGCCATCGCATTGAAGTTGCCTATCATCGCCAGAGGAGAACTCTGCAGCAGACGTACCCCTATGATCATCGTCACTATGATCCAGAGTGCTGACCAGAAAAAACCGATAGACTCACCGACCTTGAGCGAGAGATAGAGCTCCAGCAGCAAGAAAGGCACCAGAAGGAAGATCATCCTCTAACCTTTGCTACGATCTTCTCTTTGATCTCATCGAGTGAAACCTCCTCTTTGGCAAGCCCCTTGCGCTCTATGATCTCGACACTTCCCTCGCTCAGTTTTTTGCCAAAGACAACACCGTACGGGATGCCAAGCAGCTCAAAATCTTTGATCTTCGCGCCAAATCTGTCTTTGCGGTCATCAAGTAGGACATCCACCCCTCCGGCGAGTAATGCATCATAGAGCTTTTGAGCAGCCTGCATCTGTGCTTCATCTTTCACATTGGAGACAAGGATATATAGATCAAACGGTGTTGTCTCTTTCGTCCAGATGCACCCTTTGTCATCGTGATGCTGCTCGATGATGGCTGCCAGCAGACGGCTCACCCCGATACCGTAGGTTCCCATCACCATCGGCTGCGATTTGCCGTTCTCATCGAGGAATGTGGCACCAAGCGGCTCACTGTAACG
>JALWKQ010000187.1 GCA_027081395.1 Sulfurovum sp. | reverse complement strand
GGATGACAGTATGTTTGAGCTAAAAGCCGCACTGAGTGAAAAGTTTGGTGTCGGTGATGAGAATATCATCATCGGTGCAGGAAGCGATCAGGTGCTTGAGTTCATCTCCCGTGCGATGCTTAATGAGCATGAATCCGTCTTGATGAGCGGTGTGACCTTTGCGATGTATGAGATCTATGCCAGACAGATGGGTGCGAAGATATACAAGACAGCCAGTTATGAGCACAAATATGATGAGTTTATGGAGGCATACCGGATGTATCTACCGCGTATTGTCTATCTCTGCACCCCCAACAACCCCACAGGGGATGCCACGAGCAAAGAAGAGGTGCTGCGTATCATTGAGGCGGTCGATCCTCTTCAGACACTGGTGGTAGTCGACGGTGCCTATATGGAGTATGCCGCAGCGAAGGATCCGCGCTACATGATCACCCCGAAAGATCTTCTGGGGTATCCACACGTGATCTATCTGGGTACCTTCTCCAAGGCATATGGACTGGGCGGTATGCGTGTAGGCTACGGGATCGCACAGCCTGCATTGATCCGGGAGCTTTATAAAATGCGCCCGCCGTTCAATATCTCTACACTCTCACTCGCTGCGGCGATCGCTGCATGCGGTGATGATGCATTTGTAGAGGAGTCGATCAGGTTGCATCAGCAGGAGATCAAGCGTTATGAGGCATTTGCCAAAGAGAAAGGGATAGGGTATATCGACAGTTATACCAACTTTATCACCTACCTCTTCGACGAGGGGATGGATTCGACCCGGATCGCTGATGCACTGCTCAAAAGAGGGGTGATTATACGGGATCTGGCAAGCTATGGAATGAATGCGATCCGTATTACCGTCGGTACGCCAAAGCAGAATGACACCTTCTTTAAAGTCTTTGATGAGGTAGCTGCTTGAAGCGTGCACGCATCATCAAAGGAGCCGATCTAAAGACAGCGCCGTTTGTGCCGGAGGACTTTATCCAAAATGAAGCTAAAAAGAATACTATAGAAAAAAGAAAAACGGGAGTGAGCAAAAAGATGTTGAAAGCCTTAGCAGATGAACTGAAGCTCCCTTATGACGATGAGAAGATAAGCTTTAGCAAAAAACTCATCACACACTATCTCAATAAGAGTAAGAAGCAGTAGATGGATATCAAAGCATACAGTACGACAGAACTTGAAGCACTGGCAGAGAAGATAAGAGCGCAGATACTCGAAACGGTCAGCAAAAACGGCGGGCACCTGAGCTCGACACTGGGAGCGACCGATCTGATCGTTGCAATGCATAAAGTCTTTGATGTCAAAAAAGACCCCTTTATCTTCGATGTGAGCCATCAGGCGTATGCCCACAAGCTGCTCACAGGTCGCGAGGAGCGTTTCGATACTCTGCGTCAGTTCGGCGGTATCAGCGGCTATACCAAGCCGAGCGAATCGCCCTATGATTACTATGTGGCAGGACACAGCTCGACCTCTATATCCCTTGCAGTCGGAGCAGCAAAAGCGATCGCACTCAAAGGGGAGTCACGTATCCCTGTGGCACTGATCGGTGACGGCAGTATGAGTGCAGGGATGGTCTATGAAGCGCTCAATGAACTGGGAGATCGCAAATATCCGGTAGTGATCATCCTCAATGACAATGAGATGAGTATCGCCAAGCCTATCGGTGCGATCTCCAAACTCCTTTCACAAACGATGGCAGGATCGTTCTACCAGAAGTTCAAAGGACGGGTAGAGAAGGTGCTGGAGCATTTCCCCGAGGGGGCAAGCTATATGGCGAAGCGCTTCGAAGAGTCTTTCAAGCTGATCACACCGGGGATTCTTTTTGAAGAGATGGGGATAGAGTATATCGGTCCCGTAGACGGGCACAATATTGCTGCACTCGTAGAGACGATGGAGGTGGCAAAGGCACTTGGCAAACCGGTGATCATCCATACCCAGACGACCAAAGGCAAAGGGTATGAGATCGCAGAGGGTACCAAGGAGCATTGGCACGGGGTAGGGGCATTTGATCCCAAAACAGGTGAGCCTTATAAAAAGAGCAGTGCCAAAGCGGCAACGAAGATATTTTCCGAGACGCTGGTTGCTATGGCGGACAAAGATGAGAAGATCGTCGGGGTCACTGCAGCAATGCCAAGTGGTACCGGGCTGGATGCAGCGATGCAGAAGTATCCTGAGCGTTTTTGGGATGTGGCGATTGCAGAGCAGCACGCGGTGACTTCTATGGGACCTTTGGCAAAAGAGGGGTTCAAACCCTTTTGTGCGATCTACTCGACCTTTTTGCAAAGAGGCTACGATCAGGTGATCCATGATATCTGTCTGATGGATCTTGGAGTTGCTTTTGCCATTGACCGTGCAGGGATTGTAGGTGAGGATGGTGAGACCCATCAGGGAGCGTTTGATATCTCTTATCTGCGCGCGATCCCCAATATGACGCTGCTTGCTCCATACAACGAGACAAGTATGAAAAAGG
>JALWKQ010000186.1 GCA_027081395.1 Sulfurovum sp. | reverse complement strand
GCACCGCGATGCGAAGCTTGGGCAGGATCTCAAGAAGCTCCTTTTTCTTCTCCTCGATCCCTGCAATCGAATTGAAGACATAAAAGATCTGACCGCCACGTCTAAGCTCACGCAGGATCGCTTCCTTAACCACCTTTTCATCATAACTCTTCACAAAGGTACGCACACCCTGACGCTCTGTAGGCGGTGTGAGTATCTCTGAGAAGCTCTTGACTTCACTGAGTGCCATATTGAGCGAACGGGGGATCGGTGTTGCCGACATACTCAGCAGATGGGTGTCAATACTCATCTCTTTAAGTGCCTCTTTCTGCTTCACCCCAAACTTGTGCTCTTCGTCGATCACCACGAGTGCCAGATTTTTGAACTTCGCTTTGAGCAGTGCGTGGGTACCCACCACCACATCGATACTCCCGTCTGCCAGTCCTGCAAGCACTTCACGCTTCTGCTTGGGGGTGGAGAAACGATCCAGCTTCGCCACCTTGATCCCCCAATCATAGAAGCGCTCTTTGAGACTCTTGTAGTGCTGTGCACTCAGCAGGGTCGTCGGAGCGATCATCATCGCCTGATAGCCGTTTTTGACCGCGACAAACATGCCGTTCATCGCCACTTCTGTCTTCCCAAATCCCACATCGGCACTCAGCAGTCTATCCATCATGCGACCGCTTTGCATATCGGCAAGCATCTCAAAGATAGCACGCTCCTGATCCTCTGTATGCACAAAGCCCGCTTTGGAGAGGAAAAGCTGATGCTCCGCAGCGATTTTTGCTGCCAGTTCTCTCTCCTCACTGCTCACTGCTCCCTGCTCACTACTCCATAACACAATCCCTTTTTTGAGGTGGCGCTGGGCAGATAGGTTGATGATCTGTGACGCGATGGCAAAGAGCTTTTCGCGTACTTTTGCCTTGAGCTTTTTGAAACTTGCTTTGCCCATGCGGTCAAGCGCCGGCAGTGCACCACCCTCTGCGACATAGCGATCGATCACCTCGAGGTTGCTTACGGGAATGAGCAGCGTATCCTCATTTTGATACATGATGGTAACAAACTCCGAAGTCGCCCCCAGCACTTCACGCTTCTCAATCCCTCTAAAGATACCCACACCGTGGTTTTCATGCACCACATAGTCCCCGGGCTTGAGCTCATCGAGGATGATAGAGGCTTTTTTGACCTTTTTGCGTTTAATCGGTTTGTTCAGAGAGAGAATGAGCTTATCTTCTCCCATCAGATTGACAATACCGTCCTGATAAACAAAGTTTATGCGGGGTCTGGTGATTTGTGATTTGTCGCTTTGCGATGAATCATGAATCACCTGACCTCCACCAAAGATAAGTGAAGAACCGCGGACAATACTCTCATTACGGGCAAGTATGGTGATCTCTTTGTCTTGATGCACCTCCAAGAGCTTGTTGGGATCGACCACCTCAAGGTCACGGTAGTGGGTAGCGTTAGGGATGGTGGGCAGCAAAAACACTTTGCGCTCTACCAAAGGAGTGTCGAGTTCGTAAATCTCCTGCAGCTCCTCATCAAGATTGCGGCAGAGCATCCCTTTGGCGACATCAAATGCACGCTGTGCCAGCGCTTCTAGATGCCACACTCCCAATGAGTCTATATCTTTGACAAAGGTATCGTAAGGGCTTCGTTCACAACGACTTTTGAGTGCTTCATGATCCTCTACACTTAGAGCCAAAAATGCCGGTGTGATGGTAAAGCCCTCGAGCTCCTCCCCCTCACGCTTCTGTGTCGTCTCATCATAATGGTGTATCGACTCCACCTCTTCATCAAAAAGTGAAATACGGTATGGCTTGTCACTCTGTACAGGAAAGATATCGATAATATCCCCTCTAAATGACACCTCCCCGCGCTCTGCGGCGATATCAGTGAAGTGGTAGCTCCAGCGGTAGAGCTTCTCTTTAAGCTCGGAAAGTGAAAGGGTTTCACCAAACTCAATATGTATTTCATCGTAGCGTTCCGGTTTGGGAAAAGGCAGCAGTACCGTATGCAGCGGTGCGATCAGCAGCGGCTTTTCGGTACTCTGGTAAAAGCCAAACAGTGCCCCAAAAAAATCACGTATCTCTTCACTGTAAGGGCGCAGATCTTCTCCGAGGCTGACACGAATATCGGGCAGCACAAAGGTATCATACCCAAGCAGCCTCGCCACATCGCCAACCTGCTTCGCCTCTTTGTCATCAGCACAGATGAGAAGATTGTTTTCAACATCTGCTTCAAGGTACTCGTAAATATTGCTTTGACTAATCATCTTTTTTCCTATTCTTTTTCGCATAGGGTGTTGTGTACCACAGGCACTTCCTTCAATCACCCTCACAACACCTTGTTGTTTCTATATTTTGGTGTTGTCAGGGGACAACACCCTACACATTGTACTGCTTCAAAAACGCTTCAACCGTATAGAATGACCCAAAGACCAAATAGTGCTCTTTGGGATCAATATACCCTTCAAACATACTATAGTTGATCCCGACCCGCTTCAATGCCGCTTCAATCGCTTCGATCGTTGTCGCACGCTGTGATGAGATAGGGATAATCTCAACCCGTTTGACCTTTGGTTTAAGCGTACGTAAAACTGCCTCATAATCCTTGTCATCGAGTGAATTGTAAATGAGCACCGTCTCAGGCTCCATCGATGCCACGATCGCCTTGGCTGCAAGTGGGTTATGTCCCACATCGATACGGATATTTTTAGCAAGCGGATAGAAACGCCCGAAAAGCTCCAAAGTTTTCAGATCATTGATATCATAGGTAATACCTAAAATATCCAACGCCTGACATGCCACCATAGCATTGTCAACCAGATACGCAGGCCACCCCTTTTGCTCCGCAATATCCCCCAACAATGTCAAATTCTGAACGCTGAACGCTGAACGCTGAACGCTAAAAAGCTCCGCTTTTTTCTCATCAGCAATCCGCTTCGCCACCGCTACCACCTCACCATACGGCTGCGGTGCCAGTAGAGCTCTCTTTTGGATACTACGTATCTTGGTCGCGGCGATCTCTTCGATACTCTCTCCCAAAAATGCCTGATGATCGACCCCTATGGGGGTGATGACACTCAGCTCCTTGTCACAAACATTGGTCGCATCAAACTCTCCGCCAAGCCCCGCTTCAAGTACTACCAGATCACACTTTTCAAAAACCACTAACGCCAGCAGCGTCGTATATTCAAAATAGGAGAGTGCCTCTGCCATCTTCTCTCCCAAGATAGCAAAAAGCTTTCGATGTGCTGCTTCCAATATCTCATCAGAAGCATCCTCACCATCAAGCCAAATCCGCTCATTAAACTTCAAAATGTGGGGCGAACTATAGTGCCCTACACTAAAACTCCTACCTCCTACCTCCTTACCCCAAGGGTACTTGTCACTTCGTTCGGGCGCACTCCTACTTCCTTGCCGCCAGGCAAGATACGCCATCATCCGCCCCGTAGAACCTTTGCCGTTCGTACCGACAATATGCACTGTTTTAGGATGCCTGATATGCGGTTTGAGTATCGCATAGGCTTGATGTACACGTTTATGGTCAATCTCTTTGTAGTAGAGAGGTTTAGCATTTAAGAATGATTCCAGTGGTTTGTATATTTTATGCTTAGCAGAGATGTTTGGATCAACACCTTTCGGTTCCTCATTCCTCACTTCTCATTCCTCATTCAGATGCTTTTGCACTGACATAGGCAAGGAACTCATCCAGTGCCTTTTCCAGACCTTTTCGGATCGCTTGTGTTCTCAAAGCCGAGGATTGCAAGGCACTTGCCTGGATATCAGACTCATGCACACTGACGATACGCTTTTTAAAGTGTCCCTTTTTACTCAACATATCAAAGTTGACATAGACCACCGTACGGTATCTTGTCACATACCCTCTGTCATAGGCAAGCGGTATAAACTGACTTCCCTGATAGCTCACTTTGATGCGGCTTTTGGTTTCATGCTTTGATGCGATGCACCCCTTGAACCGGGTATAGACCAGACGGTTCAACTCATCCCTGAGGATAGGTGCATTCTCAGGCTCCTGCGCATCGATAGCCACCTCTACATAAATCTTCTCATCAAAAATCTCTCTGATGGCATGAGAGGAGGGTTTGTAGCCACAGGCGGTCAATAGCACGAGTGCTATTGGAATGAGGAATGAGGAATGAGGAATGAGGAATTTTGGTATGCGTTGCTTTGCAACGCTTTTGTTTCTTTGATTCATATCACTCTCCTTAACTATTTAGCTATTCCATGCTACCGACAACCTACCTGCTCCCTACTCCTGACACCTATCCCCTATTTCGGTTTAACCGCGAGATTGACCAGTTTATTCGGCACCACAATCTCTTTGACAACCTGCATCCCCTCAAGCCACTTGGCACCTGCCTCTTTGGCAGCAGCGAGTATCTCATCATTGTTCGCATCAGGACTGACCTCTATCTCGGTGCGTTTCTTGCCGCCTATCATCACAACATACAAGATGCTCTCCTGCACAAACACCTCATCTTTGACTTCGATCTTGCCTTTGAAGTTCTCCCGTCCGAAGAGCTTCTCGCTCAGCTCTGTAGCCACATGCGGAATGATCGGCTCAAGCAGGTTGAGCATAATATACATTCCCTCTGTCCAGACATCACTGTTGTCCTGTTTGTCAAGTGCATTGAGTGCTTCCATACAAGCAGCAATGAGCGTATTAAAAGCAAAGGTGTGCTCATAGACATCGGCAGATTTCTGCAGAGCCTCATAGACCTTCACCCGCGCAAGCTTACTCTCTTTGCTTAGGCTGCTCTGGTCAATATCCGGCAGCGTCTTGCCTGTGACTTTGCTGCTTCTGTCATAGAGCTTTTTGATGAAACGAAATGCTCCGTCAACCGCGGAGTCATTCCACTCCAGCTCTTTTTGCGGTGGTGCGGCAAAGAGGATAAACAGACGTGCCGTATCGGCACCGTACTTGTCTACCAGGGCATCCGGATCGACCGTATTGCCTTTGGACTTGCTCATCTTCGCGCCGTCTTTAAGCACCATCCCCTGTGTCAGCAGTCTCTGAAACGGCTCATCGATGTCGTGGTAGCCCAAATCACGCAGCACTTTGGTAAAGAAACGCGCATAGAGCAGGTGCAAGATCGCATGCTCTATCCCGCCGATATACTGATCGACCCCCAGCCAGTAGTCTGTATCGGCTTTGTCTATGCCGACCTCTTCCCACTTTTTAGGGTTGGTTGCATAACGGAACTGATACCAGCTTGACTGCACAAAGGTATCGAGCGTATCGGTCTCACGTACAGCATCCTTGCCACACTTGGGACAACTGCACTGTTTCCATGTCGGATGGTTCTCCAGCGGATTCCCTTCACCGGTGATCTCCACATCATCAGGGAGTGCCACAGGCAGGTTCTCAAACTTCTCAGGCACCAGACCGCAATCTTGGCAATGTACAAACGGTATCGGCGCACCCCAGTAACGCTGACGGCTCACACCCCAGTTGCGCAGCTTGTAGTTCGTCGTCCCTTTGCCCAGCCCCTCAGATTCAAAGTGCTCGATGATCTTCAATTTTGCTTCACTGTTCTTCATGCCGCTAAATCGCGCTGAGTCCACAAGGAGCCCCTCACCGGTATAGGGAAGCTCTTCTCCCCCCTCAATGACACGCTTGATCGGCAGATTGTATTTGGTAGCGAACTCAAAGTCACGCTCATCGTGTGCCGGTACTGCCATGACTGCCCCACCGCCGTAGCTTGCCAGTACAAAGTTGGCAGTCCAGACAGGGATCTCCTCACCTGTAAGCGGATGGATGACACTGATATCCAGAGGATACCCCTCTTTATCCTGCTTGGCACGCTCCACTTCACTCATATTGGCAATGGCTTTGATCTTTTCTGCCACCTCACTATCAAGCAGGTTGTGTTCAACAAGGTACTTGGTGATAGGATGCTCAGGTGCCAATGCCGAGTAAGTGACCCCGTAGATTGTATCGGGACGCGTGGTAAAAACTTCATAGCGGTCAAACTTTCCGCCAAGCTTTGCTTTGCTCTCTTCGGTCAACTCAAAGTCAAACGCCAATCCCTGAGACTTCCCTATCCAGTTGCGCTGCATCGTGATCACCTGCGAAGGCCACTTGCCCTCAAGCTGTGCCAAGTCTTCCAGCAGTTCATCGGCATAACGGATGATATCCAGATAGTAGCCCGGCATCTCCTTGAGCTCCACCGGGTTGTCACAACGCCAGCAGCACCCCTCTTCCACCTGCTCGTTGGCAAGTACTGTATGGCAGCTCTCACACCAGTTGACTGTCGTACTCTCACGGTAGAGCAGTCCTTTTTCAAACATCTCGATGATAAACTTCTGCTCATGCTTGGTATAGAGCGGATCACAGGTAGCAAACTCACGTGTTTTGGAGAACGAAAGCCCCAGCGTACCAAGCTCTTTGCGCATATAGTCGATGTTGCTGTAGGTCCACTCTTTGGGGTGCTTTCCGTGCTTGATCGCTGCATTTTCCGCAGGCATCCCGAAGGCATCCCAACCGATGGGGTGCAGTACATTATAATCCTGTTTTCTATAGTAGCGTGCCAATGCGTCTCCAATGGCGTAGTTGCGCACATGCCCCATATGCAGACGACCGCTTGGGAACGGGAACATACTCAAAATATATTTTTTCTTCTGTGTCAGGGAGTCACTCGGCTCAAATGCCTGCTCCGCTTCCCACTGCTGCTGCCACTTGGCTTCAATCTCTTTTGGATTGTAACTCATATATCATCTCACTTCAATAGGCTAAATTTGATCATGATTATATCCAAGATGGAGTTAGAGGTGTCTGTTGTACACCTTATAGCTTTACCTTGCATCCATTTGAGATAAGCGCTTCTATCCATGCCTTTTGGGTTCGAGACAAAACGAGGCTTGGGTTGCCCGAGAGATCAAGATACTGTAAACGTTGGAGATTTACGATGGATTCGGGTAGTTGGGTAAGTGCATTGTTCCCCAGATGCAATACCCCTAAAGAGCTGAGTGCACCGATCGAATCAGGCAGAGAAACCAATCTGTTTTTGCTCACATTCAGTGTGCTCAGATCAGAGAGAAAACCTATCTCCTCGGGAAGTGTTGAAAGATGATTGCTATAGAGGTAAAGCTTGCTTAAAGCATGCATCTTTCCGATCATGCTTGGCAGCTCTTCAAATCTGTTATTGTATGCCCAGAGAATGGTCAAACTGGACAATTTTTCAAATGTTTCAGGAAGTATATTTAAGCTGTTTTGAGCAATACTAAGCCTTTCGAGCCGCCTTAAACTTCCCATCTCCTCCGGCAGCACGGTTAGTCTGTTCCTGCTGATATCAAGTACCCGCAAATTATTCAGTTTGCCTATCTCTTTTGGAAGTCTGACGAGTCTATTTGCATAGAGCCAAAGTTTTTCCAAACGACCAAGCTCGCCTATCTCTGTGGGGAGTTCCACCAAGCTATTTGACTGCAACCACAGTTTTTCCAAATCACTCAGCTTGCATATCTCTTTGGGCAGTGTTTCTATCCTGTTTTCCCCAAGACTGAGCACAGACAGGCGATGCAGTCTCTCTATTGAACTCGGCAGTTTTTGCAGCCGGTTGTCATGCAGCCATAGTTTGGTAAGCTTTGACAGTCTGCCTATCTCTTCAGGAAGTTCCCCTATCCCGTATGAGACCAACACCAGATCCTCAAGACCGATCAGCGCAGCTCTCTTTCGAGGGAAACCTACCAAGCGTCCAGATTTGCTTCTATGTATATCGGGTACATTACAACTCTCTGCCCACTCTCTTAACTGTTCAACAGCGCTTTCATCCAAAAGTTGCTCATCCTGCTTCATAAGTCAAGATTACTGCCGAAAGGTATTACACGCTCTCAAATCACCTGAAGCGAGCCCTCTTTTGAACCACGCTACGCGCTGGTCAGCACTGCCGTGCGTAAAGGCATCCGGACGTACATATCCCTGTGCCTTTTTCTGCAAGACATCATCGCCAATCGAGCCGGCTGCCCTAAGAGCCTCTTCGACATCACCGGGTTCGAGGATATTGAACTTCTTGTGAGCATGATTTGCCCAGACACCGGCATAGCAGTCCGCCTGCAGTTCTACGCGTACCTGCAGTTGATTGGCTTTGCTACCCCCGCCCCACTGCTGTTTGAGCCTCTGCACTTTATCGAGGGTGCCTTGCATATTTTGGATATGGTGTCCAATCTCATGCGCCAGTACATACGCCTGGGCGAAATCTCCGGGGGCATTGTGGCGGCGTGCAAGCTCGTCAAAAAAACCAAGATCCAAGTAAACTTTCCTGTCTGCCGGACAATAAAAGGGACCCATCTGAGCCGATGCATAGCCGCAGCCGCTTCGCGTACTGCCGCGATAGAGTACCATCACCGGCTCTTTGTAGCGCATCCCGTACTGAGGCAGTATCTCTCTCCAGACATCTTCTGTGCTTGCCAAGACCTTTTTGATGAATTTCGCCTCTTTTTCATCCTTGACCTTATCCACTTTCGCACTGCTTTGACCGCCCATACCTATAAGCGCAAGCGGATTGTACCCGCTAAACCACGCAAAAGCACCTATCGCGATGATCGCCCATCCTATTTTGGTACGCAGCAGCGGTCTGATCAGCGGCCAGATCATCATCATCGTTCCCATCGAGGGCAAACCTCTTCGCCCACCCCCGCTGCGTGACCTGCGGTCATCTACATTTCGGCTCTCTCTTTCATCATCCAGTCTCATCGTATTGTCATCCTTTTCCCAGTAAGTTATCACCCTCGATTATACCAGTCGAAAGTAAAATTTAACTACAATATACCTAATAATTTAATGAAGGAGAGCATGTGTCATTAGCCTTAGCAAGAAAGTACCGTCCTGCCACATTTGACGACCTCATCGGACAGGAACCGGTCTCCCAGACCCTCTCTCTTGCACTCGACAACAACCGCCTCTCCCATGCCTATCTCTTCTCCGGTCTGCGTGGCAGCGGGAAAACCTCTACGGCACGCATCTTCGCCAAAGCGCTGCTTTGTGAACAGGGGGCCTCTTCGCATCCCTGCGGCGAGTGTACCCACTGTGTCATGGCAGCAGAGAACCGCCATATGGATATCATCGAGATGGATGCAGCAAGCAACCGGGGGATCGATGATATCAAAGAGCTGATCGAACATACCAAATACAAACCGAGCTCCGCACGCTACAAGATCTTCATCATCGATGAGGTACATATGCTCACCACACAGGCGTTCAATGCTCTGCTCAAGACACTCGAAGAGCCGCCCGATTTCGTCAAGTTTATCCTCGCGACCACCGATCCGCTCAAACTGCCTGCGACGATCCTCTCACGTACGCAGCACTTCCGCTTCAAGAAGATACCCCACAATCTTGTCGTCACCCACCTCGAGCATATTCTCAATCTCGAACAGATCAGCTACGAAAAAGAGGCGCTGGAGATCATCGCGCGTTCGGGTGCAGGAAGCCTGAGAGACTCTCTGACACTGCTCGATCAGGCGATCGTCTACTCCAAGAATCATGTCGATGTAGCGACCGTGACCGGGATGCTCGGTATCATCGAGCCCAGCCTCCTTGCCAAACTCCTGCAGGATATCCTGCAGAAAAATACCGGGGAGATACTCGGCTTTATCAAACTCGCCGGAGATTACGAAGCGGAGATGATCCTCGATGAGCTCACCCTCTATCTCAAAGAGCTGCTGCTCTCCCAGGATACGACCTACTCGCCGATGATCATTGAGCGATTCTTCCGTATCATCGCTGACTCCAAGGGATTGCTCTCTCTGGGTAGTGATGGTGAGTTTGTCCTCTCTTTGACACTCTTCAAGATGATGGAAGCACTCGAGATCAGAGAGATCGATGCCATGATCAAAGGACTGCAAAAAGAGCTGCAGGGTGTTGAGGTAAGCGAAGTAATGGTCAGCAGTGTCCCAGTCTCCGAAGTGGTCACTATCACCGAAGAAGAGATCGTCGCCACCCTTCCCAAAGCAGCCATTGATGCCTCAACACATAAAACAGAAACCAAAACAACACAAACAGAGAGCTCTCCTACTGCCTCCCAACAGACAGTAACAGAAACAGCATCAAACGAAGAACCGACAGAAGCACCCACCCCTCCTCTCAACCCTCAACCCTCAACCCTCAACGCCAACAAGTTCACAGAACTTCTTTCAAAAATCTATGATCGAGACTATGATCTTGGCAGCTGCTTTGAGCGCAATATCACTTTCGTCAGTTTTGAAGAGAATAAACTGACTTGGGAGTCAACTGCCGAAGGCGAAGAGAAAAAGATGCTCATCAAACACTGGGGTGTGATCAACATGTTCGTCAAAGAACTCTTCGGCTTTGAAACAAAGATCGTCAACATCGCTAAAAAAAAAGCCAATAGGGGTCTGACCTCAGATGATTTGTTGCGAAGCGATGAATCGTCTGTGGGACAAGAAAACAGGGAGCAGGGAGCAGGGAGCAGGGAGCAACCGATAGAGCAGGTGCCGCAGGAAAATACTGCACATAATGATGCTGACAGCGGCTCTATGATCGAAGAGATCGAGATGAAGAGCTCCTGTATCGCTCCGGATGCGGGCGAGACCGAAGCAGCCAAAGAGAAAGA
>JALWKQ010000185.1 GCA_027081395.1 Sulfurovum sp. | reverse complement strand
GTCGGAGTGACAAGACTTGAACCTGCCACGCCTTTTTAGCAAATTTAATAACGTTACGGTTATACCGTACTTTGAGGACTTTTAGTCTCAATCAAAAATAATGAATGTCAGCAGATAATGGGCGTTTTTAACTGACAGTTCTACTGACATCTATTGTTCTGTGATAATTATATTTAGTTTTTGTTTTTTGTGTTTTTCTTTAGTTATTTTTGGATCTCTTTTTGGTAGTTTGTAATCTATATAATTTACTTCAAGTAATCTTATTAGTTCTTTGTTTATTTGTTGCAGTGCTTTAACTTGTTCTGCTTCGGGTGTAGTTAGTCGATTGGTTATATTTTTGATTTGATGTGCTCTTTTTTTTGCATTGATGATTGTTTTGTAGTCTATATGATGTTTTCTTAGTATTTTTTTTAGGTATTCGTTTTCTCTACTTATGGTTTGTATTCTGGGGTCTTGTTTCCCCATTATTGCTTTTGTTAGGTTTTCTTTTCCAATTCTTTGTTCTTCTTTTGTGTCTCCAAATAGTCCTGCATATATTAAAGTAGATGTAATGAATAGTAATGTTGATACTGTTTTCATTTTTGTTCCTTTGTTTATATAATGCATCTGACCACTTTCCCAACGATAGAAAAGTACTCTTGATTGTTCTGGTCTACTTCCCAGCTCTGATAGTCTTTGTTGACTGATATGATTTTGAGCTTGTCGTTTGAGAAGTCTACCTGCAGCAGTTTTACCATAAGTATATTTTGGTAATTGATAACATATAGTCCGTCTCCGCTGTATTTGGTTTGTTCATCAAATATCACCCAGCTGTCAGGAAATAGCATCGGTGTCATACTGTATCCGTCTACTTGTATCGCTCTAATCGATTTTTTTGGCGTATTTTTAAAGAGTAGTTTGTCGATCAGCACTTTCTGATCTGTTTCAAATTCGTCTATAGATATCAGTTCGTTTCCTAATCCTGCACTGGCTTTGATGCTTACAACTGGAATTTCATAATGATTGTTTTTAGACTCTTCGTTTTTTTCTTGGTTTTTCCATTCCATTACAATTTTATAGAGATTTGGTCTACTTTTTTTCCATTTGTATAAACCTTGTTCTGTTATGTCTAAAAATTTTGCTAATTCTTTATTATTCATATACTTTTCTCTTGACATTAAACTATAGTTTAGTTATACTTTAAATACTAAACTATAGTTTAGCTTATAATCTAAACTATTTGGTGTTGTCTTTACAACTAATCATAATGACATAAAAGGGGTAAAAATGAACTGCAACCAAATTAAAACTTTTGCTTTTAATCGCGGTTTAGAGCTTAGATCTACACTTGGTAAAACTTTCCTACTCGTTCCAAAAGATCGTTACTACTCTTCCTTTACCTCTTCCGTTTTCAAAGTCATATAAGAGTTAGTCTCCGCCCTCATCGTCTTACCCCGTCGGTGAGGGTCATGGTAAATCGGGGTAAAAACAAGTTTATAAAGGGGTTCAAATGCAATACCAACTAATTGGACAGATTTTCGAGGTCATTCCAAAACAATTCAAAGACAAAAAAACAGGCGAAGTTACAAAAGAGTTTTGTGAGGTAACAGTAGAACAGGTCGCCACAGACGCTAACGGTTTCCGTGTAAAAGATGTTGATCGTATCAGCTTTGATATGGATCACTATTCCACACTCAAATCAAACATCGACAAATATATTGTAGTTCCATTCGAGCATCGCCAGTGGAGAGATGCAAATACTAAACAGATGCAATCTGCAATGATGATGGCTGAGGGTGCGACATTCAAGATCTATGATAAAGATCCTCTGGAACAAACCAAACCGACTACAGCCAAATCAGCTGCATAGTGATCACTTTCCAAGCATCGTCACGGTTTCGGTGTTTTGGAGGGTAAAAGGCACATTCTCGCCCTCTTTTTGCTTCTTTTGTGAGGACTTACAAAAGAACGGACTTAGAGCGTATTGGAAGTGTTGGGTATAGGTTGAAGCAGGTTATAAAGGGGGAACTGCTTGAGCTTAGGCTCACAAAAAAACTATTTAAAGGATGAACAATGAAAAAGTTCTCTACATTCGGCAAGGTTCTTGCGGTTTCCTCTGTTGCAGGATTGACAATGGCAAATGCAGCGCTTACTGCTCCTACGATCGATACTTCTAACTATGAGTTGATTGCAGGTGCTATTCTTGTAGCTGCTGGTGCTTTTTATGGCATCAAAAAAGCTATCCGCCTTCTTGGCTAATCAATGCCCGGATCTCCGGGCTTAAAATAAAGGGGGTTTATTATGATCTGTTCGGATTGTGTTGATATGTCTAATGAAATAGATAGGTTGACTGCTAATTATGAAGCTTTAATTGATGATGTTTCTCACATTACTAATTCTGAAATTTTGTCTATTGTCGAGGTTTAAATGGAATCTATTCAAGACAAGATTGAATATCTACGTTCTGAAATTGAATCTTGTGGTTGTGACAATGATTCTGATGATTCGCTTGATGATTTCGGAGAGTCTTGGGTTAATGAACCGACTTTTGGTTGGTATTAGGATCTATCATGCTTGATTTCTCAATCAACTATCAAAATTTCATGATCCTGTTTGGCTCTTTCATCTCTTTTTTTGCATTCGTTTACGGTATCTCAAAAGCTATAGGTCTCTTAAAGGAATATCTATGAAGCAATTTTTCTTCTTGTTGCTGTTGTCTCTTTACGCAAATGCGGACTATCTTTATACAAATACAAATAAGTGTGTCTATGATCTTGCTCCAAAGCAAGATTCAAAAGGATGGTGCTACACAAAGCGTTCCAACGATCAAAGATATTGTAATTCTAATGCAAGGTATTCACAATTTATGAATGGTTATGTTTTTCAGAACGGTGAATGTAATTTGAAAAATGATCTAAAAATAACTGGTCTAACCCAAAACGAATGGTCTTATCTTATGGCTATTCTTGCGAATGTATTTGGGTTTATCTTTTTGTTTTTAGTTGGTTTTTCATCACTCAAAATCTCAAAAAAGGCTTGATAATGGAAATAATGGAATTTACAAACGATGTCACGTTTAATGCGATCTTTACGATCTATGTCTATTTGGCTGTGATGATTGCTCCAGTTGCGGCGATTTTTGGTTTGTTTACTGATTGATTTGGAGAATGTGACAAAATGAGATATTTAATTATATTTATTTTAACTGTTTTCGTACACTCATCACCAGACATATCTACATATGGTTGTCCAAATCCTGAGGATTATGGGTATAGTTATGTAAGCGGTACTGTAGATATATCTCCAGATGGTAGCGTATATGATTGTTCATCTTCTTTCACACCATCGTGTACCTCCTCTCAGACTACATATGGAGACTATGAGGTTTGGACGCTTAGCGTGGGTGGTAAACTACGTGGTGACGAATATAGTTCTAATGGCAAATGTAGAGTTACAGCGTCGGATATTTCTGGTTTAATTGAGTATAGAAAATGTAATAGACCTGATCAACCATTAGATTTGCTTCCTGGCGAAAATATACTTTTCCCAATTGAGGCTGAAAGTACTCCGGGTGCTTGCCCTGTGCCACTCACATCTTCTCAAAATGAGTGTGTTGCTCAAGGTGGTGTAATTAAGTCTTCTTTATCAAATTGTTGTGCATCTTATTTTTGTGTTTCGTCCCAAAACAATAACAATTGCGCACCAGATGAGCATTATGATAATGCTCAAGAGGCTTGTGTCTGTAATAACGGTTATCCAAAAATCAACGGACAATGCCAGGTGCCTCATTGTCCTGATCCTGATGATGCTACCAACTACCCATTACGTTTTGAAAATATTTCGGAATCTGCATGTTCTGAATCAACACTGGATGAGCATCAGTATGTTTATAAAGTTTATCAAGATGTTAATCTTAGTTGTTGTTATATTGATCCTCTTTATACTGACAATAATGATAATAATACTTCACATGAATGTCCTGTCGGGTATTACTATTCAAGTTTTTATGAAGAGTGTCGCCCCTTGGATGCTGACAATAATGACAGTGACAATAATACTACTTCACATGATTGTCCTATGGAGTATTATTATTCTATTGAGACTGAGAAATGTGAGCCTTTTTATCCTGAAAATAATTCGACTGACAATAACACAACCGGTAATAGTTCCGATAATAGTGATAGTAATGATTCTGAGGGTGTCGGATCTAACGACGATCTTGAGGATCTACTTGATGATCTTAATCAGACTATTAATCAAAATCATGATGATGATTTGGCTTCTATCACTGATTCATTTGAGGGTTTGAAAGAGACTATAGATCAGGCTATGGACGGTTATGTTTCCAATTATGAATCTCTGCAGGATGTCATTAGTGGTACTGCAGTACCTCGATCAAACTTGCATGGATCTTGTCATCTTGAAGTTACTGTTTTTCATAGGAAGGTTGATCTTTCGCAAGGTTTTATAAAGTTTGCTCCGATTGCTCGTCCTGTGATCATGCTTTTTATGAACATTTATCTTACATTGATTTTGCTTCGCGTTGCTCTATGGGCATACCGTGATGTTTCTCAAAAAATATTAATTATGTTCGGACATTAAGAAAGGGGTCTAAATGCCTAATTTTGATTTAATTGCTTTTGCCAAGTTCGTTGCACGTTTTGCTTTTATCGGTGGTATTGTAGCTTTTGCCATTGCGACTTCATACACTGTATATTCGATGATCAGACAAATATGGATTATCTTTTCTTCTGCATCATCCTCACTGAGTGGTTATCTTAGTGGTTCTGGTGGCGGTGGTTCAGTTCTTGAGTGCGTTTATTATATGTTTGATGCATTAGGCATTAATGTTGTACTTACTTCTTTTTCCGTTGCTTTATTCGGTCTCTTGTTTGCGTACGGTGGTTTTGTTGCACATATCGTAATGTTTCGTTTTGGGCTTTATTTGAAAACGCTTGCACTCGAGGTTCTTAAGTAATGTTTGTCTTAGTCACTGGTAAGCCAGGATCAGGCAAATCTTATTATGCCGTTAATCATATTTATGCAAATAAGGATAACTATTTTTCGATTGAGTGCAATATCAACGGCATTAGATTTTCAGACAATATCACAGCTTTGAACTTCAAACGTCTCTATAAGATTATCGAAGAGTGTAAGAGGATATATGATAGCCAAATAGCTTCACTTGGTGACGGATCACAGACCAATGTTATTGATGAGCCAATCATAGATTATCTTTTGTCTATCGGTTTTATTGAGTTAAATCCTAAATATGATGAGTATATTAAAGCTTTGGATTATCGAGATAACGCCAATCCTCTTATCTCTTTCTTTCTTAATCTATTTAAGCCTTTGAAGTCTGAACCAAAATATAAGCCGTCTCTTTTTGTGATTGACGAAGCTCAAAATCATTTTTCATCTATTGATCGTCTTACGGGTAAAAATGCCGGTGCAGATCCTGTTCTTATTTGGTGGATTGCATATCATCGTCATTTGTGTATGGATGTTATTCTTCTTACCCAGCATTATGAAAAAATACAAAGTTCTTATCTCAAAGATATTGAGTATTTTCTCGATGCTGTACCTGCATCACGTATTATAGGCAGATCTTTTAAATATAACAAATACATCAAGATTCCTTACTATAAAACTAATCTTGCTGAGACGATTAAATTACCTAAGAAAAAAGAGGTTTTCGAGCTATACGATTCGGGTGATAGGGTTCGATCGAAAAATGTTGTGATTCCTTGGATCATTTTTTCTATTGTTCTTTTTGTTGCTGTTGTCTCTTTCTTCTATTATTATGTCTCTTCTCGTTTCGGTTCTCCTGATGCTTCAAATGAAAATATTAAGAAGATTGATATTGGTAAACCTACTTATATACATAAACCTAAGACAGTTTCTAAGCCGGTTCATAATGTTGATAATTTTTCCGGTTTGAAATATCTTAGTTTTGTGTGTTATTCGGGTGAGTGCCACAATAGTGGTTATGCTGTGGATCTCTCTATCCTTGATCTTGATAATCTGCTAAAGTCTACCGGTTCAAAATTTCTTAGACAAAAAGTTGTAAATAAAAGATTGGGAATTATTGAGATCTTCGCTTTAGTTTCAGATGATTTTTTAGATCTGTTTGAAAATTCTAATCAAGGGGTAAAAGATGAGATTCTTAATGTTGTTAAGTAGTTTGATTGCATTTGGGTATTCCCACTATGTTTCGTTTCCTGATCTTGCTGGTCTCGCATCAAAGGATATAGGGAAAAAGATATCACTCTCCAATAATGTAAAAGAGATTGACTTTGATGTGGATATAGATTTGTCCCAGCATTACGATAAAGGTGAGCTTTTTAGGCTTTTTAAGTCATTTCTTGATCAAAATCATATGTTTTTAGAAGATATTGGTAATGGATATGTAGTAAGAAAGGATAATTATATAGCTGAACCTGTAACGCTCCCAGAGCTTCCTGATATTCCTGAATCAAGTAAAAAGCATTATTACATGTATAAGATCAGGCATATAACTAATCAGGATGTTGCTCGTGTTCTCTCTATTTTCGTAGATGAGTTTGGAGAGCCTATCAAGTATGTTTATTTGAAACAATCTGATCTAATTGCATATGCATCTACTCCAGCTATGCATTATAAAATAAAAAAGATGCTTGCTTTGTCTGATAATACTGTTCGGCAGCGTATGGTAAAGATTACTTTTTTCAGTATAGATGATACTCGTTTGAAAGAGTATGGCAGTGAGATTAAAGCTTTGTCGTATGGTTTTGATTTTTCCGCTAAAGACATACTTGGTCGGGATAATACTACTCTAAATTTAACAGATGCTTTAAATTTTAAGTTTTTGGTTCGTGCTTTACAAGGTCGCAATATTGCTAATGTGTATCAAGAGCCTAAACTATTTCTTACTAATGGTGTTAAAACATCTGTTTCATTTGTGAAAAATGTAGGTTATAAAGAGAGTACTACTGTGATTAAAGATAATACTCAAACGATCCAGGACAGTATCAAGTATCGTGATGTTGGTTTTAAATTGAGTATTGTTCCAAAGATTAAAAAGGATTGGGTGTATCTTGATCTTTCTATTGTCTCTGAAACTTTAATTTCTCTCAAGGATAACATACCTCTTACAAACAAGGTTACTTATCAGAGTAAAGTTAAGGTGTATGCAGGTAAGCCGTTGTTGTTAAGTGGTCTTAAAAAGAGTTCTGAACGTATTGAAAAAAATGGTGTACCGCTTTTGAGTTCGGTTCCTTTGCTTGGATCTCTTTTTAAGAATCGTAAGGACAATGGTAGTTCCCAGACGATCAGTATTTTGATTGAGGTTCTATAGTTACGCTTTGCGTAAACGCAAAGCGTATAAGCGCCGCGAAAGCTACATACATAGAGGCGCGTAGCGGCTCTATGTATGTAGCTCCTTGGCTACTTATAAAAAAGTTGACGACAATTTTAAAAAGGGGTAAAAATGTACGGATTGACAAAGAAAAACCGATCAGAGGTTTTAGACAAAATCGAAAAGCAAAAAGATTTTCTCTATAGCCACTACATCGAGCTCAATGGAGAAAAAGTCCAACTGGCTTCATTCTTCAAGAACACATTCATCAATGCCGATCGCTACATAGCAGAACTGCAAAACCGTGTCTGGTCTCTCGTTAACTATGCTGAAGATCGTGATCTTGTCAATGTGTTCATTACTTTGACGTTACCTAGTGAATACCATCGCAAAAAAACACTCCGCAACGGAAGACTAATCCGAAATCCAAAGTTTGCTAATCAAGATATCAAGGTATTTGATATTTTCACGAGAAAGCGTCCTAGCAACTTGTATCTTCATGACTTTAAAGTGCATAAGTCTACTCGTTTGAATTATTGGAATAGAAAGGTTACTACTTCATGCATCGTATATCGAAAATACGTAAAAAAACTAGGTGATATTTGTGATTATGATGATCTTGTAAATCAGTTCAAGTCAACAAAGGGTCTCCCAGATGATTTGGGAAAATTGATTAGACGCGATATTGAAATTTATAACATAGAAACTCAAAAGCGCACTATTTATTATCAAAATCTTGTATTAAAACAAAAGTCCATTGCATTACGTCCACGCTGGACCGGTAAGTTTAAAGAGGTTTCACTCAATCCTGCCGACTATATGCCTCCTGCAGCATCTAAACAACTTACTGACATGTGGACAACGATCCGAAAAGACAGAGCATGGAAAGATCTCGACAAAGATGACCGTATCTATTTCAGAGTAACAGAACCGCACAAAGACGGTACGCCACACTTACACATTTCTGCATGGGTACCTAAATATGCAGTAGCAAGACTGGTTCAGGCTATTCACCGCCTCTATCCTGCACCCCTTGCAGATGTTTCCACTTCTTATATTCCTGACAACTACAAGCTTTACCCAAAAGTATACAAAAGAGACGGCAGATGGCACGATGCATACAAACCTGATCCCGACAGCAAAAGCTATATCAAAGTGCACATCGATAATGCCGTAAGCTATCTAATGAAGTATATCTATAAAACACTCGATGATCTCCGAGACGGTAAAGGTATTACAGAAATAACCATGTGGTATATCTATCACGGCATTTGTCGCTTCTACACAAGCAGAACGCTGATAAGTCTCAACGTCTACAGACCTCTTGCTGGTAGGTTCAACTTCACATTACTGGAACTTACGCAGCAGTATAAGGATAGTGTTGTGACCGTGTGGCTCGATCCTGAAACCAATCAACCAAAAATTATTCAATATGAAGATGCAATTATGTGGCAAAAGAAAGATTTTGAACTCAAGCAGTACGACAAAGATGATCGCAAACCTCAAGAAAATCCAATCAAACTTAGAACGATTGATGTCGAGATTGACGGTGAAGAGTTCTATATGTATCGATCAGGATCTAAACTCTATCCGAAAACTTCCCAAATTGAGGACTACACTGATCAAGATGAGTATATCCCACCGGTAACACGTATGAAGATGGTGCAGCTTTGGAACTATTACCACTCTCTTGATCCTGATGATCCAACACTTAATCTACAGCACTTTGGTTTAGTACACAATACTATGGTAGAGCGTAATTTGGTTGATGGAGAGGTTATGCCATTGTCATCATTTGATACTGGACTTTCCGTTGATGATAACAATTTTGAAGAGGAGATTTTTGATGAATACTTCATTGCATAGTTTTGTTAATCGGTTTGATGTTTCTTTTTCTAATAAAAGAATAAAAATATCTGAACCATATTACAGGGACAATATACCAGGTGAGCTTGTTGTGATACATAGGGATGTTTATTCATATTCCATGTACGCATACAGTGGTAAGCTCTTTTGTACATACCTTGATGTTATTTCATGGAATAGGAAATATGCCAATGCTTCTGCAGATGAAAGAAGAGTTGCCCCGCCTCCTGAGATCATCGTGTATGAAGTTTCTCAAGATCGCACACATAAGGAAATTGCCCGTATCTTTGATGAAAAAGATTTACAGCAGACTATTGAAGCAAATGCATTTCCATTTTAGTTAGGAGGAAACCATGAAAACAACCGAACAGATCATAGATGAAATTATCCTAAAAAGTCCTCATGGTGGGAAAGTGTGGGCAAATCGCCTGAAACGCAAGTATGCAGCACAAAACAAAACTTCCCAAATTGAGGATATCAAAACAGATGATGATCCGATACAGGATCACCCAAAGCAAACTTATTTCAATTTTGAGGATCTCGACAATGACTAATCCACTCTACCTAAAAACTAATGATATGGCTAAACTCATAGGCTATAGCGGTGATTATCTTCTAAAAAATCGCGATGTACTCTTTTTTGAGGGCATTCACTACTTCCCAAAAGAGAAAAGAATAGATTGGAAAGTTTCAAAAATGATCGAATGGGTAGAAAATCAAACAATGTCCGATCAAGCCAAACAAATTCTTGATATGGTATCCTAATGTGCCCGTTGTCTGCTGACTGAAAGGAATGACAATGGTCAAAATGTTCAAACGTGGTAACGGTAGACTTTATCTTGAGTATAAACTTGATGGTAAAACAGTACAAAAGAGTACTGGTCTACCTGATACCCCGAAGAATAGAGCATTAGTAAAAAAAGAGGTAATACCCGCACTTCAACGAAAACTACTTTTAGGTGAAGTCGGTAAAGATAGACCTCAAACATTCGAATACTACAGTCAGCAATATTTGAGAGATAAAAGACACTTGAAGTCCTATCCTCAAATTATCAATAGAGTTGCATTGATCAATATTACATTTGGATCGATGCTTATAACACAGATCAAGCGATCTGATATAAAAGATTGGATCAGCACGCGGCTGGAGGTCAATTCTCCAAAAACAGTCAAAGAGTATCTAACCGATATTCGCGGGATCATTAACATTGCTATCGATCATGACCATATCAAAGATAACATAGCTAAAGCTATTGATCTTCCTACGCACAAAAAAGAGGAGATCGAACCGTTTGATCCAAATGAGGTCACTCTCATTTTATCCAAAGCAAACGACTGGCTAAAGCTTTATCTTGCTATCGGTTTTTATACCGGACTGCGTACAGGTGAACTGCTTGGTTTAATGCGTTCAGATATTGATCTTAAAAATGGTTTGATTCATGTTCGCCGTAATATTACTAAAGGTGAGATTACAGATCCAAAAACTGAAAAAAGTATTAGGACTGTACCTATCATGGATGATCTTAGACCATATTTGAAAAAGTTTCCCAAATCTTTATGGTTGTTTCCTAAAGAGGACGGTAAACCCTTTTCAGATTTTCCGGGTAATCGGCGTAACCAGTGGCGATCTCTTCTAAATGAGTGTGGTATCTCTTACAGGAAGATTTATGCTACGCGTCATACATTCATTGTATCGATGCTCAAGTACAGTGATCTAAGTATCTTGGAGATTGCACAGCTTGCAGGTCACAGCTCGGTGCAAATGATTATACAAAATTACGGAAGATTTATCAAAGGTGAACATCTCAAAATTGATAGAAGTTTGAAGATTTTTACTGACAAATCCGCTGACAGTTCAGCGTGAACCCCGCGTACACGGGCTTTCAATGGTCGGAGTGACAGGACTTGAACCTGCGACCTCTACCACCCCAAGGTAGCGCGCTAGCCAGACTGCGCCACACCCCGACATTTTGGAGAGTGTGATTATAAAATATTTCTCTTATAATCAAGCTAAATTATGCCGCTTGTATCTTAATATATCTATATCAGAGAGATTACAGCTTTTACCTTTAAAGATTTTGCCTATATGTAAGCCCTCTAAAATTTGGAATTTTTTTGCCGCATTGTGGACACCGTCCAAACTTGATTTGAGCACGAACCAACTCAATTTTGCAGTTTGGACAAATCCAAGTTTTTGATTTATTTGAGGGCATAACCATGTTAAGTATATACACAACAACGCCCATTGCAAATAATATCGTTATAATAGTAATTATTGTAGGCAAATCACCTATAGCATCAAACATCACACTTCTTGATCTCTACGACTCTATACTCCGCATTGACCAGTTCGCATGCCTCTTTGGTGATGTTCTGTACCGTAAAGCCGAACTTCTCGAAGAGCTGATCGGCAGGGGCGGAGGCACCGAAGCCCTCCATACCCAGTACTTTGTCGGCGTAGCGGTAGTACTCGGTCGCAGTGGCTGCTTCGACCGCCATTACTTTAGTATTGGGATCAACCACTGCACGTTTGTAGGCATCATCTTGCTCATTGAAGAGATCAAAACAGGGTACAGAGACGACATTTGCCATTACCCCAAGCACTTCGAGGTGGCATGCCGCCTGCAGACACGGCATCAGTTCGCTTCCGCTTACCATCAGTGTCATGGTCGCACCTTCACGTTTCTTGACGATATAGGCACCGCGGCTTGGCTCACCGAAATCACGTTTGGGCTTGAGGGTCTTTAGCTTCTGGCGTGAGAGGACAAAGGCGTTGGGCTTGTTCATCTCGATCGCTGTTTTCCATGCTTCGACATTCTCAGTCGCATCTGCCGGTCTCCATACATAGAAGTTGGGCAAAGCCCTAAACTGGCTAAGCTGCTCGATAGGCTCATGTGTCGGTCCATCTTCACCTACACCGATACTGTCATGCGTCCAGACAAAGTAGTTTTTGATGCTTGTAAGCGCGGCGATACGCGCAGCAGGCTTGAGATAGTCAGAGAAGACAAAGAAGGTCGCATTGAACGGGATCGTTGTACCATAGAGTGCCATCGCGTTGGTGATCGCCGCCATCGCATGCTCACGGATACCGAAATGGATGTTGCGCCCTTTGGGGAAATCTCCCATCTCTTTGAGCTCTGTTTTGTTACTCGGTGCAAGATCAGCCGAACCGCCTACGAAGCCTGGAACTGCTTTGGCAATGGCATTGAGTATCTTGCCGTTACTGTCTCTGGTCGCCATCTGATCTATGTCGCCAAAATCCGGCCACTCGATCGCAGAGAAATCGGGACTGAGCAGTTTTTCCAGTGCAACATTCTGTTCGACCAGCGGCGCCTCTTTTTGTCTGTGTATCCACTCTTTCTCATAGAGTTCACCCTGCTCTACAGCACAGCGGAAACGCAAAAGCACATCCTCAGGGATCTGGAAGGTCACTTCGGGATCGAAGCCCTCTTTGGCTTTGGAGGCTTTGATGATCTCCTCACCAAGCGGTGCCCCGTGTGTGTGGTGGGTCCCCTCCAGCTCTCCGGCACCCTTGCCTATGATGGTGTTGGCGATGATGATCGTAGGCTTGGTTGCATGCTGTGCTTCGTCAAGTGCTTTTTCGATATCGTCGTAGCAGTGACCGTTGATCTTCATGACATTCCAGTTCTGCGCTTCGAAACGTTTGGCAACATCTTCACTCCATGCGATAGAGGTATCCCCCTCGATCGTAATGGCATTGGAGTCGTAGATGAGTATGAGATCTTTGAGCCCAAGGTGCCCTGCAAGCGCACACGCCTCATAACTGATACCCTCCTGGAGGTCACCGTCACCGCAGAGACAGTAGACCTTGTGGTCGATCAGCTCACAGGTTTCCGAGTTGACCTGCTCCTTGGTAAAGGCCTCCGCCATGGCAAACCCTACCGCATTGGCGATCCCCTGACCGAGCGGTCCCGTGGTGATCTCTACCCCTTCAGTATGTCCATACTCCGGGTGACCGGGTGTCTTGGAGTCAAGCTGTCTGAACTGCTTGAGATCTTCCAGACTCACATCATAGCCCCAAAGATGCAGTAGTGAGTAGATCAGTGCCGAGCCGTGCCCTCCGGAGAATACCAGACGGTCACGGTTGAGCCATTTGGGGTTTTTGGGGTTGTGTTTGAGCTTTTCGGAGAGTACCACTGCGATATCTGCTAGCCCCATCGGTGCACCCGGGTGTCCGGAGTTCGCACGTTGAACCATATCCGCCGCAAGAAAACGGATCGTATTTGCCATCTTTTTACGCATTGCATTCTGCTCGGTCATTTCTGCCATCTTTTTTCCTTGAAAGTTCAATCTGATTTTTCGATCTATCTGTTCGATAAAAGCCAATCTGCCACAATGCAGACTCGATTTTAGCGAACCATTGCCTATGCACCCTCTCTGTGTCTGTAGAGATAGGTGCCAATCAGCGGTTCCAGTGCCTCCTGAAGCTTCGGCTCAAACGTAGCGAAACGTGCCTCCAGAGCGGCAGCGAGGCTCTCCGCCTCCTCCATGCTGCCCTCCAGCCCCAGAAGTGTCACAAAGCTATTCTTCTCACCGTCATTGCCTGTGGTCTTGCCCGCCTCTTCCTCGCTCTGGGTCTCATCTATGATATCATCTTGTATCTGAAAAAGCAGCCCTAGGTCAAGCCCAAAGTCATAGAGTGCCTGTTGGCTCTCTCTGGGAAGTGCTGCAATCACCGCTCCCATCATCAAACTTGCTGCGATGAGCTTGGCAGTTTTGTTGGTATGAAGCATCTTGATCTGCTCAAGTGTCAGCGGCTTGTTCTCAAAGTGACAATCGATCGCCTGCCCAAGTACCATCCCCGAACCACCGCCGTTTTTTGCGAGTATCTCGACCAGTTTGATCCGTATATCTTCCCGCAGCGGTGCAGTAGCGATGAGATAAAAGGCATCGGTATTGAGCGCATCGCCCGCCAGGATCGCCGTGACCTCATCGAAACGCTTGTGCAGTGTAGTATGTCCGCGGCGAAGATCGGCATCATCCATCGCAGGCAGATCATCATGGATCAGTGAGTAGGTGTGGAACATCTCCAGTGCCAGTGCCACAGGGAGCGCCGAATCAAACAGCATCGGTTCATACGCCTCGACGATCCGCAGAAGAAGCTGCGGACGAAAACGCTTGCCGCCTGCAAGCAGCATCGCCCCCAGCGCCTCTTCGTAGAGAGGGTGAAAACTTGGCACATTTGGAAGATTGGCGCTAAGATACTGCTCGAACCTCTGCATGGTTTGTCCCGTGGTGAAATTATCGCAATTATAGCGAATTTGGATAAAATAACGCTATGACAAACGAGAAAACAAAACAGATTATCAAACTGCTCAAAATAGTGACTTTTGCTGTCGCCATCATCGCATGGTTGAAGATGCTCTACGAGGTCTTGCAGTTTCCCGGAGGCTTTGGTGCACAGGCACCCTACTGTATCGCAGGAACGATGCTGATCTTCGGGATCGCCACGGGTGTTTACAAGGGAATTGAGGCGTGGGAGAGGCGTACATAATAAGTATTGTTTGCAATTGAGTGAAACTGATCATTTACTCTTTTTAGCAATCTCTTTGATGATCTCATCAAGACTCTTGTTCTCTACATTGACGACCACATCTGCTACTTTATTGTAGGCTTTTTCACGCTCTTCATAGAGTTTTTTTGCCTTTTTCGGATCTTGAAAAAGCGGACGCTTGGCAAGCTTCTGTTTGCTGTTTTTAGCCGTCTTGAGACGATTGTGGATCCACTCGAAGGAAGCATCAAGCAGCACTACCGTACCGAGCTTTTTGAGGTTGTTGACTTTATAAAAACCGCCGCCGCAGGAAATAAGCGTACCCTTAACACACTTCTCTATCCAGTCAGCCGTCTCCTGCTCACACTGCCTGAAGTAGGCTTCACCCTTCTTCTCGAAAATCTTCTTGACCTCTTTGTTCTCTTTGGACTCAATGAGATCGTCCGTATCGATGTTGTAAACCCCATACTTTTTGGCAAAAGCACGCGCCGTCGTACCCTTGCCTACACCCATAAATCCGATCAGAATGATATTTTTTTTCACAATACGATACTTTCTAATTTCTAATTTCTAATTTCTAATTTCTAATTTCTAATTTTATCACACCATATTGTAACGGTCGATGATCTTCTTGAGACGCTTACGCAGTTTTTTGAGTGCATCTGTCGCATCCTCACCCTCTGCGACAAGCGATTCAAACTCATCGAACTGTATCTTGGCTACCCAGCCGATCTTGGTATGTTTCTTGATCCCTACGAAACGCACTTCACCGAAATGCCCCTTTGCCATTCTGTAGATACGCTCGATGCGCTCTTCAAGTGTCTTTGCCTCTTTACTCATTGATATCCTTCTATCATTTTGGCATAATTATACCATAGGGTATTACAAAAGGATTACATGATGCAAAAGATATTGATCACCGGTGTAGGCTCAGGACTTGGCAAAGCATTGGCAGAAGCGTATCTCAAGCGCGGCGACCAGGTCTATGCGATAGGACGCGAGTACCCCAAGATATTTGACCACGATCCTCACTTCTTTTTCCTGCCTTATGACCTTGGCGAGACCTTTACCCTTCAGGCTGCTGTCAAGCCCTTCATAGAGCATCACCGCTTCGACCTGGTGATCCTCAACGCAGGGGTACTCGGCGAGATCAAACCCCTAAGTAAAACCGATCTTGAAGAGATCAAAAAGGTAATGGAGATCAATGTCTGGGCAAACAAAGAGCTCATCGATGTGCTCAGCAGATACAGTAATGTCAAACAGATCGTCGCGATCAGCTCAGGTGCGGCGGTCAACGGCTCGAAAGGCTGGGGCGCCTACTCCCTCTCCAAAGCCTCACTCAATATGCTGATCAATGTCTACGCCAAAGAGCTCGAATCCATCCACTTCACCGCACTCGCACCCGGAGTGATACGCACACCGATGGTCGAAAAGATCCTCAACACTGTCGATCCCAAGACCTTTCCCTCCGCCGCCCGCCTC
The DNA here is from genome assembly GCA_027081395.1 of Sulfurovum sp. Classification (GTDB taxonomy): domain Bacteria; phylum Campylobacterota; class Campylobacteria; order Campylobacterales; family Sulfurovaceae; genus Sulfurovum. The sequence continues at coordinate 20,292 of JALWKQ010000185.1, read as the reverse complement.
AAAAACGGCCCCATCCAGACCCCGCAGCAGGCAGCCAAACTACTCATAGAGACCTTCCCAAAACTGCTTGACTATGAAAGCGGCAGTTTTCTCGATGTCAGAACGATGGATCGTTGAGTATCCTCTCTCCCCATTTATCTCCGATACGGAACGTGTAAAAAAGATTTTTTTTATCATATTGACATTTCGGACTACTCTCTGCTATAATGCAAAAAAGTGCCAAAATGGCACATACAAAAGGATTTTTGATGAGCACAAAGACTCCTCGCATTACGGCTCGTGTGGATGTAGATACCCAGGAACTTCTGTCAAAAGCAGCTGCTGTTTCAGGCATATCGAGCATCAACGCATTTGTATTGAATGCTGCGATAGAAAAAGCGAAAAAAATTATGCAAAAAGAGCACACACTGAAGCTCAGTGCCAGAGATGCCATGCTTTTTGTAGATGCACTGGATGCACCACAGGCCAATCCAAGATTAAAACAAGCTGTCAAAAACTATGAGACCAAAACACAATGAGAAGTGTCGCCCTCGACAGAAAGAAGCATGACAGAAAATCTTTTGATTGCGGGGTGAAGGCACTTAACAACTACTTGCAAATGATGGCAAGTCAACACGCAAGCAGGGACAATACCCGTACATTTGTTTTGGAAGATGACGACAACCCGAGTGTGATCATAGGCTACTATACGCTGACCATGATAAGCATAGACTTAACAGCACTCCCCGCAAACCTACAAAAAAAGCACCACAATGTTCATTCAGCAGGTCTTATAGCACGTTTGGGGGTAGATAAGAGATACAAAGGGAAAGGGTTTGGAGAGTGGCTGCTTGTGGATGCGTTGAAAAAGCTACTGCATGCCAGTGAGAGTGTGGCTTTTCCTCTTATTGTCGTAGACGCCAAGGATGGGGCAGCAGATTTTTACAAAAAGTTTGGCTTTGTGCCTTTTTTTGATGCAAAGCATAGGCTCTTTATCACAGTCGATAGCGTAAGAAAGAGTTTTTAGTATTATCCTTGTTCTTCGCGTTTGGCATACAAACGAGGGAAGAAAATACTTTCGTTTTATATTGTAGGAGTAAAAGAAGAGTTGTCATTGTCGCCAGCCCCCTATGCCCTAAAAGATTGAGAAGTTGCTACTCTAATCTCGACATTTTGTTTCTAAAAAATCAAAATGATTGCTTACTTGGTTGAAATACTCGATATTTTTGCTTTTGCTTTTCTCTAAATATTCTTTGATTGGTTTTCGTATAAGTTTCTTCCAGTCTTTACAGATGTTTGACAGAACTTTGTTTTTTTGGAATATTTCATCATTATAATCATGCACTAATTGTACAAGATCATATTTCAACATTTTATCCAAGATTTTAGATTTATTTGTTTGTATTGAGAAAAGATACGGTGAGGCTTTATAATTACATAAAGCCATATTTAACGTCATATCAGTATTATATTTGACATATTGCAGTACGTTAATTGTTAGAGAAAACACAAGCAATACTAATAAACCATAAATTAATTTTGACATTCATTTCCTTTCTTGTATTTGACATATTCTAATCAGGTATTATACCGAAAACACAACGTATACGTTCCCACATAAAACATAAAAGTAAGCACAGTTATTTTAGCAGGGGATAGCAATAACCCACTACACCTTAATCTTCTCCCACTCCCCCTTCTGGAAGGTTCTCCAAAGCCAGAAGGCTTTGACGAAGGTATCGGAGATCATCGCCAGATAGACCAGTAGGATATTGTGAAAGTACCATGAGAGCAGAAATGCCGGCAGGATACGTACAAACCACAATGAGATGAGATTGATCTTGAGGGTGCGTTTGGTATCGCCGGCACCCCTGAGCGCTCCAGAGAGGACAAAGTTGAATGCCAGTGGGATCTGTGAGACACCGACGATTCGCAGATAGAGGCTTGCCTCTTTGATGGTTTGTGCATCATCGGTAAAGAGCCAGACGATCTTTTCGGGGACAAATATCATGAAAAATGAGAGAAAAAACATCAAGCCTGAAGCGTACTTGAGCACCAGGATCACATCTTCTCTGGACTGTTCGGGTCTTTTGGCACCCAGTCCCTGACCCATCAGTGCCATCGCCGCGATCGTAAAGCCGATACCGGGCATAAAGGCAAGTCCCTCTACCCGCAGACCGATCTGATAGCCCGCCAGCACTGCCGTACCGTAGTGGGCGATGATCGCGGTAAAGAGCATGAAACTTCCAAAGGTAAGTGTACGCTCGATCGATGCGGGGATGCCCACCTTGAGTGCCCTTTGAAGCAGCCTTTTGGAATATGCCCTCATCGGTTCATAAGGGGTCATGTGGCGGATATAAAGCAGCGCATACACAAGCGTCTCGAGGATATTGACCAGTACCGTTCCCACTGCCGCACCCGTCACGCCAAGCTGCGGAAATCCGAACTTTCCAAAGATCAGAAGATAGTTGAAAATGACATTGAGGATGATCGAGACGATCTTGATCTTCATGGGTGTTTTGGTGTCACCTGCTGCGTTGAGTGCCGAGACAAAGACCAGCTTCACGAAGACGAAAGGCACCATCAGTGTCAGCACCTCCACATAGGCGCGTCCCAATGCAGCTACCTCAGGCGCTGTACCGAACCAGTCATAAATATGTGAAGAGAAGAAGTACCATCCCACCGCGGCAGGCAGGCTCACAAGCAGTGCAAAACGAAGCAGCGTAGAGAGCCCTATACTCGCACGCTGCCAACGCTCCGCCCCTGCGAAGCGTGAGAGCAGTGCCGAGGTGCCGACATGAAAGAGTGTCAGTATCGCAAACATAAACATCAGCGACTGCAGCCCAAGCCCCACGGCAGCCACCGCAAAAGCGCTGATACGCCCCACCATGATCAGATCGGTGATCACCTGCAGCATATCAAGCAGTGAGTTGATCACCGCGGGGATAGAGAGACGCAGGATCTTCTGATGCTTGGCGGGCAGGTAGCGCAGGATCATCTCACCCTACGATCTGATCGATGTAGAGATAGAGCAGCACAATGATCAGCGATGCCGATGCCAACGTCCAGCTATAGGCATAGAGCATACGCCCGGCATTGAACCATCGGCGGTAGCGGTAAAGCAAAAAGGGAAAGACCACCAAGACAAACAGCACCGGCAGATACATCAGGGGGCTGAGCCCCTGCTCTGCCACTGCAAGCCTGATCGCCACAAGTGCCGTATAGATAAAGGCAAAAACGATCAGTATCACCACCATCTGTGCCGCCATAAAGAGCAGCTTCATACCGGCACGATTTGTCTCATCATTGTAGTATTTCATCAAATCATTTATTCTCGGAAAGAATGAATAGACAATTTTATATCAGCAGCATATGTATGTCGCATGGTAACATTCTTATCGCCGCTTGCAGTATTAATGTTGAATAAATATGGTCCGGCATATACTGGAACGACCGCTGTTTGAATATGGCTTATTTGATATGTTTTTTTCTTATTATTCAACTCTTGTGTGACAACAATGGATCTAATTTTATTATAGTTTTTATTGACAAATACTGTACCTTTCAATATTCCTCTATCAAAACGAAAATCTTTTACATCTGTTGCTTTGATGATTTGATTCTTCGCACCCAAAAAAAAGAGTTTCGGGACAAAAAAACCACCTTTTCCTTTTGAGACGATCCGAACACCAAATGGGTACTTGGCAGGCTCCATTGACAATTTGGTCGCAAAAACTCTCTCTTTGCCAATCTGAAGAACCTCCCAAGGCTTTTCTCCAAGCCCAATAACATACTCTTTCTCATCTGGTTTTATCGGTTTTGCCGCAAGTGCTTCAAAGCTCTTTACCTGCACCTTTGGACTAAATCTGAGTGTATTATAGTCAATCTGATCTGCTGCGCAACCACCCAATAACAAACTTGTTAACAGATATATAAAATATTTTCTTTTTTGTATCACTTATTTACTCTTTTTCAGTGCATCCGCTATATGTCTTGCCAACATATCCAATGCTTTCTTTATACCCTCTACACTCTCTTGTGCATGATTCTTTAATGTATCAAAATCTTCGTAGTGATGGGCAGTATCATCTCCTACATAATCTGCTTCTTCACTCAATGCAAAGCTTTCGCCAACTCCTATATGTTTTTCATATAAGGTTGTTTGGTTTTTTCGCTTAAGCATTTTTACTTTTGCTCTGATTGATGGCTTATACGATGATGATGGGCTTCCTGCTATATACCCCAAATTTAATATAACAACATCCAAAAAGGCATCTGTATTTATATTTGGATATTTTTTCAAATAATCATTATCTCGTCTTTTATCATAAGGCAATAGATGCACCCTGTAGCCTTCGCTCTTCAAATAACCTGTAAGCTTCTGCGTAAAATAACGATCCGGATCAAATTTTGTTGATTTGATCAAGTTATTGTATGTTGTTTTTTTGGAACTGAACTCAGCTGCCGCTGCTAATCCACCAATAAGCCCAAAGCTCATACCCGGATGATTAAAGTAGAAAATTTCAATATCTTCAATATCTTTAGGAGGAACAATCGCAATTGTATGAATATCTCTATTCATTTGTGCATTATAATCCAGGTTGGGCAGTTTAGCACATCCGGAAAAGAACAAAACAACCATTCCCAATACAACAGACATCAAATATGGACGCAATTTCATAAGGTTCTCCAATTTTAATATTTAAACTTGATCATTTTACCTAAAAAGTCTTATTTTAGTAATGCCAAAATCGCTTCAGACAATGCCTCTTTTTCGATACGCTTGACTTCCTCAGTGTAGCTCTGCAGATCATGCCCCGCTTTGGGGATGCGCTTTTGTACGATGATCTCACCGCCGTCAAGCTCGGAAGTCACCCAGTGCACCGAGACCCCTCCCTCATCAAAGTTGTCCTCAAAACTCTTCTCGATCGCATGCAGTCCTTTGTGACGCGGCAGCAAAGAGGGATGCAGATTGATCGCCCTGATCTGCTCGGTAAAGACCGGTGTGAGGATACGCATAAATCCTGCAAGCACGGTCAACTCCGGCGCATATCGGCGCAAGCACTCAACCATAGCAGCATCGTACAGTTCCCTACTCTCAAACATCTTTGGATCGATAATCTCCAGAGGGATGCCGTATGCTTTGGCGATGGCGACACCTTCCGCCTCTGGATTGTTGGTCAAAGCGACCGCTATCTCCACATCCTTATGGTGCAAATGTTCAGCCAAATAGGCAAAGTTTGTCCCCTTGCCGCTAAAGAGTACCGCTATTTTTTTCATAGCGGTATTGTACCCTACTCCAACTTTGCTACCTCATCGATAATATCCGTAGGCAGCATCGCATAGCTTGCCCCCTCATAATTCTCCACAGCCTTTGTGAGTGCGAGTGATCCGTGTATCGCCGCCTCGATGCCGCTGTAGCCTTGGGCGAGCAGTGCGGTAATCAGACCGGAGAGGACATCGCCGCTGCCGCCTTTGCTGAGCTTGGCGCTGCCGTGCGGATTGATATAGAGCTGCTCCTCTTGGGCGATGAGCATGTTGGCACCCTTGAGCAGGAGGGTGACATGCGGGTACTTCGCATTGAAGCGGCGTACCATCTCAAAGCGGTGTTGCTGTATCTCCTCGACTGTGAGATCTTCACCGCCAAGCTGCCGCCAGAGTGCAGCAAACTCTTTGGGGTGCGGGGTAATGACAATATCACGCGCTTTTTGCTCCAAGATACCGAGCAGATCCTCATGATAAAAGGCATCGGCATCGAGCACCACCGGCAGATGCGAGTCGATCACATACTGCTGCAAAAATGCCGACTCAAAGTGTCCGCCAAGCCCCATCCCAATCGCCAGTGCCGTGGCTGTCTGGGGGACAACGGTCGCATGCATCAACACAGGCGGCGGCGTGATCCGCTCATGCACAACCAGTGTCGTAAGCCCTGCGCCAAAGCGGCTCGCCGCCATCGCAGCGATGATACCCGCCCCCTCTTTCTCTCCACAAAATACCGCTGCATGCCCGAAGCTGCCTTTGTGCGTGCATTGACGGTGACGGCTGGGGAGTCTGAGATCACTTTTCTCAAGCAGCCATGTCTGGCTCTCCAGTTCGTAACGGCTGGCATCAATCCCCAAATCGACCCGTATAACCCTGCCTACATAATCCTTGCTCTCATCAAAAAAGAGTGCCTCCTTGTATGCACCCATCGTGATCGTCACATCCGCCTCAAAGGCGATAGGCATCAGCACCCCGTTTTGTGCGATACCGGTAGGGATATCACAGGCGATCTTGTGCCCCTTGAAGCTGTTGAGCCGGTGTATGAGCTTCTGGGTAGGTGCATCGAGCATCCGTTTCAGCCCTGCACCAAAGAGCGCATCGACGATCACATCGGCATCTTCTATCTCCTCATCGATGGGTACCCCTGCCGCTTCGGCACGCTGCAGTTGCAGCTTTGCCATCTCGGACTTGACCCCAAAAGGCAAAAAGAGCCGCAGATCATAGCTGCCCACAAGCTGTCTGGCAAGCACGATACCGTCTGCACCGTTGTTGCCCCCGCCCGCTGCGACCAGTATCGACGATCCGGGTGCAAAAGTGCTTCGGATATAGGCTGCCATACCTCCGGCGGCATGCTCCATCAGGATCTCTTCTGTGAGTCCATACGCTTCATAGGCATGCCTGTCCAGCGAATAACACGATTCAAATACTTTCTGCATGGCTTTATCCTCGATTCTTCTTTGTCTGTGTTTTTATCTTACCATAAATTTATTTCGATATAATCCGCCTCAGATTTATCACTTTCGGGATCGTGACCCGAAAAATCTTGATAAGGAAGGGGGTGAGCCCAATGCCAGGAATCAAACTTACACCACGTGACTCTTTTGACGATGCGTACAGAAAGTTCAAAAGACAGTGTGACAGAAACCTTATCGTCACTGAAGCCAGAGCGCGCCAGTACTACGAAAAGCCGACTGAGAGAAGAAAGAAAGAGAAGATCGCTACCCGCAAAAAGATCCTCAAGAAGCTCTTTATGCTCAGAAGATACGAGTCAAGACTCTAATCGGACTTTTGGCAGAGCCTCGGCTCTGTCACCCACACCACATTATTTCAATACATTTTCAAAATCCCCGCTCAACTCATAATCCCTTAGTATTCTTTTCGCTAAAATAATCCCAACTATTTTTCCAAAGGGATTGTCATGACATTTACCACACCGCTACAAAAAGATGCGATCAAGATCATGCTGCTGGGCTCAGGCGAATTGGGCAAAGAGGTTGCCATAGAGGCACAGAGACTCGGCATCGAAGTGATCGCTGTAGACAAGTACGAAAACGCCCCTGCCCATCTGGTTGCCAACCGCAGCTATGCGATCGATATGCAGGATGAGACTGCCGTGCTCGAACTCATCGAAAAGGAGAAACCAAGCTATATTCTCCCCGAAGTGGAAGCGATCTCCATCTCGGCACTCTTTGAAGCTGAGAAACGCGGATACCATGTCATCCCCAACGCCGAAGCGGTCAACAAGACCATGAACCGCAAAAATATTCGTGTCTTTGCCGCCGAGGAGCTGGGACTGAAAACCTCCAACTATGAGTTTGTCACCACACTGGAGGGACTCAAAGCTGCAGCAGAGCGCATGGGCTTTCCATGTGTCATCAAGCCGGTCATGAGCTCATCGGGTCACGGACAGAGCATCGCCAAAACCCCCGATGATATCGAAAAATCCTGGGAGATCGCCAAAGAGGCACGTGGAGATGCGAGTGAGCTGATCGTAGAGGAGTTTGTGCCATTTGACTATGAGATCACGCTGCTGACTGTGCGTAACGAGACCGGCACAGTATTTTGTGACCCCATCGGTCATATACAGCAGGATGGTGACTTCATCCTCTCCTGGCAGCCGATGCCGATGAGCGAAGCAGCCCTGCAAAAAGCCAAAGAGATCGCCAAAGCGGTCACAGACGGACTTGGCGGTCGCGGGATATTTGGCGTGGAGTTCTTCGTCAAGGGTGAGGAGGTCTACTTCTCCGAGCTGAGCCCGCGTCCGCACGATACAGGGATGGTCACACTCATCACCCAGAGCCAGAGCGAGTTTGCACTGCATGTGCGTGCCGTGCTCGGTCTGCCGCTTGGATTTAGCACCTACGGTGCAGGAGCCTGCGGTGCCTACAAAGCCAAGCATGAGAGCCACAACCCCAAACTTGAGATCCCTGACGATGCCTTCAGTGAAAATTCTTTTGTCAGGGTCTTCGGCAAGCCGGAATCACATGTAGGCAGACGTATGGCGGTCAGCCTTGTGCTCGATAAGGATGTCGAGCGCGCCAAAGAGAGAGCCAGAGAGATCGTAGAGGCGATACGTGACTGTTGAGCAGTACAGTGTGACACTGCCGCCCTTCCCTCGCGGTTTTCATCTGATCACAGATAGGATCGCGCCGATGCTTGCCAAAAGCGGTATCACTCAGGGACTGATGCACCTTTTTTTGCAGCATACCAGCGCAAGCCTCAGCCTCAATGAAAACGCCGACCCTACTGTACGGGAAGATGCAGAGCGTTTTGTAGACGACCTCATCCCCGAATCCTATCCCCGTTTCCTTCACACCTATGAGGGAAGTGACGATATGCCCGCACACCTCAAAAGCATGCTTATCGGCACCTCGCTGACCATCCCTGTTGCCCATGGAGAGCTGCTGCTGGGCACTTGGCAAGGGATCTACCTCGGCGAACACCGTAATCACGCCCCAAATCGTAAGCTTATCATCACCATACAAGGAATCCGACAATGAGACAGATCGTTATACTCGATGCAAAAACACTGGGAGAGGATCTCGATCTTGGTGTGCTTGAACGATTTGGCAGGGTTGTACGTTATGAGACAACGACCGCCGAAGAGACACTTGAGCGTATTGCCTCAGCAGACATTGCCATCACCAACAAAGTCGTCATCACTGCCAACATGATGCAGGAGTCCAGCCGGCTAAAACTGATCTGTATCGCCGCTACCGGTATGAACAATGTCGACCTCGAAGCGGCAAAGCATTACGGCATCAGCGTCAAAAATGTCGCCGGATACTCTACGCAGAGTGTCGTACAGCATACCTTTGCCATGCTCTTTTATCTGCTCGAACAGCTTAGATACTATGATGAGCGTGTCAAAGATGGCACCTGGATGCAGAGCGGACTCTTCACTGATGTGAGCCGGCCTTTCTATGAGATCTCCGGCAAAAAATGGGGGATCATCGGGCTTGGCAGCATAGGACAGGAGGTAGCCAGAATCGCGACGGCATTCGGGGCAGAGGTGAGTTACCACTCCACAAGCGGCAAAAACCTGCGCCATGCCTACCCGCATAAGAGTCTGGAGTTTATCCTCAAAGACAGTGATATCATCTCTATCCATGCACCGCTCAATGAAGATACCTATAATCTCGTCAATGAGCTCAACCTCCCCTATCTCAAAAACAGAGCCATCCTGCTCAATCTTGGCAGAGGCGGCATCATCAATGAAACAGACCTTGCCTTCGAGCTTGACCGCAGAGAGATCTATGCCGGTCTTGATGTCTTGGAGAAAGAACCCATCGACCCTGTCAACCGTCTCAATGAAGTGGTGCACAAGGAACGTCTCCTCATCACCCCACATATGGCATGGACAAGTATCGAAGCGAGAAAAAAGCTTCTTGATGGCATTATCAAGAATATCAAAACCTATCTGGAGGAGACTAAGTAAGATGAAAGTCTATACGATAAAAGCGTTACCATGTAACGCACACCAAAACTCTTCACTCTTCACTCTTCACTCTTCACTCACATCTACCAAGGCGATGCCATGGTAGATGTGTTAATCATCGGATCAGGCGGCGCGGGGCTCTCTGCCGCACTCGCCGCCAAGGAGGCAGGGGCTTCGGTACTTGTCGTAGGGAAAATGTATCCTACCAATTCCCAAACCTCAATGGCGCAAGGGGGTATGAACGCAGCGCTTGGCAATGTCGAGGAAGATCATGTCTCACTGCATATCGCGGATACCATCAAGTCGGCTCACGGGCTCTGTGATGAAGATATGGTGCGCCATATGTGTGCCGATGCACCCCAAACCATAGCGTGGCTCGAAACACTTGGTATGCCCTTCTCACGAATAGAAGCATCGCACAGCGACGCAAACCACAACTCCTCACTCCTCACTCCTCACTCCTCACTAAAATCTGTCGCACAGCGACAGCTCGGCGGTGCGAGCGCCAAACGTGCCTGCTATGCTCAGGACTATACCGGACTCAAGCTGCTGCATACACTCTATGATACCTGCCTGAAAGAGGGTATCGCCTTTCTTGACGAACATTTCCTGCTTGAGCTCATTGTCTCTGGTGATACGGTTAAGGGTGCCGTTGTGCTTGATATCCGAAGCGGTGAGATCAAACAGATTGATGCCAAGTCTGTCATCATCGCTACAGGCGGATATGGCGGTATATATCACGGCTATACGACCAATATGTACGGTGTATCGGGGGACGGTATCGCGGCGGTACTGCGTGCAGGCGGAGCAGTAAGCGACATGGAGTTTGTTCAGTTTCACCCTACAGGGCTCAAACATTCAGCCATTTTGATGAGTGAGAGTGCACGGGGCGAAGGGGGATACCTTGTCAACAGTAAGCAAGAACGCTTTGTTGATGAGCTAAAACCTCGTGATGAAGTGGCTCGTGCGATCTTTGAAGAGTTGCAAAAGGGAGAAGAGGTCTTTTTGGATCTGCGCCATTTAGGGGAAGAAAAGCTCATGACACTGCTTCCGCAAGAAGTGGCACTTTGCAAACTTCACGAAGGTGTTGATCCCATCTCGGAGCTTGTCTCCATCAAACCTGTCACACACTACACCATGGGTGGTATCGATGTGGACTATGCACTGGAGGTAAACGGTATCAAAGGCTGTTTTGCCGTGGGTGAGTGTGCCAATGCCAAAGTGCATGGTGCCAACCGTCTTGGGGGCAACTCACTACTGGAGATCACCGCCTTTGGTCGATTTGTAGGGGAAAATGCCTACAAGCATGCCGTCTATGCCAGTAGTAAACCTGCCGACAACAGCGTACAGCACGCATGCCAAAAGAAGATAGAGAGACTCTTTGAGCAGGAGGCTCCGATCGATTTCTATACCCACCGTCAGGCTCTGGGCAGGCTATTTTATGAGAATGTAGGCATCATCCGTGATGAAGTGGGACTGACTCAGGCACTCGAGGAGGTGGTCGCCACCCAGGTCGCACTCAAAAAGATGGGTATCCGGGACAGATCCAAAACCAACAACCAAAATCTCGTAGAGTTTCTGGAGTTCGAAAACGCTCTGATGCTTGCCCCCACCATCATCTCTGCCGCACTGGCAAGAAAAGAGAGCCGCGGGGCGCACTACCGAAGTGACTATCCGCAAAGTGATGATGCCCATTTTAAAAAGCATATCATCTTACAGTGGAAGGATAAACAATGATATTACGTAATTTCCGTAGGGTGTTGTACCCTTACAACACCGATATCATAAATAGTACAACGATCTCCTTCTCTGAGAAAAGGTGTTGTGGGGACACAACACCCTACGCCAAGAAAGGATTGTGATGCAGATAACTATCAGACGAGATAAAGGCTTTGAGGATTTCCAGATCTCCGAGGGACTTACACTGCTTGCTGCACTCTACGAGATCAAAGAGCAGCATGACCCCACACTCACTTTCTCGGCAGGGTGTCGTGCCTCAGTATGTGGTACCTGTGCTGTGCGTGTCAACGGCAGAGAGGAGCTCGCCTGTGCCTACAAACCCAAAGAGGGTGACACCGTTGAACCGCTGCAGTACCACCCCCTCTTGCGGGATCTCAAAGTCGATAAACAGCAGGCACAAACCACACTTCAAAAGAGTCAGGCATGGCTGCACCAATACCAAGAAGCCATCTTGACCCCGGAAGATGCCCACAAAACGGAGCGACAGACCGACTGTATCCTCTGTGACAGCTGCTACTCCGCCTGTCCCGTCTATGCCGTCAACCCTGACTTTCTCGGTCCCTTTGCCCTAACCCGTGTCTACCGCTACACAGCAGACAAGCGTGAAGGTGCCGCCAAAGAGATGATCGATGCGGTACAGACAAACGGTGTCTGGGATTGTACGCTTTGCGGCGAGTGTACTGCTGTCTGTCCCAAAGGGATCGACCCCAAGATGGACATTACCATGCTGCGCGGAGAGTCTCTCAATCACGGATACAGTGACCCCAGCTTCACAAACCAGAGTTTCGGTACCCCCGATTTTGGCGGCGGTGGATTCGGCTTCGATCCAAACAGCGGGTTTTAGTCAAGATGATAGAGAGTGCCGGTATTCTACCCTATCGGCGTACCCCAAGAGGGATAGAGGTCTACTTGGGACATATGGGCGGTCCCTATTGGAAAACCAGAGTCAGAAGCTGGAGCATTATCAAAGGTGAAACCAAACCCGGTGAAGGGCTCTTGGATGCTGCCAAACGGGAGTTTGAAGAGGAGACCGGCAAACAACTCACAGCAAACCGGTCAGATGAAGGTTTTCACTTTTTGGGTGATGTAGGCAACAGGCAGAAGAGATTGCATGTCTGGGCGATCCCTGCCGACTTCGACACTGCTATCCACTCCAATAGGTTTACCATAGAGTGGCCGCCGCACAGCGGTCAAAAAGCATCATTCCCAGAAATCGATAAAGCAGCCTGGATACCCATCGATCAGGCAAAATCGCTGATCGTTAAATATCAGGAGCCCGCATTGGAACGTCTTGAGAAAAATATACCTCTTGTCTAAACCACCTCATTCAATTCTGTAAACGAAGAGGCTTCTCGTACCTCTCTCTCAAATCTGTCAAGTAGGGCAATCAGGTCTTCAGAAGATTTTTTCAACTGTTCAAAGTACTTTTTAGCCTCTTCTTTCTCTTTGGCAGAGACCTTTTTGCTGTTGAAAGTCACTATCTTATGCAAAAGCGACCGCTTCTCGGGCATTACAAAATAGATATTGTATATTTTGCTATAGGTGTCATGAAGATTGTCATGATGAAACTCGATTTGCTCAATAAGATGCTGAAATCGATCTGCAATGCGCAGTTTGTTTCCCACGTCTCCATAGAGCCATCTTCCAAAACCGCATGTCGTTGCCTCAAGCGGAATGAACTCTTTGTCAATAGGAAGGTCTGAGATAAGATGATCAGCCCGTTTGACCCAGCGCATATGGGCGATCTTTGCCTTACTTAATTCCTGTAGAACTACCGATTTTGTTAGCATGATTTAGTCTCCTAAGATCAAATCAAGCAACCCGGCTAACTCTCATCGAGTCCCGTGGCTTTCCGTACACTTGCCTCACAGCAAGGGTGGCACAATCGATTCAATATGTTATTTTGAATTTTGAAGTGGCAGTGTAACTAAAAATTGTCAAAAAATGTCAAATTTGCAGATATTTCTTTAAACGCAGTGAAATTAAACGTAAGATGTCCCCTCATCCATCAAAAAGATGGATAAGGCAAAAAGGGATTAGATGTCACGAGGATCGACGATCTTCCCGGCGATCGCACTTGCCGCAGCTACTGCGGAGTTTGCAAGGTATATCTCAGAAGTTCTTGCTCCCATACGACCGACAAAGTTACGGTTGGTTGTCGCCACACAGCGCTCACCGTCACCAAGGATACCCATATAGCCCCCAAGGCAGGCACCGCAGGTTGGGTTGCTCACCACTGCTCCCGCTTCGATGAGGGTATCGATGATGCCTTCATGCTGTGCCTGCATCAGTATCTTCTGTGTCGCAGGGGTGATGATCATACGGGTGTGCTTGGCGACGCGTTTGCCCTTGACGATCTGGGCAGCAACACGCAGGTCTTCAAGCCGTCCGTTGGTACAGCTTCCAATCATCACCTGATCGATCTTGAGATCATCTGCTACCGCCTGCTCAACAGGCTTGCCGTTGCTTGGCAGGAACGGATAGGCAATCACAGGTGAGAGGTTCGCCATATCGATGGTGATCTCCTGACAGTAGGTCGCATCTTCATCGGAATAGTGAAGCTTCGGCTCGCTTCGCAGCCCACCGTTTGCTTCAGCACGCTCATCAAGGTAGGCTTGTGATACTTCGTCGATAGCGAAGATGCCACTCTTGGCACCCGCTTCGATCGCCATATTACACATCGAGAAACGATCACTCATACCAAGGTACTGCACACCCTCTCCGGTAAACTCGATCGCTTTGTAGAGTGCGCCGTCCACGCCGAGGATGCGGATCAGCTCAAGGATGATGTCCTTGCCGTAGATATGTTTGCCGGGTTTGCCTACCAGGTTAACCTTGATGGACTCCGGTACTTTGAACCAGTTACCACCCGTGATGATGGAGAAGGAGATATCAGTACTCCCCATCCCTGTCGAGAAAGCCCCCAGTGCACCGTGTGTACAGGTGTGGCTGTCTGCTCCAATGATCACATCACCGGGGATCACCAGTCCTTTTTCAGGCAAGAGCGCATGCTCGATTCCCATATCTTTCTCATCGAAGAAGTATTTAAGATCATGCTTGTAGGCAAACTCACGGCTGATCTTCGCCTGGTTGGCAGAGGCAATATCTTTTGCCGGAATGTAGTGGTCCATCACGATGGCAAAGCCGTCAGGATTGGCAAGTTTCTCTGCTCCGCTCTCTTCGAATGCTTTGATAGAGATGGGGGTAGTAATGTCGTTACCGATGGTCATATCGATCGGCACTCTGACGATCTCACCGGCATAGACATCACGCCCGGCATGCTCGGAGAAGATCTTTTCTGTTATCGTTTGTCCCATAGGAAAATCCTTAAAATTGTTATCATTAATTGCGCGAATTATAGCAAAATAAAGTTATGGTAGAATTTCATTGATTATTCAAGCCTCATTACCAACCTGCTCGTTGGGAATGCATATCTGATATTTTATTCAATTTGGTGCCTGATTACGCACCCTACGGGAAAACTATGAAATTCACCGAACTGCAAGCCATCGCCAAACGTCTGAGCAACTTCACTTTCATCTCTCGTGCAAGACGTGTCGAGGACAACACCATCGAGATCGTCTTTGACAAAAAGCAAAGCTACTTTTTCAACATGACCCGCGGGCACAGTTTTGTCTACAAAGCCCCCAGCCAGCGTCCCTTTCAGGGCTACAAAGCACCCTTTGATACACTGCTACACAGCCTGCTTGCCGGTAGCAGGCTGCTTGAGGTCACTGTGCCGGAGAATGACCGCATTTTACGATTCAAAATAGCACCCAAGAGCGCCTACAAAAACCAGACGGTCTATCTACAGCTGGAGTTCACCGGTAAAAACACCAATGCCATTCTGCTCGATGAGAATGAAACAGTCATTGAGGCACTGCGGCATATCGACGGACAGCAGTCATTTCGTGTGGTACGCCCCGGGGTAGAACTTTTGCCCATCCCCCGTAGGGTGTTGTCCCCCGACAACACCAACGAGCAACACAACGGTAATGATATTTCGGATATCGATACCACCTTGGAGGAGCGATACCACACCATACAGCAACAGCGCCTTTCCCAACTCAAGCAGCAAAAGCTTACCCAGACAGCCAAAAAGATAGCAAAGCTACAAAAAGAGATCGCCAAACTTCCCAGTCCCCAGAAACTCGAAGCGCAGGCGGACACCTACAGCACCTACGGCAATCTCATCCTTGCCAACCTCTACCAGATTAAACCCTACGACACCAAGCTCAAAACATGGGATTTTGAAGGCAATGAAGTGACGATCCCTCTACCAAAAGATGTCAAGGTGAACCGTCTGAGCGACCACTACTTCAACCTTGCCAAACGCGCCAAGAACAAAGCAAAAAATATCCACATCGAAAAAGAGAACCTCCAGAGTAAAAAAAGCTTTTATGAAAATATCCACTACGCTATCACACAAGCCAAAGAGCCCTACGAACTGGAGCTTTTAGTACCCAAACGGGGGAAATCCCAGCGCAAAAAAGAGAAGATGCGCGAGGGAGAACTCTTTTGGATAGAGGACTACAAAGTGCTTGTCGGACGCAACGCCAAAGAGAATCAGGCTCTGCTCAAAGCCGCCAAGAGCAATGACATCTGGATGCATACCCGCGAAATCCCCGGATCGCATGTCATCATCCGCACCGACAAGCAGAACCTTCCTGAATCCGTTCTACAGGCTGCCGCCAAACTCTGTGTGGACTTCTCCACAGACCAGCCGGGCAACTACCTCGTCGACTACACCAAACGCAAATTTGTCAAAATACAGGAGGTCTCCAACGTAGAGTATGACAAATACCAGACCATCCCTGTGCTCAAAGAGGGGGTGGAAATACGGATATAGTCAGCCTCTCTAATATCAACTAAAGCTATAAGCATTATAATACGCCACCAACTTAATTAAGGGGTATTTCAATGAAAAAGAGTATGGCTTTTTTATGTACAATATTGAATCTACATGCAGTTGAGTTTCAACCTGTGCACTCCAGCATGCAAACTTATCTTGAGAGCCACACCTTCAGCCACTCAAAACAGAAAATTAAGGGCAAGCTTTATGGTATCGGTGCCGATATACATTTTGACGACACTGAAATACGTTTTGCATACGAATATGGCAGGACTGATACCAAACAACCACCACTTACAAGAGATCTGAAAGTGCAAAAGTTCTTTTTTCTTTACAACCATACACTCAACAAACAATTTGATATCAACCTAAACTACCTTAGTGTGCTTGATGACAATATTGCCATCACCAACGGAGGCGATACCTTTGGCGCGGGGATTAGCTATAGACCTTCAAAACAGTGGTATACAAACTTTACCCAATTCTATACAAATTACAATGATTTTAATGTCTATCAGAGCAATCTTACCTTGAACTATAAGATAAAGCTTGGTGCATACAAGATCAAACTCACCTCTGAAAATTTCTACATCAATATCGATGACAAAAAGCAAAATAGTTTTACTAAAAATGCCCAAAAAGAGTACTTCTCCTCAGCACTCAAACTCCACACCCACTACAATGACTGGCATTTTGGTGCTGCCGCGTTTTTTGGCAGGCGTGCTTTTGCCGTAATGAATGACGGTTTCAAACTCCAGCACCACGCTATGGAGTTTGACAGAACCTATGCCGCGGGGGTAGGAAAAAATATCGGTAATGCCGTAATCAGAGTACAGTTTATCTACCAACGTGCCACAGAGCTACCTCTACAAAATAAGGATGTTGAAGTAAGAAATATTAGACTGCTTCTAAATTATAAGTTTTAGGATGTGAGGATATACTCCTCTCTTTTAACAGTGGAAAGTCTAACCCCTTTAACATAGATGATGTTATAATTGACTTTATATGCCCTCATGTATTGAGGAACATCTATAATTAGGGACTTTAATACTATGATAAAAAATCTCAACTCTTTGCAACAACGCATCTTTACCGGTATCGCACTGCTTGCATTGGTCGGTCTTATCGGCTGGCTTGATAACTTTTTTGTGATGTGGCTCTTCTTGGGAGTCGTCTATCTCTTCGCATTCTATGAGGCGATGAAGCTCTTCGGACTGAGCTCCCCATCTGCCTACTTTTGGGCATCGGCACTCTGGCTCTTTGCCTATGTTTATCCCAACCCTGACGATCTTTTCTTTCTCGTAGCGATCATATTCGCAGCGGCGATCGCCTATCTGCACAACTTTGACAAACAACTGATACTCCCTTTTCTCTATCCCGTCAGCGGCATCCTCTTTTTTCTGATCCTCTATAAAGATTTCGGTATCGCTGCGATGTTCTGGCTGCTGGCAACTGTCGCACTGACCGATGTAGGTGCTTTCTTTGTAGGCAAAGCGATCGGCAAGACCAAGTTTTCTGATACCAGCCCCAACAAGACACTCGAAGGCGTGATCGGTGGTGTTGCTATTGCGACTGTCGTAGGTACCTATGCGGGACTCTATATCGCACCGTTCTGGATCGCACTGATCGTTACCTTTGTCGTCTCGGTGGCTTCGGTCTTTGGTGATCTCTTCGAGAGCTATCTCAAGCGTGAAGCAGGGGTTAAAGACAGCGGCGATCTGCTCCCGGGTCACGGCGGTATCTTGGATCGTATCGACGGCTATCTCTTTGGCGCACCGATGATGGTGATCGCCCTTAGAGCGTTTTTGTAACCTATGTCTATCATACTGCTTGGTTCCACCGGCTCCATTGGGGTCAATACCCTTATCGTTGCACAACACTACAACATCCCCGTTGAAGCGCTCGTGGCAGGCAACAACATTGAACTGCTCAACCACCAGATCCGCACCCACCAACCCAAACGTGTTGTCATCGCCAATAAAGAGGATATAGACAAAGTCGAACATCATAATGTCACTGCAGGCAGTGAAGCGATACTCGATCTCATCGAAGCCTCCTCAAGCGATCTTGTCGTCAATGCGCTTGTAGGCTATGCAGGGCTCGCCCCGACACTCAAGGCGACCCAGCTTGGCAAACGTGTCGCACTGGCAAACAAAGAGTCTCTGGTGACTGCCGGTGCGTTTATCGATATGGATCTGATCACCCCCATCGACTCCGAGCACTTTGGGCTCTGGTACCTCATGAACAACCACCCTTTTTCCAAGCTCTATATTACCGCAAGCGGCGGAGCTTTCAGAGAGTGGGAACCGGAGAAGATGAAAGATGCCACCTTTGCAGATGCACTCAAACACCCCAACTGGTCGATGGGAGACAAGATCACCATCGACTCGGCGACCATGACCAACAAACTCTTTGAACTGCTTGAAGCCAAGTGGCTCTTTGACACCTCCACAATCGATGCCGTCATAGAAAAAAAATCGATCATCCATGCACTGGTGGAATTCGTCGACGGATCCACCACCGCACACTTTGCCGGCGTGGATATGAAGCTGCCCATCGCCTTTGCTCTCAAAGGAGAGGTGACAGAGCCCATCCTCCCCCCTGTTGATCTGCTTGGTATCGGAGAACTCTCTTTTGCGCCTATCGAAGAGGCACGTTATCCTATCTGGAGCATCAAAGAGCACATTCTAAACAACCCTCATCTCGGTGTCGTTGTCAATGCCGCCAATGAAGTCGCCATTGAAACGTTCAAAAAGGAGCAGTGCAGTTTTTTTGGGATGAGCAATATTGTGCTGGATGCCTACAGGCATTTTGAAGATGTTGTGCCAAACAGTATTGAAGATATTATCACGATCGATCGAGAGGTCAGAGCCTATGCAACAGCCCTGTAGGGTGTTGTCCCCTGACAACACCACTTATGCATTCATGTTTCATTGGTGCTGTGAGGGCACAGCACCCTACGGAGGTAAGTATGAGTCGTTATAACAAGACTCTCATATTGCACGGTTGGGGCGGCAGTGACTATCCGCACTGGCAGGCACATCTTGCTATGGAAGTAGCCAAAAACTACGGTACCGTCAGCTTCCCGCTGATTCAGCACCCCCACTACCCCTCCAAAAACCGCTGGATCAAACAGGTCAAAGCCATTTTGGAGGATTTCCGTCCCGATACCGTCGTCTGCCACTCCCTTGCCAATACCCTCTGGTTTTGGCTCTGCGAAGAGGGTATCGCTCCGGTAGAGAGGCTCTTTATGGTCTCTCCTCCCAGTTTACAGACCGATGAACACACCATCAAAAGCTTCTTCCCCTGCCCAATGCCGGAAACGTTATGCGCAAAAGAGGTGCAGATGTTCGTCTCCGACAACGACCCGTGGATCAGTGTAGAAGAGGCGCAACAGATCACTTCACACTACAATGTTCCACTAAAGATACTGCACAATGCCGGACATATCAATGCTGAAAGCGGATTTGGAAAGTGGGAAACGATAGAAAAATCGGTACTGTCCGATTTTTCAGTGAAGAGTGAATAACGAATAGTGAATAGTTGTGGTATGCTTTTCTTCGAAAAGCTTTTATAAAAATAGACTATGAGGAGCAATATAGTGAACAACGAGCAAAAAACAATGAGCAACCAAAGACAAATCCACCCATCTATAAAAGCATTGCAAAGCAATGCATACCAACACTATTCACTATTCACTATTCACTATTCACATGAAAATCTCCCAAGGAGATTTTCATGATCCTCAGCATAGAGAGCTCCTGCGACGACAGCTCCATCGCCATCACCGAGATTGCTACCAAAAAAGTGCTTTATCACAAAAAAATCTCCCAGGAAGCCGAGCACGCCTGCTATGGGGGTGTGGTACCCGAACTGGCATCGCGTCTACATGCCGTGGCACTGCCCAATATCTTAGAAGAGACCAAACCCTATTTTGACCGACTCAAAGCCGTAGCCGTGACCAATCAGCCGGGGCTGGGTGTGACCCTGCTTGAGGGGATCGCTATGGCAAAGACACTGG
>JALWKQ010000184.1 GCA_027081395.1 Sulfurovum sp. | reverse complement strand
AATCGAGTCCGAAAGCTTTATAAAAAGACTTTTCGGTACGCCCGGAGATATCCACACCGTTTTCATCAAAAATGCCGTATTCATTGACTTTCCATCCGCGCTCTTTTGCCATCTTGCGCAGGGCAAGTGTATGGGCACGCGACCCGGTAAAGTAGTCAAGCGTCGTGCCGTAGTCTGAAGGACGTGCTGTTTTGAGGTCGACCTGCAGGTCATTTTCCAGTACAATGGTTGTCCGACTCTCACCCTCTACGATCACCTCCTTGCACTTTTCGTACGCGACAAAGTGTTTGGTGACTGCTTGGGGGGAGGTGGTCACGACCACCATATCCAGATCTCCGACTGTCTCTTTGCGGCGACGATAACTTCCGGCGATGATCGCCTTCTTGACTGCCGGCGAGCGCTCCATATAGGCGACAAAATCCTCTGCATAAGGCTCTGCATCCACATAGAGAAAACGGCGTCCCTCCTGTTTGCGCATCATCACACCCTCAAGTATACGCGCTTCAAGCTTCTCGCTAAAACCGGGAAGTTCTCTGATCTTGTGCTGCTGTGCTGCCTCTCGCAATGCATCAAGTGAATCGATCCCCAGCATCTCATACAACTCTCTGACACGCTTTGGCCCCAACCCCGGTATCGCCAGTATCTCCAAAAGTCCTTTGGGGAACTTTTTTTGATACTTTTCCAATGCACTCATGCGTCCTGTGGTGACAATCTCTTCTATCTTCTTGGCAATCTTCTCTCCAATATGCGGCAGCTTGGTCAGATCCTCGCCTGCTCGTACCATCTCCTCGATACTCCGGGGATAGGTTGCGATGATGCGTGCCGCATTTTCATAGGCACGCACTCGAAAAGGGTTCTCATCCGCAAGCTCAACATACTGTGCAAGTTTCTCAAAATATTTGGCTATTTCTGCATTTGAAAGGCTCATACGCTTTTCCTCCTCATACATTGGGTGATCCATGGAACAGTAGCGTTTTCTATCCAATGATACATCTTTTTTACTTTTACTCTCCCCAAAAAAGAGCCGTACCAAGAAAGTGGTAAAGTGTTAATATATACAAATATGATATAATTGATACCAAAATACAGATGGGAGATTTCACCACCATGAATGACCACAATCTTGATGACCTTATCATAGATAATATCGATCCTAAAACCAGTAAAACCAAAAGCTTTTTGACGATTATAGCTTTGGCTATCGTTGTACTTATTGTTGCAATCATCCTCACCAAAATCGTCTTGAAAGATCCCAATGAGAAGCTGGTACTGGATGAGAGTGACACTGAGATGATCAGTCCGGAACTTACTCTGCAGCCTTCTACGTCCAAGACAGATACACCTGCCAAAGAGAGCGAAAGTTCGCAGGATCTTGCTTTGCATACCCCTGCCAAAGAAACTGCTCCTACTCAACCTACAGTGATAGAACCGACTGTATCATCTCTATCTTCACAAGAGAAAGCAAACAGTGCCGAACAAAAAAAGGCAGAAGAGAAAGCCGAGCAGGCGCGTCTGGCTCTGGAAAAGGAGAAGATCGCTGCACAAAAGGCACTCGAAGAGAAGCTTCGGAAAGAGGCTATGGAGAAAGAGGCAGCGCTCAAAGAGGAGAGAATCGCAGCCGAGAAGGAACGTCAAGAACGCCTAAAGCGAGAGGCAGCCGCCAAACAGGCAGTACAGACATCCTACTATATCCAGGTCGGCTCTTTTACCCAGACACCAAGCAGCCGCTTCCTCTCCATCATCAAAAAAAGCGGTTTTGACTACACGATCACCCCTCCCAATGCATCAGGCAGCAAGAAGCTGCTCATAGGTCCCTACAGCACACGGGCACAGGCAGATACCGCACTTGTGCGTGTACGTGACCGCATCAACAAAAGCGCCTTTGTCGTCAAAAAGTAGTATAGATGCACAAGACTATCCTTTTTGACCAGCTTACCCCTGTAGCGCTCTACGGAGAGATCAAACAGAAGTTTCCCGATGAGATCACAATGCTCTTTGAGAGTGTGGTCAATACCAGCGACGGCAACTTCTCCTTTATCACTATCGGCAGTAAAGAGCGTATCAGGTATCAGGACAAACAGACCCGCTATACGGATGAAGAGGGCAATACATGCACCCTTGCTGAAGATCCATTCAGCTTTCTCAAATCCTATTATGCCTCTGTGGACAAAGCGAAATTCAAAGCACTCTCACAGGAGCTCGGCTTCTCGTTTGTTGACGGCTTTATCGGATTTATCGCCTATGATATGGTCAAGGTCTTCGAACCTGTACTTGATGATGTCATGGACGCACTCCATGATCCGCTCCAGACACCCGACCTCGATCTGGTGCGTCCCAAGATCATCATCGCCTACTCCCACAAAAGCGCCAAGCTTACGCTAATACTCAACGACCCCTCTATGCAGCAGGCATTTGATGAGATAGAAGCGATGCTGCACGACACATTCAAGCCGCTCCCCCTCAAAGCCGCCAAGCTTGAAGGCGAAGGAGAGTTCAGTATCGAGGAGGCACGCTTCAAAGCACTGGTGGATGA
>JALWKQ010000183.1 GCA_027081395.1 Sulfurovum sp. | reverse complement strand
TAGGTGAGGTATCGGTATGCCATCTCGATACCGAAAATGCGCCGGGGAAATCGCTCTTGAAAATAGCGTTCGCTCTGTTTTCCTCTTCGGCACTGTGCAGTGGCGAGAGCGTTACCAGATAGTAGTTGTCAAGCGTTTCAACCCCTATTTTCACTCCGGCACGTTTCAAAAAAAGCGCTGCACCGGGCTGGCTTTGTACCGTTTGTTCTGCTTTTTGCCGGATGGACTTTGCCTCTTCAAGCGTACTTTTGGCATCCAGCACCATCATCCTGTCCGCCGCTTTGGCGACCCCCATACCCAACAGCAATAGTGTTATCGCCGATACTGTTTTCCCTAAATACACTGCTTCCCTTTCATGCTATGTAGGCAAATTATAACATAAAACTATCATACTACCTTTCCTTTGTGGCACGCGCCCATTTATGTATATAATATCTGCTTTGGATATAATTGCACAATATGAATGACCCAAACCGAAGACAGAGAGGGCTGCCTATGCCGGAACGTAAACAGATCTTTTTATGTGCTATCAACAACATCCTCAGCGGTACCTGTCTGGAGGATTGCAAGTTCTGTACCCAGAGTGTACGCTATCATGCCGATATCGAGCGCTACACCTACAAAGCGATACCCCGTATCGTCGAAGAGGCGAAACAGGCGAAAGCCTACGGTGCACTCGGGTACTGTCTGGTGACAGCAGGCAAAGGGCTCGATGACAAAAAGATGGATTTCGTCGCACGTGCAGCCGAGGCGATCAAAGCCGAAGTCGAGGGGCTCAACCTCATCGCCTGCAACGGCACAGCTACAAAAGAACAGCTCTCCTACCTCAAAGCACACGGTATCGACAGCTACAACCACAACCTCGAAACCTCCGAACGCTACTACGCTGATATCTGCCGGACACACGCCTGGAGTGAGCGTTATGAGACCTGTGAAAATGTCAAGTCGGTCGGACTGGCACTATGCAGCGGCGGGATCTTCGGTATGGGTGAAAGCAGCGAAGATCGAGATGCCCTGCTCGATGCCATCGCATCCCTCCAGCCCGAATCCACCCCGCTCAATTTCTACCACCCCAATCCGGCACTGCCGATCAAAACACGCAATATCGCATTTGAAGAGGCAGTAGAGATCATACGCAAAGCACGCGACCTGCTCGGTGAAGAGCGGCTTCTGATGGTAGCAGGAGGCAGAGAGCTGCTCTTTGGCGGCAAAGAGGAGGCGATGTTCCGTGCCGGTGCCAATGCGATCGTCATCGGCAACTATCTGACCACACCGGGACAGGCTCCAAGCCAGGATCGGAAGATCCTTGAAGCACTTGGCTACGAGGTAGCGACACACTGTGATACACACTAGCATTACGATTATCCTTACCCTCTCAGTGATGATATGGAGCAGTCCATTCGTTGCCAAGACGCTGCGTATCCCTACCCCTGCTGTTGAGATCATACTCGGTTCTTTTGCTGCCTATCTGGGATTTATCGGACACAATGAATATTTCGATCTTGTCGCGGAAGTAGGGTTTCTCTATCTGATGTTTCTTGCGGGTATGGAGGTCGATCTCAAACAGATCACCAAAAGCCCCCGCCACGTGATCCGCCGCTCGGTGCTCTTTCTTGCACTGATGATCTTCTTCTCTGTCTCGGCAGGGTTTCTCTTTGATCTCAATGCGATTGTGATCATCTCCATGCCGCTTATCTCTATCGGGCTGCTTGCCTCTCTCTCCAAAACATACGGCAAAACACAGCCGTGGATACGTCTCGCTATCATCGCAGGGGTACTTGGGGAGATACTCAGTATCGCTGCGCTGACGATCTTCGATGCGGCAAGTACCACAGGCTTTACGATCGAGCTGGTTATCAAGATAGGCTATCTGACACTCTTTTTGCTGGCAGTCTATCTCCTCTACCGTTCACTCCATCTGCTTTTTTGGTGGTTTCCGGAACTCAAAAGTATCCTGGTGCCCAAGTTCGATACCTCGGATCAGGATGTCAGACTCTCTATGGCACTCTTCTTTATCATGATTGCCGTGATGCTCTATCTCAGGCTGGAGCTCGCTCTGGGGGCTTTCATCGCCGGGGTTGCCATCTCCGCTTTTTTCCATCACGAAAAGAAACTGGAAGAGAAGATGTCGAGTCTTGGGTTTGGTTTTCTGGTGCCTCTCTTTTTTATCCATGTCGGGGCATCGTTCGATCTGGCATCACTGAAAGTAGACGGTGTGGTCTCCGGTGCACTGCTGATTACCGCACTGATGATACTCTCACGTATCCTTGCCGCTGTCTCTCTCAAGCCTGTCAGCGGGGCAAAAAATGCACTGCTTGTCGCCCTCGCCCTCTCTATGCCGTTAACGCTGCTTGTTGCCGTCGCCACGATAGGCTATGAGACAAAACTGCTGGATCTTTTGAGTTACTATCAGCTGATTCTAGCAAGTATCTTCGAGATACTCATTGCCATGATCCTTATAAAAGCATTGCAGGATTAATCCTCCTGCTCTACCTCCATGATCGCTTTTTTGAGTTCTTCTTCTGCCCGCTTTTTAGCCTCTATCTGCT
>JALWKQ010000182.1 GCA_027081395.1 Sulfurovum sp. | reverse complement strand
CTCTGCCTCTTGCAAAATTTTGACGATCTGCTCCTCACTAAAACGTTTTTTCATGGTCAAATCCTTTGTTAGTTGTGTTATTATAGACTAACTTTGAATTTGGTATGAAATTTGGGGAGCAGGTCAGACTTTCATACACTA
Source organism: Sulfurovum sp. (assembly GCA_027081395.1). Lineage (GTDB taxonomy): Bacteria > Campylobacterota > Campylobacteria > Campylobacterales > Sulfurovaceae > Sulfurovum. The sequence goes on along the minus strand of JALWKQ010000182.1, from coordinate 2,428 downwards.
TTCCCTTTTGCTTTTATGGTGATATTGTATCAGAATATTTCCAGAGCTAAGGGCTACGGGTTAAGGTTTAAGAAGTAGGCTTTATTTTTATGGGGTTGTATTCAGATTTGAATGTTTACTAAAAGAAGCTTACTTAATATAAACTGTAAAAGCTTTTGATGTAGATTTTTCATAAGGTTGTAACAAAAGAAGGGTATTTTGAATCAAATTTTATTTTTGACAAGTTGGACTTAGATTTGTGGGTTTGGGTAAAGGAGCTTGCTTATAGCAAGTAGCTGCACCCATCCCGCAAAGATGAATGCAAATTGTCAAAAAGATTAGCTGTTACGCTTTTCTATGATCTCTTTCGCTACATTTTGAGGCACTTCCTCATAGTGATCGAACTCCATCGCGTATGTCGCACGTCCCTGTGTCATAGAACGCAGGTCAGTAGAGTAACCGAACATTTCTGAAAGCGGTACAAATGCATTGACGATCTTGTTACCAGCTCTGTCATCCATACCGGCAACCTGACCACGTCTTTTGGAGACATCACCGATGACATCACCCATATACTCTTCAGGTACTTCCACTTCGACTTTCATCATAGGCTCAAGGATCACTGGGTTTGCCTCTTTGGCACCTTCTCTAAAGCCCATAGAACCTGCAAGTTTAAACGCCATTTCAGAGGAGTCAACATCGTGGTATGAACCATCATAGAGAGTTACCTTGACATCTTCTACAGGGTAGCCCGCCTGAATACCTCTTTGCATCGCTTCCTGGATACCTTTGTCGACTGCGGGGATGAACTCTTTAGGAATAACACCACCTTTGATATCATCGACAAACTCATAACCGCTTCCAGCTTCCTGAGGCTCAATTCTGAGATAGACGTGACCGAACTGTCCACGACCACCTGACTGCTTGGCATATTTGTACTCTTTTTCTACCGAGCTTCTGATTGTCTCTCTGTATGCAACCTGAGGTGCACCGATATCTGCTTCGACTTTGAACTCTCTTTTCATACGATCAACAATAATCTCAAGGTGAAGCTCACCCATTCCTGAAATGATCGTCTGACCAGACTCTTCATCAGTAGAAACTCTGAATGACGGATCTTCCGCAGCAAGTTTACCGAGTGCAATACCCATTTTTTCCTGGTCTGCTTTGGTTTTTGGCTCAACCGCAACAGAGATAACAGGATCCGGGAAGTCCATTCTCTCAAGTACTACTTTCTCTTTTTCAGAACAGAGTGTATCTCCTGTTGTTGTATATTTCAGTCCGACAACTGCACCGATCTCACCTGCATAGATCTCCTTGACCTCTTCACGCTTGATCGCGTGCATTTTCATGATACGGCCGATTCTCTCTTTTTTGTTCTTTGTAGAGTTGAGCGTATAAGAACCTGCTTCCAAAGAACCGCGATAGACACGGATGAATGTCAACTGTCCGACAAATGGATCCGTCATGATCTTGAATGCCAGTGAAGCGAACTCGCCGTCATCAGTAGACTCAACGATCACCTCTTCATTCTCATCATCCATTTTGGTACCTTTGATCGGTGGTGCCTCTACAGGAGAAGGAAGGTAGTCAACAACAGCGTCAAGCAGTGTCTGAACCCCTTTGTTCTTAAAGGCAGTACCACAAGTCATAGGAACGATCTCCATATTGATGGTTGCCTTTTTGATACCTTCCATGATCTCTTCATTGGTAAGCTCTTCGCCTTCCATGTACTTTTCCATGAGCTCATCATTGGCTTCACACGAAGAGATCTCTTCGATCATCTTTTCACGGTACTCTTCAGCTTTTTCCTGAAGCTCAGGGCGGATATCCTGCTCATGGTAGGCAGAACCCATCTCTGCATCTTTGTCCCAAACGATCTCTTTCATCTTGACAAGATCAACCACACCTTCGAAGTTCTCTTCAGCACCGATAGGCAGCTGGATAGGTACAGGGTTACCTTTGAGTCTTTCACGGATCTGTCTCTCTACCTCGTAGAAGTCTGCACCGGTTCTGTCCATTTTGTTGACAAATACGATAGAGGGTACACCGTAACGGTTACGCTGTCTCCATACTGTCTCAGACTGTGGCTGAACCCCACCAACCGCACAGAATACAGAGACGGCACCGTCAAGAACTCTCATAGAACGCTCAACTTCGATAGTGAAGTCGACGTGGCCCGGAGTGTCGATAATGTTGATCTGCTTGCCTCTCCACTCACAAGTGGTCGCTGCAGAAGTAATGGTGATACCACGCTCCTGCTCCTGCTCCATCCAGTCCATTGTTGCAGCACCGTCGTGAACTTCACCGATCTTGTGCTCAACCCCTGTATAGAAGAGGATTCTCTCTGTTGTTGTTGTCTTACCGGCATCGATGTGCGCGGCAATACCGATGTTTCTCAGGTCTTCGAGTTTATGACTTCTAGGCATACGTTACTTCCTTACCATCT
>JALWKQ010000181.1 GCA_027081395.1 Sulfurovum sp. | reverse complement strand
TTAAGTTTTGATATAATTATTGGATCATAATACAAGGATTGGGTATGAAGCAGTTTGGTCTCTCCATATGGGGTGATGACAATTTCATTATTGAAGATGATACGATCAATATCAATTATGCTTCTCGCCCCTCATTGCTTCAGATCACTAAAGAGATTCGAGAAAAAGGCTACAAGGGACCCCTGCTGCTGCGCTTCCCACACCTGATTGAGAAACAGATATCGACCCTCTTCAAAACCTTTGCCAAAGCAAAGAAAGAGTTCAAATACAAGGGTGACTTCCATGCTGTTTTCCCGCTAAAAGTCAATCAGTTCCCCAATTTTGTCGATGCCTTGATCGATGTCTCCGAGCCTTACGACTACGGTCTCGAGGCAGGCTCCAAAGCAGAGTTGATCATCGCTATGAGCAAGACACCTATTGGGGCACCCATCACGGTCAACGGCTTCAAAGACAAAGAGATGATCTCTCTCTGTTTTATCGCAGCAAAGATGGGACACAATATCACAGTCACCATCGAAGGGCTCGGAGAGCTGGAGACTATCGTGCAGGTCAACCGGGAGTTCAATGCCCATGCCCACACATCTGTTGCACCAAAGATCGGTGTACGTATCAGACTGCACAGTTCAGGGATCGGTCTCTGGGCAAAAAGCGGCGGATACTCCTCCAAGTTCGGACTCACCTCCACAGAGCTGCTTGAGGCATACAGACTGCTTGAGAAGCATGATCTGCTCGAACAGCTCTGGATGGTACATTTCCATATCGGCTCGCAGATGGGAGACATCGCACCACTCAAAAAAGCGCTCAGAGAAGCGGGTAATATCTATGCCGACCTCAAACGCCGCGGTGCACACTCTCTGGGTGCGATCAATATCGGGGGCGGTCTGGCGGTAGAGTACTCTCAGCACCCCCATGCACAGGAGCGTAACTATTCGCTCGATGAGTTTGCCAACGACGTGGTCTATCTGATGCAGGAGATCGCCAAACAAAAGGGGGTCGAAGAGCCTGATATCTTCACAGAGTCAGGTCGCTATATCGCAGCGTCCCACTCGGTACTTGTCGCACCTGTACTGGAGCTTTTCTCGCAGGAGTACACCGAGAACGGACTGCGCCTCAAAGCAGAGAATCCTCCTCTGATTGAAGAGCTCTACGACCTCTATAGCAATATCAAGCGCAAAAACGCACGTGAGTATCTGCATGATGCGCTTGATCACATGGAGAGCCTGCTGACACTCTTTGATCTGGGTTATATCGATCTTGAAGACCGATCCAACACAGAGATCCTCGTCAATCTCATCATCAAAAAGGCGATCGCCTTGCTGAAAAACGAGGGGACGGATGAGCTCAAAAAACTGCAGGACCGTATACAGGAGAAGTATCTGGTCAACTTCTCTGCCTTTCAGTCACTGCCGGACTTTTGGGGACTTACACAGCACTTCCCCATCGTACCCCTTGACAGACTCAGCCAAAAACCGACCAATCCAGCAAGCATCTGGGATATCACCTGCGATTCGGACGGGGAGATCGGTTTCAACCGTGAGCTTCCTCTCTACCTGCACGATATCGATGTGAGCAAGGAAGAGTACTTTATCGGTTTTTTCCTGACCGGTGCCTATCAGGAGGTACTCGGGATGAAACACAACCTCTTTACCCACCCTACCGAAGCGGTGATCCGATTCGATGAAGCTGGAGAGTATACGATTGACGATCTCATCGAGGCACAGGATCTCATGGATGTGCTCGACGATCTTGACTACGATACCGGTGTGATCGACAAAACACTCAAGTACCGCATAGAAGAATCCGACCTGATCACCACGGAAGAGAAGCGTGAGATGCTCGGCAAACTTTATCTCTATTTAAGTGAAAACAGTTATCTTAAGACCATTCAAGCGATTAACGAAAACGATGCATAAGGAAAGTATGTGAATCTATTTAAACTGATCAAAGAGGATTTTGCAACGATCAAAAAGAACGACCCGGCACTCCACTCGCCATTTGAGCTCTTTTTTAACTACCCTGGGCTCTGGGCACTCTTTTTTTACCGTATCGCACACTGGTTTCATAAGCGCGGACTGCGTTTTATCCCGAGACTCATCTCCGCACTGGGGATGTTCCTGACGATGATCGACATCCATCCGGGTGCGACGATAGGACGCCGAGTCTTTATCGATCACGGAGTAGGTGTGGTCATCGGTGAGACTGCCATCATCGAGGATGATGTCCTTATCTATCAGCAAGTCACCCTCGGAGGGGTCAGCACCAGCCCCGGCAAGCGTCACCCTACCGTACAGAGCGGTGTCGTTGTCGGTGCAGGTGCCAAGGTGCTTGGCAACATCGTCATCGGCAAGGACTCCAAGATCGGCGCCAACTCTGTCGTGATCAAAGATGTCCCGCCATGTGCTACTGCTGTAGGTATCCCTGCACGTATCGTACGCTGTGCAGACGAAGCATCCCAGCCGCTGAGCCACAACCAGATCCCCGATGTCAACAGAGAGATCTTCCAGTATCTTCTCAAGCGTATCGAGGTACTCGAAGAGGCGCTTCCTCCAGAGAAAAAAGAGCGTATCAAAGAGATGGA
>JALWKQ010000180.1 GCA_027081395.1 Sulfurovum sp. | reverse complement strand
CGATAGCTGATTGTCTGAAATCTTCAGGATATGCGTTTCTCTTTCCTCCTCTTGGCATACAACTCTCCTTCTTTATTTTCTGTCATTTTAGTAGAATTTCTTTGTACCATATATTGTAGCCAGATCAAAAAGAGTCTCCCAAGCTGACATAGAACCTCTGCGAAACATGCCAAAGCAACTTTCAAAAGCTCACAGCACTGCTCGATGATGCCGGTATCGCCTAAGAGGTCGATACCAAAAGAGCTTATCTATATGGGTGCGATGACACCTGAAGCGGTAGAGCACCTCTTCCCACTTGCAGCCAAAAAACGCAAAGAGACCAAAGTCACAGTCGAATATACCCCCAAAGGGTTCAAAACCCACATGAAAGGTGCAGACAAAGCTAATGCGCGCTATGCCCTTCTCATAGGTGAAGATGAACTCAAAAACGGTACTGTATAGATCAAAGACCTGGAAACTAAAGAGGAAAAGACGATAGAGCTGGAAGCATTTTAAATGCTTCCAACGCTATTAGAAGTTGTACATAAAGCCTGCAAGAATCGCATCACCGTGCGGACCTTCTATCATTGAATACTCATACTCAATAAGTGCTTTGTATTTTTCATTTAATTTGTATTCTATTCCTGCCCCAAAGACAAAATCGTGCTCTTTGCTGTCGATACCGAGCGCTGAGATCTTCTCCCACTCATACTCATAGCCCACTTTACCAAAGATACCGAGTTCCTCAGTCGCCTCATAAGTATAGACAAGATCCAGAGCCGAAGTGTAGTACTCAGACTGTACTTTGGTCACCTCTGTACCAGCGATCTCTTTGACATCATTTCTTCCATAAGTAAAGTCATACTCTACCGCAAACCCGTTGCCGATTCGATAACCAAGGTCGATACCGTATCCATATCCTTTTTGGTCATTGCCATCCAGTAAAGCCTCACCATGTCTAACCTCATCTCCAAGCAGCATCATACCGGAAAGTACAATATAGTATCTGCTCTCTTCATGCTCATGATCCGCTATGGCTGCCTCTGGCATCTCTGTTTCAGCAGGTGTCTCAATGTTGCCGCCTGCAAATATCTGTGCTGTCAGTGCTGTTGCAAATAACAGTTTTTTCACTTGTCATCCTTCTACTCAATTTTAAACAGCATATATCGTAGTGCAACTTTACTTAAATCATGAGTTTTCTTATCAAAATAGCCTCAATCTATCCCGACTTCATATATGAAGTACTGTTGTGCTCAATCCTCTAAATGAGAATGATCAATTCTATTTAAGCCAGAGGAGGAGATCCCGGCTCAACTTTTTCATCGCGTGGTTCACAGATGCGGCATATCCGGCTGCATCTACTGTCGGTGTAGGCTCCTTGTATGTAAACCGCCGGCTTTTGATCAGTTTGCCGCTGCGCATATCGACAAGGGCAAATTCGATAGAGATAACAGCATAGGAATCATTCCCTCTGATATAGTGACAAAGATCATAGACTACACTCTCCAGCCGCATATCTTCAGGCACAGATGACTGGAAAGGGAGTACTGCCTTGTAGAGCCTGCTCTTTTGCAGTGTCTGGATGAGATTGCCCTGGATCAGTTTGCCGATACTGTTGGACCACTGAGAGTTCTGATAGTATCCCCGTTCATGCATGCTGTAGGAGTATGTCATTTTATAGCTGAGCGGCTCACGGATCGAGAGAGGGAAAGAGACTTTGAGCACTTTGTTACGATAGGGACTCTGCGCAAATACCTCTGCTTTTGGCGGCATCAGTGTATAGATGTTTAGTGGCGGTGCCTCTTTGAGACTACACCCTGCCAGCATCAAAAAGAGAGACAATACCCCCATCCATTTCAGTTTGAGACTCTTGTGCATATACCTGTTAGACTTCATTCCCCCGGTCCTTTGCGTGGTTTTCTCGATTTGAAGATAAAGTCGCTTGGACTCTCTTCCATCTGACGGATCAAACCGTTGATCTGGCTTGTCAGCAGCGAAGTATCGATGATCAGCGGCTCGAAAATCTGTTTGAGATCATAATCACCGCGGTTAAGCCCTTTCTCCACTTTGAGGGTTACGCGGTTGAAGTTTCTTGTGGTCTGCTGCAGTTTTTTGAGTGCCGGTACGGTTGCCTGGCTGATCGCATGAAAATCGCGCTGCATAATATGGAAATCTGCCGTAGCACCACTCATCCTCTGATCGAGGTTTTGCATCGATGCTTTGAGCTCATTGACTGCGGATGTCACCTCATCGAGCGAATCGATCGCCTTGCTTTCCAGAAGCTCCGCTTTTTGTGTGACCTTTTTTGTATTTTCCAAAATCTGGTCGATATTTTCTATATTTTTGGTCGTAAATATCATCTGGCTCTTCTCCAGCAGAGCATTGAGCTGCTCACTCAACGCGCCTATCCCCTCTTTGGCTTTGAAAAACCAGGAGGGTTTGCTCTTGATCACCGGGATATATCCGGGACGGGGTTGAAGGGTTTTTGCCTCATTGCTACCGCCGTCGATCACCACCGAAAGCAGTCCGGTCACACCGATCATCTCGACATGGGCTACCATATCCTCCTTGATCGGTACACCATGCTTGATCTTGACCAGTACTTCAA
>JALWKQ010000179.1 GCA_027081395.1 Sulfurovum sp. | reverse complement strand
ACGCTCGACAAACTCGAAAAACAGGCAAAAGAGTGTCATCTCTGCGACCTGAGCAAGAGCCGTACCCATGTGGTCTTTGGGGAGGGCAATCCCCAGGCACGGCTGATGTTTGTCGGGGAGGCTCCCGGAGCGACGGAAGACAGTATGGGCAAGCCCTTTGTAGGCAGATCGGGTGAACTGCTGACAAAGATGATAGAGAATGTCCTCCATCTCAGACGGGAAGATGTCTATATCACCAATATCGTCAAGTGCCGTCCGCCCAACAACCGTGTCCCTACTCCTACCGAAGCCCATACCTGCCAGCCCTATCTCCTCAAACAGATCGAACTCATCAAGCCAGACCTTATCGTAGCACTCGGTGCGACCGCCTACCACTATCTCACCGGAGATGACTCTCCTGTCACCAAAGTGAGAGGTACCATGCAGACACACAAGGGGATCATGATCCTGCCTACCTACCATCCGAGCTATCTGCTGCGCAACCCCTCGGCAAAAAAGGAGGTCTATCTCGACCTGCTTAAAGTGGAGAAATATCTCAAAGAACATAGTTGAAGCAGCACGATTTCCCTCCTCTTTTACGCACTTTTTACATTATTGTTGTAAAATGGAAATAGAGAGGAGTATAGAATGCGTTGGAAGCACGGTTACTTTTTCGCTATTTTGTTTCTGCTGCCACTATTTATATACGCACAGCCCCATATTGTCCTCAACAACGAGAAAGATGCCTATACCAACTTTGAGATGGAGCTCCTTGTCAACCCTCCCATCCAGTCTGCAGAAGAGATCAAAAATATTTTTGCTTCATCCCTCCCAAAGCGTCTCAAAAACAATTTTGCACTCGGCTACGATACCCGTGACCACTGGTTTCATATCACCGTTTTGAACAATACACAATCCCCCAAAGAGCTGATCCTTGAACTGACAGAACAGTTCCACAAAAAGGTAGATCTCTATGAGATAGGCAAGGATGGCGTACATATCGAGCAAAACGGATTGCATATACCGCTGCAAAAGCGGAGTGTAGAGACCCCCAACCCCGCATTCCGGCTCCATTTTGACCCCCATGAGAGCAAGGATCTCTATATCGATCTTGCATCCAACTACAGTCTCTATGGGGCTTTCCAGCTCAAATCCCCACAACGCTTTATGAAGGATAACAGAAGACTGACACACCTCTATCTTATCTATTTTGGTGCGATGCTGAGTCTGGCGCTCTACAATCTCTTTATCTTTTTCTACCTGCGCAGAAAGGTCTATCTCTATTATGTCGGTCATGTACTGCTCTTTACCTTCTCAGTAGCCATATACAAAGGCTTTCTGTTACCCTATATCACCATGCGGATCTACGATATCTCCCAGATATCCATACCGCTATTTTTTATCCTTCTGATCCTCTTTTCGCAGCAGATACTCAAAACCAAAGAGCACTTTCCGCGTATCCATATGCTGCTCAATGCTTTTATCGCTGTATCCGTCATCAGCCTGACCTGGATACTTATCGATATCCATGACGGCTTCTACTTCATGAACGTCACCGCTGCAGTGATTCTCCCGATGCTGATGTTCGCCAGTCTGCTGACCACAAGAAAGGACAAGACTGTGGCGACTATCTATCTCATCGCACTGCTGATCTTTATCGCAGGAATGACGAGCATCACGATACTCGCACTCGGTCTTATTGATTACAGCCCGTGGATCACCAACATTCCGATGTTCGCCTCTTTCTTCGAGATCGTACTCTTCTCACTCCTGCTGGCATACCGTATCAACAAGATGAGTCAGGAGAGTACGCGTGCCAGAGAGGAGCTGATCAGACAGCAAAAGACTGAGAAGAGCCGTCTCTTTCAGGAGGTCGCTGCCAAAACTCAGGCGCTCAACCAGGCAAAAAAACGTCTGGAGAAAGAGCTCGAAGAGAAGAAGCTCCTCGAAGAGCACCTCAAACATCAGGCGACAACAGACTCGATGACCGGGCTGATGAACCGCAGAGCCTTCATAGATGAGTTTGACAAAGAGCTCAACCGTGCGAGACGCACCATGAGCCCCCTATCCTGTCTGATCCTCGATATCGACCATTTCAAACAGGTCAACGACAGCTATGGACACCATATCGGCGATCTGGTGATCAAGTCTGTTGCCGAAAATATGAAAGAGCACACACGTACCATGGACTATATCGGAAGGATCGGGGGAGAGGAGTTCGCTATCCTGATGCCGGAGACCCATCTCGATGATGCCTATCAGATAGCCGATCGTCTGCGTGATTTTGTCTCGAAGTACGAGATGTGTTTCGACCGGCAGACGATCCATATTACGGTAAGTATAGGAATTACCGATCTGCGTGACAAAAATGAAACGATAGAAAGCATACTGCAGCGTGCGGATGCCGCACTCTACAATGCCAAGAGAGAAGGAAGGAACAGGGTCTGTTCCCTCTGAGAGAAGTGATACCTGATGTTATCCTTCCTGTACGATCTTCTCGATCGCAGGGACGATACTCGGATCTTCGAGTGTGGAGGTATCCTGTGTGATAGGCTCGCCTTTGGCGATGGCACGAAGTATCCGGCGCATGATCTTGCCTGAGCGTGTTTTGGGCACGTCTGGTACGAT
>JALWKQ010000178.1 GCA_027081395.1 Sulfurovum sp. | reverse complement strand
ATGTGATGTCGCACGTACAGAGGTAGGGCACTACAAGCATATCGAAGCGGTGATAGACGATCCGCAGTCTGTCAAGAACGATATCTCTACTTTCGCGGGGCGGATGAAGGAGTTTGCCGCACTCTTTTGCAAGGAGAATGCCATTGTCGGTGTCGATGAGATAGAGCTGGGTACTGACAGCGATGAGGCGGCGAGTCTCTTTCGGGTGATGCTTGATGAATTGCGAAAGCGGGGGATCACCTTTATCGTGACGACGCACCACAAGCGGCTTGCCTCTCTGATGGCGAGTGACGACGATGTAGAGCTGATCGCGGCACTCTATGATGAGGAGCGGCGTGTGCCCACCTATACGTTCCTGCAAGGGAGTATCGGCAAGAGCTACGCCTTTGAAACGGCGCAGCGCTACGGCGTGCCTGTAGCGATCGTCAACCGTGCCAAGAAGGTGTACGGTGAGGACAAAGAGAATCTCAATGAGCTGATCGAACGCTCTACGACGCTTGAACGGGAAATGCGAAGCAAGATCGCTGCGATCGATGCGGAGCTTAAAGCCGCCCAGCGCCAAAAAGAGAAGCTCCTTGAGGAAGAGGAGAAGCTCAAAGAGCAGCACCGCAAAGCGATCGCAACGCTTGAGAACCGCTACAATGCCGCAACAAAAAAAGCCAGAGAAGCACTGAAAGCCAAGGAGTCTACCGAGGGCAGACGGCTGCTCAATGAAGCGCATAAACGCAAGAGTATGCAGGTCAAAGAGGCGGCACTTAAAGCACCCGAACCGCTCAAAGAGGGTGACAAGGTCAAGTACCGCTCTCACAAAGGGGAACTGCTCGCTATCCGAGGGAAGGATGCGACGATCGAGGTCGACGGACTGAAGATGCGTGTCCCGCTAAGCGCTCTGAAAAAACGTGAAGAGACCCCCAAAGCCCGCATCCCCAAAAAATCCAAAAAAGCGACACACCATGTCGAGAAATCTGGTGGTGCCGTTTCGGTGAAACTGCTGGGAATGTATGCGGATGAGGCGATAGATACCGTAGATAAGTTCCTCTCGGATGCATTGGTCAACGGTCTGAGCGAAGTACAGATCATCCATGGTACAGGCAGCGGGGTATTGGCAAAGCTGGTCACCGAGTATCTTAAAAACCACCCTAAAATAGAGCACTTCTACCGCATGCCCGGCAACCTCGGTATTACAGTGGTTGAGCTCTAACCCCTTTTTTAACTCCAAAAGGTATAATATAGGCTAATGAATTTGACCTAGGAGAGTGCTGTGAATATAGCAGATGTTAAAAAAGAGTTGAGCAGTGATGAAAAAGTCCTTGAGAGCGCTTTCAAGTTAGAGACACTTTACAAAAAACACAAGATCAAGATCTGGGCGGTTGTGATCGCACTGCTGCTCTTTTTTGGCGGGAGAGCAGCCCTGCAGGCAGTCAAAGACGCGAAGCTTGCCGCGGCAAATGAAGCATTCCTGACACTTCAGAGCAAACCTGACGATGCCGCTGCACTTTCAGTGCTCAAAGAGAAAAACCCGGCACTCTACGAACTCTATAGATATGCACAGGCAGCGAAGAAACAGGATGTCGCAACATTGAAACAGCTTAGCAAAAGCCAAAATGAGATCATCGCCGATGTGAGCGGATATCATGCTGCTGTTGCCCAAAAGCAGAGCAGTGATTCCAAGCTCTACAAAGATTTGGCACTGCTCGAAGCAGCCTACCTTGCGATCAAATCGGGTAAAACACAAGAAGCCAAAGAGAAGCTCGATCTTATCGGTGAGAGATCCCCTGTAGCGGTATTGGCACAATTTCTCAAACACTCCACGATAAAGGCAAAATAGATGAAACACTACCTATCTTTGACGCTGACAGCAGCTACGGCGGTACTCTTCTTAGGCTGTAGTTCCAAGCAGTATTTTACACCGGAACAGACCTATTCGGCATCGAAAGCGGAGCGGTCGTTTGGCAGCACTATTGTGGATCTCAGCCGTGACGGTGCGACACTCTCCAATAGTCACTATATCGGCAAAAACGGTGTAAGCAATATCGATCTGGGAGAGGGGTATCGCTTCTTGAGTGAGAACGAGAACTATGTCTTGGCGGGAAATCCGGAGGGCGTGCTGAAGATCATCGAAAAAAGTTCAGGTGAACCGGTACGTGCCGTAGCACTGCATGTGCCGATCGTCTCTGCCAAGATCGACAGAGGGATCATCGCTTATGTACTGAACAACAACACCTTCGGCATCTACCAGATTGCTGACAACAGAAAAGTGATGGAGAACAGATCGGAGCGTACCTATGCGATTGATACACGAGCGGCGACCCCGATGTTTGTGGACAATCTCGCAGTCATGCCGATGCTTGACGGCAAGCTGATCATCGTTGACGGGCGTAACCCTGAGAATGCCAAAGTGGTCTATATCAGCAGTGCGAAATATTTCAACAATGTTATCTTTCTTGCAAGGCTCGGGGATGCAATGGTCGCTGCGACACCCAAAAAGGTGATCGTACTCGGCAACGGCGGCAAGAAAGAGTATGCTGCCAATATCTCGGAAGTGGCTGTCTCGAAAGCGGGTATCTACCTCTTCACCAAAGAGGGTGAAGTGATCCGTCTCGATCTGG
>JALWKQ010000177.1 GCA_027081395.1 Sulfurovum sp. | reverse complement strand
CGCATCTGCCCCAAAAAGAGCCCCCAGTTGTACTGTGTCTGCTCGTTGTGCTGAGTAAAGGAAGCGATCGTAGTGTCATACCAGTAGCCGTACATCCGCGCATCGTTGCTGACACTATGAAGTGCAGCGATAGACTTCGCCGCTTCTATCTCTTCTATCTCACGAGGCAAAGCGCACTGCTCGATCCACTCCATCGCAAGCATCCGATCATCACAAGCAACCACCTCCGGTACACGGATACCCTCGTCTGCAAGGTCTTGCAGCATCCTCGCTTCAATAGAGAGTTGCCCCAACCTCTCAGAAGACTTGACCACAAGATCCCGGGTAGCTGTCGACACCCTGTAGATATCCCCGATCTGCCCCTGCGTCAAGTATCTGCTATCTATGATCTCTTCATCCAGTAGCATGCTAAGCTGTTTGAGATCCAAAGACATTACAATCCCGCCAACAACAACAAAAGATAACTACCCAATATCCAGCCCGTCCCAGAACTCGTCATAGTCAAGATTGGTCATGGAGGCATCCTCTTCGATGCCCTTTTCGATGAGCTTTTGCTGCTCCTCTTCAAAATAGCGCTGCAGTGCCTCTTCGAGCATCGTATTGACATCTTTGCCAAGCAGTTCTCTAAAGGCAAGCAGATTATCTACTGTATCGGGCTTAAGTTCGAATGTAAGTGTCTTTTCCATAGCTCTATTGTAGCAAAACTACCACTACTTCCCAAAGAGATAGATCAGGTCAGGAAACCATACAATGATCAAGAGTGCCAAGAGCTGCAGCATAATGAAGGGGATCACCCCTTTGTAGATATCTGCTGTAGTGACCTTGTCGCCGGCTGCACCTTTGAGGTAGAAGAGTGCGAAACCAAACGGCGGTGTGAGGAAGCTTGCCTGCAGGTTCATGGCGATAAGTATGGCAAACCATATAGGGTCGATATGAAAACTCGCGACAATAGGCACCAAAATAGGCACAACCACAAAAGCGATCTCGATAAAGTCGATAAAAAAGCCCAGCAGGAAGATCACCGCCATTGCCATGAAGATAAAGAGCCATTTGTCCCCTACCTCTCCCGTAAAAAAGTGCAGTGCCATCTCTCCGCCGCCAAGCTCGTTGAAGACCAGTGAAAACGCAGTCGCGCCGATTAGGATCATAAAGATCATCGCTGTGAGCTTGACAGTCTCCACTGCCGCATATCGGATCAGTGCAAAATCAAATGCACCGTTGAAAGCCGCCAGCGCCATAGCTCCGAGTACACCGATCGCTGCGGACTCTGTAGGCGATGCGATACCGGCAAAGATCGAACCAAGCACCGCACCGATCAGCAACAATGGCGGGATGATCGCTTTGAGTGCGGCTTTGAGTATCTTGGCGTATGGCTCTTGGGAGGTGATTGCAGGAGCGATATCTTTGCGGAGGAATGCCACAGCAAGAATGTAGAGAATATAAAGCAGGATCAAAAGCAAGCCCGGCACCACTGCCGCCCTAAAGAGATCACCCACGCTCAGATGCATCTGATCACCAAGTACGATCAGGACGATAGAGGGCGGTATGAGCTGCCCAAGTGTACCGCTCGCTGCGATAGAACCGCTTGCAAGGGTGGGCGCATAGCCGTGCTTGAGCATCAGCGGCAGTGCGATGAGGCTCATCATCACCACCGATGCCCCTACGATCCCTGTACTTGCTGCGAGTATCGCACCCACCAGCACCACAGAGACTGCCAAGCCGCCGCGTACCGAACCAAAGAGTCTGCCCATGCTCTCCAACAATCCCTCCGCCATACGCGACTTCTCAAGGATCAATCCCATAAAGATAAAGAGCGGTACCGCCATCAGTGTGACATTGCCCATGATACCGTAGGTACGGTACGGCAGCATCTCCAAGACATCCAGTCCTACCTCGTCAGAGATCAGCGCAAAAAAGAGCGCCACTCCGCCAAAGACGAATGCCACCTGAAACCCTGCCATCAGACCGACAAGCGCCAAAAGCAGCATCAGATAGACCGGGTCGATCCAAAATGCCATACGCCAGTACCATGCAACGTAGATCAGTGCTCCCAAAAGCGCTGCTACACCGAGTGCTTTGTAGAGGCGGCTCTTGTTATGCAGACGGTGATAGGCTTTGAGCACTTCACTAAGTGCCTGTATCAGCAACAGCACAAAACCGAGTATCAGTACGGACTTGATAATCCAGCGTGCCCCCAGACCGCCCGAATCAGCCGAAACCTCATGCTGAAGGTAGCTCTGCAGCGCCATATCGTAACCATATACGATCATCAGCAGTGAAAAAGGCATAACCAAAAAGAGCATCGAGAGGATCTGTATCAGTGCTCTGGTATCCGGAGAATAACGCTCGAAGAAGATATCGACACGTACATGCTTGTCATGCTTGAGCGCATAGCTCAGTCCCAGCAGAAAAACCGCATCATAGAGATGCCACTCAAGCTCCTGAAGCGCCGTTGAACCTGCACTAAAAAGATAACGCATCACTGCATCATAGGCGACAAGCAAGGAGAGTGCCACTACCAGCACCGCTGCAATAAGTCCGGCGTATTTCGATATCCGATCCAGCCAATAGGAGAGCTCTGTATGCATGGTAAGCCTCTACCCCTTTTC
>JALWKQ010000176.1 GCA_027081395.1 Sulfurovum sp. | reverse complement strand
GATAGCCGAGCACCAACCCGAGCAAAAAGAGAAACGGCACGAACAGTATCACAAGGGCATGCGGCAGGCAGGAGGTTTTGGGCTGAGAATCGAGTGTATGCATAGATCACTTCCTAATGGCTAATGAATTAATAAAGTGGATTATACACCATTTCTATAAACAGAGTATTAATCTCCCCTTGCTCACGCCAGCTCCAGTACCTCTCCGAAAGGCACCTCTTTGGCTTCTGGCATCACCCAGACCAGATCGTAGCCAGGCTCCTCGGTGGGGAAGATACCCATACCGTCAGTAAAGTAGAGTAATAGTGTCGGATAGTTCAACTCTGTGTCAATATAGGTAAAGACCGGACGAAAATCTGTCCCCCCTCCTCCGCTCACCTCATACTCCAATGGCTCACCGGGCAGATAGGTTTTGTGTGACTGCACCTTGGCATCTGCGGTGATGATGTCGATCTCATAGTTTGGGTACTGCTGCATGATGGCACTCACTTCGGAGAGAAACACTCCGAGCATCTCCTCATCGATCGAGCCGGAGGTATCGACCGCTATGACAATACGCAGCAGGTCGGAACTGAGCGATGGCAGACAGATGCCCCTGTAGAGATATTTCATATTGGGCGGCATGAAGCTGTAGCTGCTCTTGGCATAGTCGGCGATGTAGCGGTAGAGCGCCTCCCGCCAGTCGATCTTGTGCGAAAAGAGCTCTGGCACCACGATCTCCAGCCCCTTTGGCAGGTCACCTTGGCGCTTGTACTTGGCAAAGATCTGCTCGAAATACTCCTGCAGCTCCTCCTGAAGTGTCTCGAGTGCTTCGGGGTCGATCGGCTGCTCCTGCATAGAGAGCGGCTCCGGGCTTGTCGGCTCCTGCGGTGATGTGGTCTGGTCATTGGCGTTGCTCTGTGAGGTGTTACTCGAAGTACTCTTATTGTCTTCTTCGGTAGGCTCCATATCCTCACTCTGCGCCTCGGCATCATCACGGGTCTGGTTGGTGATCATCTCATCTTTGAGCACATCGTAGATCTCTTCGGCATACATCCCCTCAAAGCGCTCATCATAGTAGACATAGGGCGGCAGGACAAAGCCGTTTTTGACCAGCATGCTATTGACTACAAGATCGGTTGCCGCTTGCCAGATGCGCCCTACTCTGCCACTGATCCTCTCACGATGCTTCAGCACCGCATGCATCGCCCCGTTGGCAAGCGCAAACTCTATCTCATCCAGCGGCACTTTCTCGAAGTACTCAGGGTTATATATCAGCTTCACCCCGTCACTGCTGAAGGTCAGCGCCTCAGGATCATCGACACTCTTGAGTGTCGTAGCAAGCGCTCCGATATAGGGATGCTCAAGCATCAACTTGGCTTTGGCTTTGGCGAGTTTCTCCTGGTGTGTCATTTTGCTATCCCCAAATCATACTGCAACCTCTCCATCCCTTCAGAGATATCCGACTCATCAGGTTTGTGGTCAAGGTCGATGTAGTAGCTATAGAGCAGGGACAACCCCTTATGAAGCTCCAGTTTCAAATAGCTGTTGGGGAAATTGCTCAGGGCTTTTTGAGGTGCGTTGTAGCTACTGTTACATACAATGCTGTTCTTATGCTCTACCTGCAAGACATAAGGGCATTTGGTACTAAAATCATAATACTTGTGAAGTGTACTCTCGATCTTCTTGTCATAGGGGATGACCTGTAAGCGCATACATGAGAGCGTGCCACTTTTGTAGTGTTTGTCGTATAGGTGGCTTTGTGCTTTGTCACCACATCCTGTCAGAAGCACAGAGACTATCATGGTTATCCAAATCTTGTTTCTATGCATGCATACTTGCCTCACTATCCAAATTTAGCTATACAATAGCAGAATTTCTATGAAAAAATGCAACTTAGTGACTTTTGCATCCTCTCCATTTTGGATATAATTGCCTCTATGAAAAAGAAATTAGCACTTATTACCCTTTTGTTCTCTGCCTTGTTGTCTGCTCAGACCAAGAGTGTCGTCAGTATCGTACCGGAGCAAACCTTTGCCAAAAAGATCGGTGGTGATGCTATAGAGGTCGCTACGATGGTCATGCCCGGAGACTCACCGCATACCTATGAGCCCAAGCCCTCACAGATGCGCCAGATCGCCGATGCCGATCTCTATTTTGCTATCGGTGTGGAGTTTGAGAATATCTGGCTGCCCAAATTCAGAGATCTCAATCCCCATCTTGCTGTCATCGATGTGACAAAGGGGATCGAGAAGATACCCATGGCTACGGAGGATCACGAAGAGGAGCATGAAGAGGAGCATCATGATGAGCATGAACATCATCATGCCCATAGCGGACTCGATCCGCATCTCTGGACCGCCCCCTCCAATGTCAGGATCATCTCACGCAACATCGCCGATGCCCTGATACAAGCCGATCCCTCTCATGAGAATACCTATCGTCAAGGGCTTGCGGCGTGGCTGGCAGAGGTCAATGCCACTGATGAGAAGATCCGTCAGATCCTCTCAAAAGTACCCAAAGGGACGAAGTTTATGGTCTTTCACCCCTCCTGGGGCTACTTCGCCAAAGAGTACGGACTTGTACAGCTGCCCGTGGAGATAGAGGGCAAAGCACCCAAACCCAAAGCGCTGATCAGGCTCATCAAAGAGGCGCGCCGCCAGAAGGTACGTGCTATCTTTACCCAGCCGGAGTTTTCGGATACCAGTGCACAGATCATCGCCAAAGAGCTTGGCATCCCTGTCATCAAAGTCTCGCCGATGGCGCCTGACTGGTCGGCAAATCTCATCAGGATCGCCAAGGCGATCGCAGGCGGCGCGTAGATGTCCCAAGCCGTGATCGAGATTAAGAACCTCTCTTTTGCCTATGAGGATCAACTGGTACTTGAAGATGTCAATATCACTGTAGAGGAGAGGGATTTTTTCGCGATCATCGGTCCCAACGGCGGCGGTAAATCGACACTGCTCAAACTCACACTCGGACTCCTCCCGATACAGCAGGGAGAGATCAGAGTACTGGGCAAGCCTCCACAAAAGAGCCGCGACAAGATCGGCTATGTCCCCCAAAATACCAATATCAATACCGACTTCCCCATCAAAGTCATCGAAGTGGTACTCATCGGACATGTCGGAGATCGTCGTCCCCTCTTTGGGTACGGCAAAGATGAGATCGCCTGTGCGATGGGAGCCCTCGCGCAGGTAGGCATGGAGAAGTTCGCCAACGAAAAGATCGGCTCACTCTCCGGCGGACAGCGTCAACGTGTGATGATCGCCCGGGCACTCTGCGCACACCCTCGCATCCTTATCCTCGATGAGCCCACCGCAAGCATCGATCCACAGGGTCAAAAAGAGATCTATGAGCTGCTCGAACAGCTCAACCAGACGATGACGATCCTTGTCGTTAGCCACGACCTCTCGATCATCCTCAAGTATGCCAACAAAGTCGCCCATGTCAACCACAGTGTAGTCGTACACGACATCTCGGACAAAAGCAAGATATTTCACACCCACTCCGATACGGAGCACCTCTGCGAGATCGAGCTGCTTCAGATGCTTGGTAGTGAGAGCTGTAACACCTGCACACCCTCTACAGAGAGCACGCAAGAAGGGGAGAAACATAAAGGTGAAAAAAGCCAATGGCAAGAAAGTAAATGGAGGGAGACCAAATGATAGAAGCCTTACAGTTCTCCTTCATGCAGCATGCCATCATCGCAGGCATTCTTGTCTCCCTTGCAGCGGGGATCATCGGCTCACTCATCGTCGTCAACCGTATGGTCTTTCTCGCCGGGGGTATCGCACACACCTCTTACGGCGGGATCGGGCTTGCGGTCTTTTTGGGGCTGCCGATCTTTCTGGGTGCATCCCTCTTTGCTGTGGGTGCGGCACTGCTCATCGCGATGCTGACACACCGCAACCGCCACAGGATAGACACCTTCATAGGACTGATCTGGGCAGTGGGTATGGCGATCGGTGTGATCTTCGTTGACCTGACACCGGGCTACAATGTCGATCTGATGAGCTACCTCTTTGGCTCGATACTGGCGGTCACGACACAGGATCTCTACTTCATGGGGGGATTGCTGGCGATTATCCTCTTTGTCGTGGTCTTCTGGTACCGTCAGATACTCGCGGTTAGCTATGACAGCGAGTATGCACAGCTGCGCGGCATCAATACACGCTTTTTCTACACCCTGATCCTGATCCTCTCGGCACTGACGGTGGTTATCGCCATCAAAGTCGTCGGACTGATCCTCGTCATCGCGATGCTGACCATTCCGATCTATATCGCGGAGAAGCTCTCCAACTCCCTTTTTGCGATGATGTTTCTCTCCGGTGCCATCGCCACGCTCTTTACGCTCACTGGACTCTGGTTCTCCTACACCTTTGATCTGACTTCCGGTGCCTCGATCATCCTCGTCTCAGCAGCTGGACTCGGGCTCTTTCTCCTTGCCAATAAATTAAAGTCTTAAACTACTTTTTTATTGATTTTCATAAGTTATTACGATACTATATATTTATTATCTTCTATATAACTTATGAAAAGGAGGAGATCATGAAAGCACTCCGAAACATCCCTACCCTGCTGACACTCTTGGTTTTAAGTACGCTGCAGAGCGGTGCCGTAACTTTCGAGAGCCAGATCGGGGGCAAAGAGCATGACCATGCCAGAGCGGTCAGTGTCGTGGATGACGGCTACCTGATCGCCGGCTACAGTGACAGCTTTACCAAGCATCGTGACGAAGAGGGATACCTCATCAAGCTTGATCCCACTGGCAAAAAGCGCTGGTCGATGCACTTTGGTACCAAAGAGGATGAGAAGCTCTACGGCATGACCGTCGATGACCACAACAATATCCTCGTCACCGGCTACACCGAACGGCTGGGCAACAACCGCCAGAGTGTCTATCTTGCCAAGATCTCTCCTGAAGGGAAGTTCCTCTGGCACCACGGCTACTGGCAGCGCAGCAACAGCCTCTATACAGGCAAAGATCTGGTGCAGTCCTACGGCGGCGGCTACATCATCGCTGCGATACAGGATCGCCCCAAGTTTTTCAAAAAGGCGGTAGATATCTTCATCGTGGGTACCGACCGGGACGGACACAGGATAGGCTCACGCTATTACGGCGGCAGCAAAGAGGACCGTGCCGAAGCGATCATCAAGGATGACGGCGGCTATGTGATCGCCGGATCAACCGAGTCGTGGGGACACGGAGACAAAGATATGTATCTCATCAAAACAGACAAATCAGGCAACCGCCTCTGGCATCAGGTCTACGGCGGTGAAGATGACGATGTCGCCAATGATATCATCGCTACCGATGACGGCTACGTGATGGTAGGGACAACCGACAGCTTCGATCTGACTGATAATGATGTCTATGTCGTCAAAGTGGACAAACAAGGCAAGAGACTCTGGCATCGCACCTACGGCGGCAGTCGTGATGAAGTAGGCAATGCGATCATCGAGGATGATGACGGCTATGTGATCGTAGGCGGTACGGCAAGTACGGGCAAACGCGGATATGACAAAGATGTCTACCTCTTCAAGATCTCCAAAAAGAACGGCAAACTGCTCTGGCAGCGCACCTACGGCAAAGAGGATGAGGATATCGGCTATGATATCGCCAAGACCAAAGATGGATACATCATCGTAGGCGACACACAGACACCACGGCACCGCTACTATGATGTCTATGTGATCAAAACAGATAAAGATGGTAAAATAGCAGATAAAGATCTCTGAAATACCATTGGTTTCACTCGATAGCTCTGTCAGTCGCAAACGCAAGCGCCCATTACATGGGTTAGGTGCTCCTTCGTCGCCATCGAGTGAAACCTTGATTCTCAGGACTATTTCAGAAGATTTTAATATAGAACTTCGAACAAAAGGTGTTATTATGCTATTTTATATTAAAAGAATGCTGCTCTGGCTTGGGGCAGCTATGCTGCTTGGCGGCTGCTATAGCAGTGTAGGGGTCGGGACGGCTGCCCCCATAGGCAAACACGGTGTCGTCGGATCGACAGTAAGCGTAGGCAGTGACGGCAGAGTCCACGGCAACGTCGGCGTGGGTACTGCGATCAGGCTCTAAAGATGCACTGGCTCTACCTGCTCTTTGCCATTCTCTTCGAGGTGCTCGGCACCACAGCGATGAAGCTCTCCGAGGGCTTTACCAAGACCATGCCCTCCATTGCGATGGCGATCTTCTACATCCTCTCTCTGGTCATGCTCACCCTCACCCTCAAAAAGATAGATGTCAGCATCGCCTACGCCATCTGGTCAGGTCTGGGTACCGCCCTCATCGCAGGCATCGGCATCATAGTATTTGGCGAGTCACTTACACCGATGAAGATCGCTTCTATAGCGCTTATTATTCTCGGTGTGATCGGGTTGCAGCTTAGTATGAGTCATTGATGGAAATGTGACTCCCCTCTCGCTTCCATGCTTTGTGTGGGAGTGTGTGTGAGAGTTTATATACAAGGTTTTTTGGGTAATTTATTGGCTACTTTGTCTTGCTATAATTTTCAAGAAGTTTTTTACCATGCACTACAGCTACAAATAAAATTTCCTCTTCATCTATCTTGTAGATCAATCTATAACTATAAACAAAAATTTCTCGAATGGTTGGGTCATTAAACTCAGGAACAGTTCTGCCCAGATCAGAAAACTCTTGTAATATTTCTGCTTTTTCAAAAAATTTTGAAACAACGGATTTTGCATAAATCGGAGAATCTTTTTCAATGTAAGTTGCGATTGATTCGATATCTTCAAGAGCCTCCTCTGACCACTTTAGCGTGAAAGCCATTTAGCCATTCTCTCTCTTGCTTCATGATGAGATGAGACCTCACCTTTTTTGGCACGCTCAATACCGTTATTGATCTTCTCTACGACATAAAGATGATATTGGATATCTTCATAAGTACAGTCATCAGGAAGGTTTTGGATGATTTTTTGTGCTTCTTCTTTTGCCGCTACCATATATGCTTCCTTTTTATTTGTATTATAGCATATCTTGTTTTTTGAGTATTCTTCTCCAATGATTTACTCTTGCTCCCATACTCTGCGTGGGAGTGCATATGGGCGTTCAATATTGAACGTAAGTTTTTTATATGCATTCTCATGTGGGAGTATGGGAACGAGTCGATTCTTGTTATTTTTCGTACTGTTTGATTTTTTCATATTTTTCGAGAAAATCTCCATATATATCCTGATCGGCATCATAGAATTGTTGATTAGTGGAAACCTTTTTCGATGTTTCTATAAGCAATTTTTTTATGTCACTTGAGATTATGTCAGCTTCAGTCTCTAATTTCCACTCAACCATATCCAAAAAAGATGATGCTCCATCTGCATCACCTTTTGCTTTATTAGACAAAATATATTTTACAAATGCTTTTACGTAAAAATTGAAGGGTTTTATGGGCATATATGTTAAATCCTCTTGATGATATAATGCATTTTTTGCAAACATGTCTACTGCTTCATCAAAAGATTTGGTATAGAAGTGTGAATATGCACAATATTCATCAAGGCTATTTTTATTGATATTTCCCCATTCTTCTTGACTGGGTCCATTCATAAAATTTCCTTTTTTACTAAAATTTTTGGCATCTTTTTTAAAAGATAATGTTTTTTATTGTGCGGTTTTGTTCATTAAGACAAAAATATTTAATCAAGAAACATTATAGGCACATTACTCTTAAACTCATTGACTAACCGAAAACTCCTTAACCACCTTCCCCACATCCCCCAAACAACACTGCCCGCTCGGGTTGAGGATCTCACAACTGCATCCCGGATCTTTCATCTTGGCTTTGATGTCCTCAAGCGCTGTAGTCTTGCCTGTCGCTTCGATCTCTGCCTTGATCTTCTCTTTTGTCCACTCAAAGCAGTAGCAGACTGTCGCAGGGCTGGCGCCCTCTTTGAGCCCTACCGTAACGGTGAGTGCATCCTGTCTCAGTACTTCGTCACCTCGGAAATAGACCGCTTCGCATGTCGGGGTTTTGCAGTAGTGGAAGCCCTCAAGGGTATCGAGCTTTGCTTTGGCATCGTCGGTGAGCAGATGTTCCAAAGTCTTGACAAGTACCCCTTTGGCAGCCTTGCCACAGAGCGGACACTCGGCTTTGCCTTTGGGCTGCGGGCTGCAGCAGTCGTGGCTCTCGGTGGAACAACTATCAGAAGTGGTGGAGCAGAAACTCTTTCGCTGGGGTTCTTTGATCGGTTTGAAACTAAACACTGTTGATCCTTCTTCGATTCTTGTCACCATTTTAACAAAAGCGGATGAAAATCATGTGTAGCCGTTAGAAATCATAGGGTATACTTATAGCAACAAATCCCAAAAGGTGTGCCATGTATCTGCTCTCCGACCGCCTCTATTATAAAGATGAGATCACCATCGAGGAGGGGAAAAAACAGATCATCTTTACCCATGTCGATAACCCCATGATCATCGAGTGGCTTAAAGCACACAACTTTCCGGAGAGTTTCCTCGAAGATATCCGCAATGAAGATCAGTCGATCACCTTTGAGCAGAGCAAAAGCTTCAAACTGATCATCTTGAAATACTTCGTCCATGATGCAGAGGATGAACTGCTCTACCATGATGAAAATATCGCTGTCATCATCACGGCTGAGAAGTTTATCTTTCTCTCACGCAACGAGCATATCATCAAAAATGTCGTCTCTCACCTCTACAGACGCTATGAAGAGCGTGATTCGCTGGAGTATGTCACCTATAGTGTGATGGATATCATCGTCGATCATACGATGGGGATCGTAGACAGGCTCGATGACAAACTCGAAGCGATCGAAGATCAGATCTTCGGTGAAGATGTAGATGAAAAAGAGATCCAAAAGCACCTCTACTTTGCCCGCCGAACCCTCAACCGCATTACCAAGCTCTCAGTACAGGCAAACGATGTAGTCAACAAAGTCTACAACCACTTCACGCTTGAAACCAGACAGAAGCTCAAGTATGAGTTCATCGACCTTAAGGAGCACCTCTCCTACCTGATCAACGAGTCCAAGACCTACCTCGACCGTACCGGCTACCTCCAAAACCTTCTCATGGGTTTTCTGAGCAACCGCATGAACCAGGCAATGCAGCGCCTTGCGGCGATCTCACTTATCTTCCTGCCGCTGACCTTTATCGTCGGCAACTACGGGATGAACTTCAAAAATATGCCCGAACTCGACTGGAAGTACGGCTATTTTGTCATCTGGGGACTCAACATCGCCATTGCGTGGCTGATCTTCAGATGGCTGAAAAAGCAGAAGTGGATATAGGAGAGTGACAGAATGAAAAAAGTACTCATACTCTGTACAGGAAACAGCTGCCGTAGCATCATCGCCGAAGCACTGATCAATGCCGAACTTGAGGGCATCGAAGCAGATAGCTCCGGCGTCAAAGCCTCAGGCAGGGTCAACCCCAATGCCCAAAAACTCCTCGAAGAAAAAGGTATCTGGGAAGATCGCTATCACTCCAAGACGATAGATACCGTCATCGACAACGACTATGACCTTGTCGTGACCGTCTGCGACCACGCCAACGAGACCTGCCCCACCTTCCCCAAGCCTGTACCCAAGATACATGTAGGATTTGAAGACCCGGACGGGAAGGGGTATGAGGCGTTTGAGAAGACGTATGAGGAGATCAGGAGTGTATTGCTGCCTAAAATTGAAGAGGCATTAAAAAATTAAAAATTAAAATTTGAAGGATTGTACCATGCAAAAAAATGTCAACACCACCAACACAGGTGTCAAGATCAGCTTCACAGGTGAAGTGAAAAAGCAAAACATCGTCAAGATGGTTGAAAACTGTGCGACTGGACAGTGTGAATGTATGAGTGACGAGACCAAAAAGAAGATCCAAAACATGGAAGTCAGTGGCAATGACGGTGATGTCTCACTTGATCTCACAGGTGACGTGAGCAAAGAAGAGATCGAAGCGGCACTTGCCAAGTCCAAAGTCCTCAACCCTGAGCAATAACCCATGCTGCTTGCTTCTGCACTCTTTCTAATCACCCTCCTCTTTGTCATCTGGCAGCCAAAAGGGCTGCAGATCGGCACGACTGCCATCATCGGTGCGATAGCGGCACTCATTTTGGGTGTTGTAAGCTTTGAGGATGTCATCACGGTTACGGGCATCGTATGGGATGCGACGCTGGCGTTTATTGGGATCATCCTGCTTTCTATGGTGCTTGATGAGATCGGCTTTTTCGAGTGGGCGGCACTGAAGATGGTGCGGCTGAGCTGGGGCAACGGACATCTGATGTTTATCTATATTTTGCTGCTTGGCGCGGTTGTGGCGGCATTTTTTGCCAATGACGGTGCAGCGCTTATCTTGACACCCATTTTGCTTGCCAAGATGAAACACCTCAACATGAAACCCTCTGCGATGTTTGCCTTTTTGATGGCGGGCGGTTTCATCGGCGACAGCGCCTCCAACCCGCTGGTGATCTCCAACCTCACCAACATCGTCACGGCTGACTATTTCCACATCAGCTTTTGGGAGTATGCGGCACATATGTTTTTGCCAAACCTGCTGAGCATCGCTGCATCGCTGGCTGTACTCTGGCTCTTCTTCCGCAAGGATATCCCCAAACATCTTGATATAGCAAATCTCGCCACACCGGAGTCTGCCATCAAAAACATGACGATGTTCAAGCTCAGTTGGGCATTCTTGGCACTTTTGATGGTCGGATACTTCATCGGTGACATCTACCATCTGCCCATCTCCATCTTCGCGCTTGGTGGCGCACTGATCTTTCTGGCGATTGCTGCGAAGTACAAAGCAACCAAACCCATCATGACCATCAAAGCGGCACCATGGCAGGTGGTATGGTTCTCCATCGGGCTCTATGTGGTGGTCTATGGGCTCAAAAATGCCGGATTCACCGATGATCTCTCCGAGATACTGCTCACACTCAAATCCTACGGCGATCATGTCGCAGTCATTGGCACAGGTGACCTGCCCCAAAAAGTAGTACCATTTCCAAAGTTAGACTCTGATTGTATATCAAGCAGCATTTTGTCTGCCTGAAACCTTTGCCGGTGGTTGGTTATCCAGTGAACTGTGTGGTCGTTCATGAT